>CAYWPU010000008.1:0-1633 GCA_964460805.1 uncultured Candidatus Saccharibacteria bacterium | reverse complement strand
CCGGCTGTAGAGGGTCTCACGGGCTTGCTCTTTGTGCTAGTTTTCTCTCAATTTGGTTTTTCTATCAGTAGCTTGCCGCTTTTGCTCGCGCATCTAGTTATTGCCAGCTTGCTTGTGGTTATCCTAGTCTATGACTTCCGCCACAAGATCATCCCCGATGGTTTGGTTTACACCTTAATCACTCTCGCACTACTTGCTAGCGTTTTGGATTTTAGCCTGCTTCGCTTCCTTAACCATTTGCTTGCCGGCTTCTTGCTCTTTGGCTTCTTCTATCTGCTCTGGTGGGCGTCCAGCGGCCGCTGGATGGGCTTTGGCGACGCTAAGCTCGGCCTGGGTGTCGGCTTCTTGCTCGGTCTCTCGGGTGGCATTTCTGCGATCATCTTCGCTTTCTGGATTGGCGCGGTGCTGAGCTTGGCTCTGGTTGGTCTTAGCCGGCTGCGTGGGCGCAAGGGGAGGCTCAGCCTCAAGAGCGAGATTCCGTTCGCGCCGTTTATCATTTTGGGCCTCTGGATTAATTTATTTTTCAGTCTCCATGTCACCAGCTTTTTCTAAAAAATATCCGCGTGCTCGGTTTATCGCCGGCTTCACTCTCGCCGAGATGATGACGGTTACGGCGATCTTTCTCATCATGACGGCTGTGGTGCTGGGCAACTTGCCCGAGTTCCGCGACCGCGCCTCGCTGGAGCTGGTGGCGCAGGAGGTCTCGCTGGTTATCCGGCAAGCGCAGTCCTTTGGTGCCAATACGCGGGCTACTTTGCAAGAAGAGGGCACCGAGTTCCCGTCTTACGGTATTTACTTTAATATGAACGACGCTACCTCAGTCTTCCCCAGCGGGACCTCTTTCCGTCTCTTTGCCGATGTGGATGGCAACGGGCGTTATAGTGACATTGAGGAGGATACGTGCGCCACGCTTGATGCCGAGTGCAGGGAGGTCTTCACTCTCACGGGTGGCTTGCGGATTGATAATCTACGAGTCTGCGGACAAGGTTGCCAGGTGCTGACTGACGACAGTTCGCTTAATATCGTCTTCGCTCGTCCCAATCCTGAGGCTTCATTTGTAGACAGCAGTGGTTCGGAAGACTTCCCCGACTGCGGGGGCGCTTGTAGCCATGCTATCATTACCTTGCACTCTGCTAGGAATAATCAGACACGCGATATCTGCGTGTGGAACACGGGCCATATCTATAGCAAAGCAGAATGTCCATGATTAAATCTTCTCGTAAAAATCTTTTAACCGGCTTCACTCTTATTGAGATCATGGTGGCGGTTTCTATCTTTGCCACTGTGGCGGTGATCGCCATTGGCGCGGTGCTGAGCGCCAATGATATTAATAAAAAAGCGCAAGCAATCAAGACAGTGATGGATAATCTCAACTTTGCGCTAGATAGCATGACGCTCAAGCTCAAGCAGGGTGGGGGATATTATTGCGCCGCCGCGGACGACTTTGATGACTCGCCGTCTTACCCCGCGGACGTTGATTCCCGGGACTGCTCTGGTGGTGATACGGCTATCGCCTTCCGCCTTGCCACCGGCGAGAGTGATTTGCCTTTGTTTATTTATCGCTTCCAAGACGGCAAACTCCAAGTTTCTACCGGCAATGAGGGCAGCACTATGAGCCCGTTTATACCTGTGG
>CAYWPU010000007.1:0-2483 GCA_964460805.1 uncultured Candidatus Saccharibacteria bacterium | reverse complement strand
CATGTACAGAGTCTGCAATGGCTTAAGCAGTTTGTCCGGCGGGCGTTCTATCAAGGGTATCGCTTTGAGGATAAAGATTGGGAGTCTATGTTGTCTGGAGAATTGTTTAATCCGGCGCTTGAGTTGAGACCAAATACCGCTGCTGTTGTCTATGATAAATCTGATAAAGAGATTAGTTCTGTGGACATAGAAAACTATTGTCAAAATAGCGGTGCCCGTGCCGTAGAGGTTGCCAACATTGGTCATCTTAGTTTTTCTAAAATTCCACCAGAACTTTGGGATCAGGTTTTAACTGAATTACGTAATTAGCTTGAGCATAAAAATCATAATCAAAGCCAAGTTCGGCACAGGGCTTGCTAGACAGATGCTTGACTTCTAATTTTAGGCTATAATGGACTATTATTAGCTACTAAGCTAGAACCATGAACGATTTGGGCAAGAAGATTATCATCATCGTGCTGGTCCTTGCCGCTCTGGCTGTGGGCGGCGCCTTGTGGTGGAAGCAGAACTCGCTCCAGAACACCAGCAATCTGGGTGCGGTGGGTGCCGCCGTCCAGCCGGTTCCGACTGAGCCGGCAAGCTTGGTGGTGGACGATCAGTTCCCCGGTCCGCTCGTTTTTGTCTCGGAAGTTAAATTGCCCGGGGGCGGCTGGGTGGTGATCCATCGTGAGGAGGACGGTGCGCCGGGGACGATTGCCGGTGCTGGTTACTTTGATAAAGACGTGATGACCGGCGAGGTGAACTTATCAGCGGCCAGCCGCGAGGGCGAGCGCTATTACGCTGTGGTCTATCACGATGACGGGGATCTCAAGTTCAACCCAAGCTTGGATCAGGTCTATCGCGATGCGGCGGGTCAGACTTTGCTCAAGAGCTTTATGGTCACGCGCAATTTGCCCGAGCGCAAGGGTTAAATTAATTAATAATCTTTAATTCAGAAAATATTCTTATGTGGGGAAAGAATAAAGCAGTAATTATCGGAGTGGTTATTGGTCTGGTGCTTGGTTATATCTTTGGTGCAATGAGAGGTAGTGATAAGTTGGAGATGAGTGAGCAAGAGAGCCGGCTGGATGAGGAGACAATGGAAGAGTCTGGTAACACCATGACCGGCTCGGCGGGAGCGATGAGTGTGACTGGCCAGCCGGCTGGCTCGCAAGTGCGGGTGACTAGTGTGAGCGTGAGCGCGCCCACCTGGGTTGCTGTCCGCGAGGATGCTGGCGGCGCGCCGGGTGGCAGTATCTTGGGCGCGGCCCTGCTCTCCACCCCTGGCACGCACAAGGATGTGCTGGTGGAACTGTTGGCGCCCACCTCTCCTGCTACGCGCTACCATGTTAATCTCTTTACCGATAACGGCGACCGCGCTTTTGACCATCGCACGGATCTGATGGTGATGATGGGTGGCAAGTTAGCAGATGCCGCTTTCACCACGCAGTAATAGTAATAAAGTAAGAGAGAAATAAATGGCTAAGACTCGCATCGCGATCAACGGCTTGGGGCGCATTGGTCGCGCCACGCTCAAGCTGGCGCTCCGGCGGCCCGAGCTGGAGGTGGTGGCAGTGAACGATCTTGGTGACGCGGCGAATCTTGCCTACTTACTCAAGTATGATAGCGCTTACGGCCGTTCTGGCTTGGAGATCAAAACGGAACCAGGCTCGCTGATTGTTAACGGCCAGGCGATTAAGTTTTTGCAAGAAAAAGAGCCAAATAAACTGCCTTGGCGCGAGCTGAATGTGAAGGTGGTGGTGGAGTCTACCGGATTCTTTGAGACTTATGAGAAGGCTAAGTTGCACTTGGACGCTGGTGCTCAGCGGGTGGTGATCTCCGCGCCGGTCAAGGGCGAGGCGGTGCCAGGCATCACTGGGGCGACTGTCCTGATGGGCATCAACGATCAGGTTTTGCAATCAGCCCAGATCACTTCCAACGCTTCTTGTACCACCAATTCCGCCAGCCCGGTGATCCAGATCATGCTGGAGAGCGTGGGGGTAGAGAAGGCGGTGCTGAACACAGTGCACGCTTACACGGCTAGTCAGAGATTGGTTGACTCGCCGGATGGCAAAGACTGGCGGCGCGGGCGAGCAGCAGCCTCCAGTATCATCCCTTCCACCACTGGCGCGGCGATTGCGGTCACAGAAGCGATCCCCGCGCTCAAGGGTCTCTTTGACGGCATCGCGCTACGCGTGCCGGTGCTGGCTGGCTCTCTGGCTGATATCACGTTTATCAGCAAGCGCGATACTAGTGTGGAAGAGGTGAATAATCTCTTGCGCGATGCGGCCAGCGAGCCGCGCTGGCAGGGCATCTTTGCCGTGAGCGAGGAGCAATTAGTCTCTTCTGATATCGTTGGTACCGTGCACGCCTCGCTGGCTGATTTAACAATGACAAAAGTGGTTGGCGGGAATCTGGTAAAAATTCTTGCCTGGTATGATAACGAGATGGGGTACACCCATGCGCTGGTGGAGCACGTGGTGCGAGCGGGTGTGGCTTAATTT
>CAYWPU010000006.1:0-14767 GCA_964460805.1 uncultured Candidatus Saccharibacteria bacterium | reverse complement strand
AAGTCGTGGAAAATTCTCGCCGATTTGCCCGCCGAGGGGCGAAGCCCCGAGGCGGAGAACTCGTATCATCCAATCTGGCTCCGCGGGTAGGATTCGAACCTACGACCAACCGGTTAACAGCCGGACGCTCTACCACTGAGCTACCGCGGAATGATGCCACTAGACTAGCACAAAATTATAACACATGCTACACTCTCCCTCGGCTTGATCTTTCTAGTTACTTAAGTGTTGATTTGGAAACGAGTGGACCAAAACACGGAGGACCGATGTATGACGCAGTCGCAAGAAGGCGGGACAATGGAAGTGTGGTTGGTAAAGGTAACGGGCTATGTGAGCAAGGGGATCATCAAGGCCGAAGTGGTGGCACCAGCGCCGCCACCCGGCTACGAGGTTATCCATTTGGTGCTCGGCTTGGGGCGGACAAGCGTCCGAGCAGAGTCGGCGGGTCGGAAGATGTTTGCACAATTCTCTGGTGTTCAGCTTGAGGTGGCTCCAGACATTGGCGAGATGCTGTTGTGCAGCCCACCTCTGGGCGGTCTGGACGGCAAGGGCTCTAGCCGACCCACAGCAGCCCGCAACAATACGGCTGGTTCCTGGGCTAAGTACGTCGGCAAGATTCCCATCGGCGCCAACGCACCCGTAAGCCGGTCCAGTAGCTCGGCTGGACTTAATGGCCACCAGCCTGGTCACAATCCCGACAACGGCGGGACACCGCGGCAGGCGCGAGTGAACGGCCATGGCCATGGTAGCCGCGGTTGCGGCATACCCTACAGCAAACGCTAAGCCAGCAACAAGCAGGCGAGTCCAGATCAAGCTCGCCCCGTGCGCGTCTAGTGACGGCGCACGGGGCTTTTTTTATGCCATCACGCCACCGCCGAGGCAAACTTCTCCATCATAGAGCACAAGTGATTGCCCGGGAGCGATGCCCGTTGGCGCTTGAGGGAAGATCGCTTGCCAAGCTCCAGTTGCTGATCTTTTTACTCTCTCTAATCTGCAGGCCAGCAACTCGCCCCGGTGCCGGATCCGCGCGCGGTGTTGCCTGCTCGTATCCGGTGCTTGGCCAGCCGTCCAGTTCACATTTTCTAGCTTCACACTCTTGCCACTCTCTGGTGTTAGCAGCTTATCGCTTACAATCAGTATATTTTTCTTCACATCCTTCTGCACAATATAGCCGTGATGCCGCTCGCCGATAGTATAGAACCAAGCGCCATCGTGATCGCCCACTTGCTCGCCTTGCTGGTTCAAAACTTTCCCCTTTTTCACTTTAATATATTTCTGCAAAAACTTTTTCACGTCCAGCTTGCCGATAAAGCACAAACCCTGGCTGTCTTTTTTGGCAAAATTAGGGAGCTTAAAATGTTTCGCTAATTTTCTCACTTCTCGCTTTTTATACCCGCCCACGGGGAACAAGCAATGCTTGATCTGCTCCGGCTTGAGCGTCCAGAGGAAATAAGTCTGATCTTTATCGTCGTCAGCCGACATCGCGAGAGAAAAAATAGTTTGCTTTTTGATTATCCGCGCATAATGTCCAGTAGCCACAAAATCCGCGCCACGTTTAATCGCCCACTGGTAGAACGCGCCGAACTTCACCGCCCGGTTGCACTCCACATCCGGATTAGGCGTCCGGCCAGCTTTATATTCCCTGATCATATAGTCCACCACTTCCCGCTCGTATTCTTTGCTCAAGTCAATCGTCACTAGTGGGATGTTCAGAACCGCCGCCACACGCATTGCTTCGCGCCTATCCTCCCGCCAAGTACAAGCAAAGCCTTCCGGCTCCCAGACTCTGATAAACACGCCGGTTACATCGTAACCAGCTTGCTGGAGCAGTGCGGCTGAGACTGAGCTATCCACCCCGCCGCTCATACCCACAAAGGCTGTTTGCTTTTTATTTTTCCCCACTCGCTTCATGTCTAAACTAAACTAGCACAAAAAATAGAGAAAAAGAAAAAAGCGCACCCATTTGAGTGCGCTGGAGATTTTACGAAAATCTGCCTAAAATATCAGATGGTTGGGTGGCCA
The DNA here is from genome assembly GCA_964460805.1 of uncultured Candidatus Saccharibacteria bacterium. Lineage (GTDB taxonomy): Bacteria > Patescibacteriota > Minisyncoccia > Phycocordibacterales > JACOZG01 > JADLCI01. Next base: position 12,745 of record CAYWPU010000006.1, on the reverse strand, counting down.
AAGAACATGGCCACACCTAGACCACCCCCCAATACCACCATCATGCATCCCAGCACGATCACTGGGATTGCCCTCACGCGGGCAACATGGCCCAATCCCTGGCTTTTTTTGAAAGCAAGGATGGCCACATAAACGCCCATAAGGGCAAGAAAGGCCGACGGAAGAATATCAAGAGCAAAGATACCACTCATTTTAATCTCCTCAAAACAAGTGCCAATGTCTCTGACTGCTACACCGCGAGTCAAAGAACTGTTTACTGCTGTAAGTATAGCAAATTACAGTCTGCTTGTCAAGTCCTTTCCATATTACAACACGCTTGTCAATCTTGACACGCCAGAATATGGCTCTAGTTAGCCAAAATTAGGACACTATCCCCTATTGTAGTGCCATCAACTTCTGGAAAATCTCAAAGGTAGCGCGGGCGTCGGCGAGAGCCGTGTGAGCGCTCGCGTTCTTGACGCCAAAATACTCTGCGAGCGACCAGAGCGAGAGCTTTTGCAACCTTGGATCAGCATGGAGCTTGCCATAGACCATTGAGGGCACATCCAGTTTGAGATAGAAAACTTTCGGCGTTACACCTGTCTGCGCAAAGGCTTGCTCTAGGAAGGACCAATCAAAAGTGACGTTCTGGGCAATGACAGTCGTATCGGCAATCTTTTCTGCCAGCGTCTTCATCGCCTGCTCTAGGGAAATAGCAAAGAGCCAATCGCCATCGTTGTAACCGTTCACTCTCAGCGCCTCCGGCTCAGCAGTTTCCAAATGTGTTGGTTTGACCTTAAGCTCCAGCTCGTCCACCACCTCCCACTTGGGACGCGGCGAGTCGTCTAGCGGCTTCACCACCAGGCAACCCAGCTCAATGATCTCGTGCTTGCTGGGGATCAAGCCGGTTGTCTCTACGTCAATAAAAGCGAGCTTAGACTTCTTCATAAATTATTATAAATATTTCCGGATATTCTGCTTGTGTTCTTCAAAAGTCTCGGCATAGTGCGTGACGCCATCGGGAGAAGAGATATAATACCAGAACTCGCTCTCCTCTGGATAGACCACAGCCTCCAGCGCGTCTAGACTAATATTAGCAATCGGCTGGGCTGGCAAGCCCTCGCGCTCGTAAGTCTCGGGTGCCACGTCCACTTGCAAGCGCATACCGGTATCCAGCCGCTTCCACAAGAGACCTGCCACCAGCCGCCGATCGGCCGGATCGCTCACCTCCTCCTCCACCAGCGAGGCCAGCACCAGGATGTCGCTCCAGGCGCGGCCGCGGAGCACCGCGGCCGCGCGCAAGTCGCGCGTCTGGCGAGCAAAGTTGGCGCGCATGGTCTCTAGCAGGCGCTCTAGGGCAATCTCCGGCGGCCAGAAGTAAGTATCGGGCATCAGCTCGCCCAGGCGCTCGCTGAGCAAGTCTGACCAGCGGCTCTCATCTCCCTGAGCTGGCTCAGCCAAGTGAGGAAACTTCTCACTCAAGAGCGAGCCGAGCTGCTTAGCGTTCAAACCCTCGGGGATCGTTACTTTGATCGGCTTAGCCACAAACTGCCCGCGAGCCAGCCGCGCTGCCACCGACCAGACAGTCAAACGCCGCTCAAACCAATAATCCCCGGCTTGCAGTTTATCGGCCGCTCCGGCTAACCGGACAAGCGAACGGAAGATGAACGGCGATTTAATTATCTCCTGTTCAGCTAAATTTTCACTGATCTCTAATAAACTAGAGCCGGGATTAACGCTGACTGATTTATTGAGAGGGAATGATCTGGGAGACAAAGCAAAACAGTAGAGCAAAATAGCAATTAATAAAACAATGAGAGCATGGCCCCAGCGCGGGATCTGATTAAATAAGGCGTGCATAGAGTTCTAAACAGGCAGATTGACCGGCGGCTCGGCGCGCTTGCTCTCAATTTTGCCCAAGTTGGGCGTAGCGGCCACACTGCCGGGGAAGTGGTAGATGGTCGCCAGCTCCTCCGCACTGAGCACAAACGGCTTGCCCACATAAGGCGGGTAGAAGTAAGAGCGCATCCGGTAAGCGTCAAAGATCATCGCCTTAAGCTTAGCGACCTTATCACCACCAGTAATGGTGTACTTATGCCAAATGTACTTGCCGCCCGTGGTCCAACCGGTCTTGAAGCCGTTGAGATCATTGGAGCCGAATTGTTTAAACAAGCCGAGCAGAGCCACATAACGGTTGGGATGACTGGTCTCCGGCTTGGAGAGATAGATCGCGCGTAAACCGCAATCAAAAGCAGGCTTGGTAAGCGAGCGCTCAATGGCCTCCACCGCCTTGCGCTCGCCCGGCGAGAGCATACTGATGCCGAATTCGTCTTCTGCGCCAGTCTTCTTGGGCTCGGTCAGCTTCTTCACCAGAGCCTTACCTTTATCTTTCCAACCTTCTTTGCCAAAGAGCGTGCCAGACTTGTGGTAACGATCCTTTGCGTCCATTACCAAAATCTGAATCCAGACTTGTTCAGTTGGCGCAAGTGAGCCAAGGAATTCCAAGATTGGCGTCAGCGGATCCACGCGCGCGGCCTCGCTCTCGCGGTCGGTGGCCGGCTTATCTAGGCCGTAATCAATATAAGTCTTAATGGGATAAGCGTCCTCTTTAGCCAGCTTGAACTCTGCGCCCCACAGCTTCCAGTCGCTATCAGGCAAGCCAAATGGCACATCGTGCACATAATCCGGCGCTTCTCTAATTTCTATCTCCGGATACTGGGAATAGAATTGCGCTTCAATAATGTTCTGATGGAACTTTTGACACCAGATGTAAAAGCGCACATCACCGCCAATAGAGACCAGCTCTAGCGAGAACCAGCCCCGAGCTTGGCCCGGGCTCACGTACATAGTGTAGAGATTATCGCCATCAAAGCCTTGCTGGAACGCGTGGATAGCCAGCTCCATGGCCTGCGGCGTCTTCAAGATCTCTTTAGGCAACTTGATCTCTAGCAACACATACTTCTGCCCACGGAAGAACTTGGGCCGGAGGTAGTGATGCAACCACAAGTGCCACGCCACAAAGGCCAAGACAAATGGCAAGAGATAGAAGACGACAGTGATTGCGAGGGGTACGACAGAAGCCAGCATGCCTCTGTATTATAGCAATTGCTTAATTTATTTAGAAGCCGGCAGAGAGAATAACTTGGTCTTTTTATCTTCTTTAAAGAATTTAGGGTTCTTGAGGTTCACCAAGATGGTATTGTCTTTAACATAGCGCTCTTTGCGCACGGCGGCCATCACTTGATCTTTGGTCATTGGGCCATTCTTCTTGAGGATTTCGGTGATCACATCGCGCACCACGCCCGGGGTATAGCCCCAGTCGGCCAGAGCATAGATACCACGGCCAACGAGCACAAAGCGCTTATCTTTAATCAGCTCGTTGTGACTAGTAGCGGCGTTCGCCTTTTTGTTAAAGGTCTGGTTGATCGCCTTGGCGACTTCAGTAAAGTGCATTGGCTCGCCGTGGCGGCGCATTACTAGGAAGGCGTAATCACGGATACCACGCACGCGCACGCTGGGCGAACGGGAGAGACCCCACTCGCCAATTGGCGAGAGGCCGATTTCCTTAGAGAGCTTGAGCCAGTTCTTGACCTTGGCTCGCGCTTTATCAGGCGAGAGGCGCTTATCCAGATTGGCCATAAAGTGCTCAATGATCTTATCCTCAGAGAGTAAGTCATCCTCAGAGATTACCTCGCAGAGATTGCGGAGCGACTGGTGCACGCCCTCAGCCGTGTTGGTGTCCACCGCCCAACGATGATGGAAAGAGTCGTCCTCGCGGAACTTGTTGAAGGCCTCGCCCAGGACGAGCAAGAAGTGGATATTATTCTGCGCGATCTGGTCGTGACTCAGGTGCTTGAGGAACTCGTCCTCGTGCACAATACCGCCGTATTCCTCCATCACCACGCCCAGCTCGGTGAAGACGGGCTCAAGCTTGGCCATCCCCTCGCTCTTCTTGATGGCCTTGATGGTAAAGCTCTCAATCTGGCGCACCCGCTCGCGGGTAATGCCATAGATCTGGCCCACCGCCTCCAGCGTCATCCCCTCTTTAGTCGCCAAGCCAAAGCGGCGCTTGATCACATCGCGCGTGCGGGCCGAGAGGTCAGCCAGGAGCGTCTTGACCACCTCAGCGGGATTGAAAGTCAACACTTCTTTTATCTCTTTTGACATGTTTATGATATTATCACATTTATAAAGTATTGTCTAGCCAGAGGGCAACTAGACCACAAAGTTCAGCAAACGTCCTGGCACATACACTACCTTTTTCACTGGTTTATTGTCAAGCCACTTCCGGATTTTAGGCTGAGACAGCGCGAGATTCTCTAATGTCGTTTGATCCAGATCCGCCGCCACTTCCACACTATCTCGCATTACGCCATTGATCTGGATAATTATAACACACGCGCTCTGTGGTGTAATTTTCGCATCAGGTACTGGCCAGGCTTGTGTGTGGACAGAATCAGCATGACCCAATTTCTGCCATAATTCTTCCGTAATATGCGGTGCAAAGGGCGCGAGTAGTTTGAGAAAAGTTTCATAACTAGCCTGATCCACGCCAGACTTCTCAAAAGCATTAAGCATAATCATCAAGCCAGAGACAGCGGTATTGAACTTCATCGCCTCAATATCGTCTGTGATTTTTTTAATTTCAGCCGCGCTTATCCCCGCTCCAGATGGCACCAGATTATCACTCAATTTCCACACCCGTTCCAAGAAGCGTCTAGAGCCAATGATGCTCTCCGTACTCCACTTCACCGCCTGGTCAAACGGCCCCAGGAACATCTCGTAGAGCCTCAGCGTGTCGGCACCGTAGAGCTCTACTATTTTATCCGGATTGACCACATTGCCGCGGCTCTTGCTCATCTTCTCGCCATTCTCGGCCAAGATAATTCCGTGAGAAGTGCGCTTGTGATAAGGCTCGGGAGTGGGCACCAATTTGAGATCAAACAGGAACTTGTGCCAGAAGCGGGAATAGAGCAGGTGGAGCGTGGTGTGTTCCATCCCGCCGTTATACCAATCCACGCCCTGCTCGCCGAGCCAGTATTGCAGTTTGCTCGCGTCAGCAAATTTTTCTGTATTATTTGGATCAGTGTAACGCAAGTAATACCAGCTAGAGCCGGCCCAGTTAGGCATGGTGTCCGTTTCCCGCCTCGCCTCGCCACCGCACTTGGGACACTTCACCCTCACCCAATCTGCCACGCTCGCCAGCGGCGACTCGCCGTCATCCCGCGGCTGATAATTCTCCACTTCCGGCAATTTAACCGGCAGTTCTGATTCCGGCACCGGCTGCCAGCTACATTGCTCGCAAAAAACCATCGGGATCGGCTCGCCCCAATATCTCTGCCGAGAGAAGACCCAATCGCGCAAGTTCTTGATCCAGTGCCGCTGTTGCGCTTTTACCGCCTCCGGATAATCCACACCGTCCAGATCGCTAGCCAACCTATCAGCATATTTAGTGATCGCCAGCATCCATTGCTCTTTCTCTCTCTGCTCAACTGCTGTGCCGCAGCGCTCGCATTTGCCGTCTATCACCTCCTCATTTGCCAGGCCGATCTTATCTCTCGGACACCAGTTAATGAGAGTTTTAGTCTTGTAAGCCAAGCCATGCTTATAGAACTGCAGGAAGAGCCACTGAGTCCATCTGTAATATTCCGGGTCAGTCGTGTTAATTTCCCTAGACCAGTCAAATGAGATGCCAAGGCTCTGGATCTGACGGCGAAAATTATCTGTATTCTCTTTTGTTACTATTTTCGGATCTTTGCCAGTCTTGATCGCAAAGTTTTCCGTGGGCAAGCCAAAGGCGTCCCAGCCGATGGGATAGAGCACGTTATATCCCTGCATCCGCCGTTTGCGCGCGATGATATCCAAGCCAATATAAGGCCGAGGATGACCAACATGCAAACCATCGCCTGAGGGATACGGGAACTCTATTAAACAATAAAACTTTTTTTTATCACCCACTTCAGACACAGAGAAGCTCTCCTGCTCTAGCCAGTAGCCCTGCCACTTCTTCTCTATTTCTTGATGATCGTACTTCTCCACTTTAAGAAGTGCTATTCCTTAAGCTTCTTCACACCCAACCAGATCAGCACGGCCAATGCCAGCGCGAGGATAATGAGTCGGAGATACTCCTGCATATCGCTCCAGTAGCGCATGGAGCCAATCACCAGCGCCAGCAAACCACCAAACGAGAGACCCAGCGAAACGGCACCCGTACTCGCTACCGCAAAGCCCGCGCCAATAGAGATCAACCCCAGCACCACCATCACAATGAAGACATTGCGATTATAGAGCTTATGCGCATCGTTATATTCCCTGCCACAAGTAAAAGTGGTATCGCAGTAGCCCTGCGGTTCCACAATAGTCGGCACGACGGCTGTTACTTGCCGCGGCTCTTTGCCTAAGCTGGCAGGCGCGTTCCAGCCGCCGCCAGCCGCCACACACTCTTGCTCATTACTGGGTGAGATGTTCACCTGCTTCTGCGGACAGTAAGCCTCCCACATCGGCTCTGGGTACACTAACCGCGTAGCGACATTGAAGAACAAATTGAGCACAATTACCAAGCTCAGGATCAGCACCCACTTGAGGATATTTGAATTTTTCATAGCTAAACTATAACACAAAAGTGAACAGAATATAGATTCTTGACAAAACTAGAGCAACTTGCTAGATATATAAACGGCAACAGTACCTTGAAAACAGGAAAGGAGAACAGCGGAAATGGAAACAAAATTGTCGATAACCATAGAGGCGCGAGATTGGCATTTTTTGGTCGGAGTGGTTTTGGCCAACCAAGAAAGGGTAATTCCTTTTGATCAACTGCCTCAATTGATTGAGGTTGGCCGAAGAATCAACCCTGATGTCCCGGTGATTGACCCCGCCAAGCTCAGCTTTAGAGCTAGAGAAGCTCTTGGTCGTTTGGGAGTCAGCACGATTGCAGATTTGTGCAAGGTAACCGAGGGACAACTCAGAGGTGTCAGAAATTGCGGCCAAACAACAATCGGCGAGATAAGGGCTTATCTCCGAAAATTGGACTTAAGTCTTGCGGGAGGGTAAACATTCCTGATCAAGAATGTCCACAACAGGAGCGCACGCGCTCCTGTTTTTTTATATCTTAAACTCTATTACGTCTCCGTCTTGTACAATGTACTCCTTGCCTTCGGTTCTGGTTTTTTCCCCAGCCAGCAATTTTTCCCAATTTATCACTTCGGCTCTGATAAATTTATCTTTAAAGTCGCCATGGATCGCTGTCCCCGCCTCCGGCGCTGTCCAGCCGCGCTTGATCGTCCAAGCCCGCGTCTCGTCCGTACCGGTGGTGAAGTAAGTGATCAAGCCAAGTAGCTCATAGCTCGCTTTAATCAGCTCATCCAAGCCAGTGTTGAAGATCGCATCTACCTCCACCCACTTGGCTCCCTGCCCGGCCATCAGCTCTTCCAACACTCTCGTATCCGCTTTAGCACTGCCAGCTTCGGAATTATTAAAGACATAGAGGATCGGCTTGGCGGTGAGCAAGTGCAAACCTTTTAAAATTATTTTCTCTTCTTTATTTAAGTCTAATTGCGAGACTAATTTATTTTCTTTCAACGCGCTCTCTACCTTCTTCAATAGATTCTCTTCTGCAATCGCCGCTTTATCTCCTCGCCGCACATCTTTGCTCACGCCCATGATCCGCTTCTCCACCGTCTGGAGATCCGCCAGCGCCAGTTCTAGATTAATAGTAGAAACATCATCCAACGGCGAGACTTTATTGTGCACGTGGATAATATCTTTGTCATCAAAGATCCGCACCACCTGCGCAATCGCATCTACTTCTCTAATGTGTGACAAGAACTGATTGCCCAATCCCTCCCCCGCCGCCGCGCCCTTCACTAGGCCGGCAATGTCCACGAACTCTATCACAGCCGGAATTGTTTTTTCAGACTTAGAAAATTCAGTCAGTTTTGCCAGCCGCTCGTCCGGCACAGCCACCACGCCCACGCTGGGGTCAATCGTGCAGAACGGATAATTCTCCGCCGGCACGCTCTTCTTGGTGAGCGCATTAAAGAGCGTTGATTTGCCAACATTAGGGAGACCCACGATGCCGATTGAGAGTTTCATATTTTATTTTCCAACCACAACTTATTGCTTCAACTTCTCCAACTCGCTCTTGTGCGCCAGCATCACTTCCATTGCGGCCTCTTGCTCGCCCTGGCCAGCCGCCACTTTTTCTTTAATCTCCTTAGCAATCTGCTGGAAGAGCGCCGGATTCTGCTTCACAATCTGCATCACCTGGGCGGCTTGCTCCTCGCTCACGCCGTGGCTCTTGAGCATCTTCTTGAGTATAAAATCGCCAAACATCGGTTCTCAATTTAGCAGAATTATGTTAGAGTGGCAAACGAGAAAAGTTATGAGGGGCCTATAGTATAGCGGTAGAACGCGTCCATGGCATGGACGAGGTCCGGGTTCGACTCCCGGTAGGTCCACAGGATTCCTTACTCCCCTTACTCCAACCAAGTGAGCCCCACCATGGCGGCCACGCCAATAACGACAGCGATTAATTGCAAGATAGAATGCTTAGCTTTGTTCGTCTTGTGCAGTTCGGGGATAAGATCAGCCACGGCGATGTAGATAAAGCCACCAGCAGAGAGCGGCAGGAACCAGCTAGTGAAAGACTCGGCTAAGCTACCGAGCAAGAAGAAGGCCCCCGCGCCTGCCAAGGCCGCCAGTGCGGAGAGGAAGTTGAGCCAGAGTGCGCGCGCTTTGCTATAACCCGCATGCAAGAGCACGGCAAAGTCGCCGATCTCCTGCGGGATCTCGTGCAAGATCACAGCCACAGTGGTGGCAATACCCACCGGCACGCTCACGAGGAAGCTCGCGCCAATGATGATGCCGTCTAGGAAGTTGTGTACGCCGTCTGAGATGAGGATGAGCTTGCCAAGCGGATGCACGTGCTGGTCACCCGCGTCTTCCCCATGATGATGCCAATGCAAAAATTTCTCTAAGATCAAGAATGAGAAAATGCCGGTGATGATCAGCACGCTAGTTGAGACAGCGTTAGACGAGGCTTCTAATGCTTCAGGAATTAAATGGATAAACGCGTCGCCCAAGAGCGCGCCGATGGCAAGGCTGATGAAGAGCGAAATATGTTTGCGCAGTATCTCCTCTCGGAGAGAGAGCGTGAAGATACCCACCAATGAGATCAAACTCACAACCACAACGCTGAGTAAAGTATAAAAATAAAGCATGGTTAAATTGTTACTGAATAATGAAAAAGCTATCCGGCACAGCTCCGGCAGAGGCCAAAGAGCTCTAGTGAGTGCTCGGTGATCTTCTTAAATTTAGCAGATCTGGCAACAACCTGACGCAATCCTCGCTCCAATTGGCAACCGGCAAAGTCTTCTATCGCATTGCAACCGGTGCAGATAATGTGGTGATGATGCGGCAGAGCACTGAGCTCAAAATAAACAGAATCCCGCCGGAGATCTACCTGCCTTAAGATGCCGCTCGCTCGCCAGCGGCACAGTGTGCGATAGACGGTAGCCTCGTTGGTCCGGTGTAGCTTCCTGATCTTGCCCAATTCCCCAAGCACACCGCGCGCATCCAGTGGGCTCCGGTGCCGCGAGAAGATCTGTAAAATGGCCAAGCGAGCCGGTGTCGCCCTGTATCCTTTCGCTTTCAAGATCTCTTTTAGATTTTCCGGCATCACTTCTGCCATAATTCCAGCTTATACTAGATGCAAACCACTTGCAAGTGCCGTGTGGACAAGAACTGCTCGTGCTATAATGTCTCACTATGAATATGAAGCTGACTCGGCTTGCACTCATCTTATTGCTCATCGCCGTCCCCGGCGAGATCCACGCGCAAGAGCTGATCCAAGATCAAGTAGAGATCTTCCGGGCCACAGTCGTCCGAGTACTGAGCACCGAGGAGCGCCCAATCCCCGGCACTGATCTGATGGGCATCCATCAGCTGATAGAAGTGCAAGCACTTGAGGGCCCACAGCAAGGCGAACTAATTAAACTAGATAACGACTTGTTGGCACTGCAAGCGGGAGATAAACTGTTTATCCGCCACAATACGAGCGGCCTGGACGGCCGCGAGAGCTACACGGTGAGAGATATAGACCGCCGCGGAACACTCGTCCTCTTTGCTCTGCTCTTCATCATCGCCATCCTCCTCTTCTCCGGCTGGCAGGGCTTGCGCTCGCTCGTGAGTCTGGTCGGTAGCTTGCTCGTTATCATGTATATACTGATCCCAGCTCTGCTCGCGGGTTACCCGCCCGTGCCCACCAGCATTGCCCTGGCCACCGTGATCCTCTTCCTCGCTATCTATCTCACCCACGGCTTCAATCGCGAGTCCACTGTGGCGTTCATCGGCACATCACTGGCAGTAGTGCTCACCGGCGCACTCGCCTACTTGGGCGTCACGCTCGCACACCTAAGCGGCTTTGCCTCGGAAGAAGCGATCTATCTCAACTTCAACACCCAAGGCACGCTGGACTTCTCCGGCCTGCTACTAGGCGGGATCATGATCGGCGTGCTGGGTGTGCTTGATGATATCGCCATCACACAAGCCGCCGTAGTCAGGGAGCTCCATCACTCCGCACCACACTTGAGCCGGAAGGAAGTTTATAAAAAGTCCCTGCGCGTGGGCCGCGAGCATGTGGGAGCACTGGTCAATACACTCGCCCTGGCCTATACGGGCGCGGCTCTACCTCTCCTGCTCCTCTTCTCCACTGCTCAATCTTCCGCCTCCAGCATTATTAATCAAGAAGTCTTTGCCACCGAGATTATCCGCACGGTGGTCGGGAGTATCGGCCTCATCCTCACCGTGCCGATCACCTCTCTCTTGGCTGTCTACTGGTTGAGAGGACACCACAATCACGCTAATCACGCTTCCCACTCACGCTCGCACTCGCATTAATTTTTTAATTTTCTCGCGCTTATTTTACTTCTTTTTCTAGTTCTTCCACCTCTTTTTTAATATACTTCTCAGCCGCGCGGAGATTCTTGCGCAAGCGCGTGAGGATCTTGCTCTCCTCTTTAGTCAGCTCCCGCTTTGTCTTTGTTTTTTCTAATAACGCTAGCTGCTTCTCCAGATCTTCCAGCAATAAATCAAACGCTTTGCTAATAGACTCCTCTGCTTCGTGTATCTCCTTCCGCAACTTGCGCCGCAAGATCCGGAAGCGGTGATAATTGTGGTGGAGCAAGAACGCCAGCGCAAACACCAGAGCAACTAGCGGTATCAAGACAGAGAGCAGAGTGATGATCTGCACACCAGCCGTCCACCAGCCGGGTGCCTGCACGTTAATCTTAATCTCCTCACTCGGCAAGCTGGATGCACCGCGGTCATCCAGCACCCGCGCGCTGAGGCGATAAGTACCCGCCGCTAAGCGCTCTGGCGCAGTAAAGCTGAAGGCACCATTCTCGTCACTCTTAATTGCAAGCGTCTGAGCGGGATCATCACCGCGCTGATAAGTAATAATCAAGCCAATATTAGGATAGCTGCGTCCGCGCGCTACTAATGGCTCGCCGGCAGACAACCGCGCCGGGTAATCGGTCCAAGTAGGAGTCAGCAGAGGTGCTACGCTTGCCGCGAGTGAGTCACTGGTCGTATTGCCAGCGCGATCAAACACACGCACAGCAATAGTGTGTTCCCCAGGCGCTAGTGGTGCAGTTTCGTACACCTCGCCACGCTTGCCTCGCCACACGGGCTGGAGCTGGCCGTCTATTTTGATCTCATAATAATCTACGCCAGAAGTCTCATCGCTTGCAGAGAGTGCCAGCCGGAGCACCGGGTCGCTAGGCTCGGCGCGTGGCTCAAGTGCGACGCTTGGATTGCTTGGCGAAACGGTATCAACTTGGAAGCGATATGTCGCCACGTCACTCCACTCACCAGAGGCTAAGCGATATTGCGCTTGGAAGTACCATACTCCGTCCTCTAGATCTGTAATCTCCCTCTCTTCTAATCCAGAATCATACACCACACTGGGGGTTGCCGGTTTACTACTCAAGCCCAAGCGTACAGATGTGACTCCAGCTGGCAAGCTCCAAGAGAAGCGCGCGGTGCCAGAGCGATACCATTTGTTAGAATCTGGGTGTGTTTCTGATCTAATAGTGAGCGCATTGGAACTGGGAACCACTGGAGCCGGTGGTGGAGTGATGCCCTCAGCCACCGTCCAACTGGCGCCCGGAGCAGAACTGAGAATACTCGTCCCCTGGCCGTCATTGGCAAGGATAGCCGGTGAGACAAAAGTGAGAGCGGCTGAGCCAGCGCGCTTAACGCGGAAATTGACACCCAGCACCCGGCCAGCGGGACCAGTGAAGCCGGGGTTGAGCGCAATACCCTCAAAAGTGACCGTGCCTGAGTGGTTGGAGAAGCTCGGCTCCTGCACCCATAGGCCAACAATAGAACCAGATTTAGAAATAGAAGTTACTTCTAATTGATCAGCAGGGAAAGAGAGAACGCCAGAGACGGCGTTCATTGCCTGACTGGGCGAAGAGACAATAATACTGGCAGAAATATTCTGGCCGATACCAAAGCTACCAGACGCCGGCTGGAGCGAGAGCGTCGCCGCTTGCGCAGTGAGAGCTAAACCGGCAAAAATAACTAAACGTGCGAGAGTCTTAAACATAAATCACTCTTTATGATCACTATTATACTCTACTTGTTCTATATCCCAAATCTCTTTGCCAATATATTTCTCCACCTTTGCCAGATCTGCTAACAATTTCTCTTCTAGTTCTTTATCCTGTTTAGTTTGACGATGCGCGTGCAACTCGCGCTCAAT
>CAYWPU010000005.1:0-15268 GCA_964460805.1 uncultured Candidatus Saccharibacteria bacterium | reverse complement strand
CCCTAGCCGTCATCGCCTTGGTAGGCCATTACCCTACCAACTAGCTGATAGCCCGCAGGCCGCTCCGGAAGCAATAAATTTTTACTCTTGCGAGACCATCGGGAATTATTCCGCCTTTCGGCGGGTTATGCCCGACTTCCGGGTGCGTACCTACGTGTTACTACCTCGTTCGCCGTGGGTCTAAACCCACTCGACTTGCATGCCTTATCCACGTCGCCAGCGTTCATCCTGAGCCAAGATCAAACTCTTGGTAATACTAATGAACGAGACAAAACAAAACAAACAAACTGTGAATTTCTTTTTCTGTGTGTTGTATGATTCTTTCTATTCTATTGTCAAAGGCCACCCCGCCCTCTCCCAGACAGCCACTTTAGAGCGTGAGGATAAGTATACTCAGGTCAAAACTGAAGTCAAGGGGGCAAGTTAATAACAAGAAAAACACCCCAATCTACCATACAGATAGACGGGGTGCGTATTTGTCTGCTCAGGTCTTAAGTAGCCAGCGTTTTTCTCTGACCGAAGAAACCCTTGCGACTACGAGGCTCCTTGCAGCTAGAACCAGAGTCCCGACCATTGCCATTACGTTTGCAGTCTGCACAGTAGACATAGTACAGACCGCGCTCGGTCTGACGGACCAGCAAGACAGATCTGCAGCTGGCACACTCGGCGTAATAACGTCCCGCCTTCCCTGGCACAGGATCGCCACGCTTGATACCCAAGGCCGCTAAGCCCTTCCGCTTCTTAGCCATTTCTGCTCCCTAAAAAGAACTAAGAGAAAAGTGGCTTCCGCAAGCCACTCTTTACAGCAACACAGAACACTGTTTGTAAATATAAACGAATCTAATTCTTCTGTCTAGTGCTCCCGCGGCTACTCCAGCGCTCCCAAGCCACCAACAGTGGTGAAGCGAGGAAAACAGAAGAATAAGTGGCCACCACCATGCCCAGTGCCATCACCAGCGAGAACTCTCGCGTAGTAGAGCCACCAAAGAAGTAGAGGCACAGCAATACAAAGATGACTGTGAGTGATGTATTGAGCGAGCGAGCCATCGTCTCGGTAAGACTATGGCCAACGGTCTCGTCAAAGTGGATATAAGCCTTGCGGCGCAGATTCTCGCGGATGCGGTCAAAGACGGCGATGACATCGTTCACCGACAAGCCAAGAACGGTGAGGAAAGCGGCTAGGAAGAGCGCATTGATCTCGGCCCCGCCCCACACGGCGCCAATCGCCACAAAGATGCCCGTGGTGATTGCCAGATCGTGGACCAGCTTAACCACCGCGACCACGCCATACTTCCACGATGCTACCGGCCGCGAGACACCCCAGAAGACGAGCGTGAGATACACCACGATCAAGACCACCACAATAGCAACAGCGATGATCCCCTTGCGTGCTAGATCTTCCCCCACCGAGGGTCCAATGGCGCTAAAGCGCTTCTGCACCGGCGCGGCGGCGCCATCCGGCGGCAAAGCGGCCAAGAGACTGGCCCGCTCGCTTTCATCCAAGGCGCGGGAGCGCAAGATCAGCGATTGCTCGCCAGCAGGCTGGACCGACACTGGACCAAGCGCGAGAGTCTCGGCGGCGGCGCGGACTGACTCTACTTCCGGTCGCGCGTTACTGTATTCTACCTCCAAGATAGAACCACCAGTGAAATCAACACCCCAATTAAAGCCGTTAGTAACCATCACCACCACGGCGCCAGCCACCAAGAGCAGTGAAATTATGAAGAAGACCAGGCGATATTTAACAATCCACATAAAAATATAATTTTTTATTTAATAGACAGTCCGGAACTGAATAAAAATTTAGTAAACGGCTTCTTGTGTCGGGGTGCCACAGAGAGCAGGAACGTGCGCGTGATAACCGTGGCAGTGAACATGCTAACAATAATGCCAAGCGCCAAGGTGAGCGCAAAGCCTTTGATCAACGCGGTACCAAACCAGAAGAGCACGACAGCCGAGATAATGCTGGAGAGGTTGGAGTCGCGGATGGCAAACCAGGCGCGAGAGAAGCCCTCACGGATCGCCTCGTGGATATCTTTGCCCGACCAGATCTCTTCTTTCAATCTTTCAAAAATCAAAACATTCGCATCCAGGGCCATACCCACCGAGAGGATGAAGCCGGCAATACCTGCCGCGGTGAGCGTAACCCCAAAGAGCCGGAAGAGTACGAGCATTAAAACAGCATATACAGCCAAACCAAGCACCGAGATCAGGCCGGGCAAGCGATACCAGAGAATCATGAAGAGCGCCACAACGGCCAAGCCCAGCAGACCGGCGCGCAGGCCCGCCGCCAGTGCCTCGGCACCAAGAGTAGGACCAACCGTCTCGGTGGAAGCAAGAGTAATCGGCACAGGGAGAGCGCCAAGATTGAGATTGCGGGCAAGCTCTCGAGCCTCATCAACCGTAAACTGACCATTGATCACTGCCTGGCCATCACGGATCGGCTCACGCACCGAGGGCGCGGAGATCAGATTGCCGTCCAAATAGATACCCACCGGTTGGCCAATATTGGCCTCGGTAATAGAGGCAAAGAGCTTGGCTCCCTCACCGTTGAAGGTAACTGCGATGGAGGGATTGATGGTCTGTTGGCTAAAATCAACACTGGCGCGCTCTAGATAACGACCAGTGAGACCAGATGAAACAAACTCGGGTGAGGTGGTAGCCTGAGACCCCGAGGCCAAGACTCGGAACTCTAGTTCCGGCGTGACGTTAATTAAAGCAATCGCCTCTTCCAAGTCAGTGACGCCAGGCAGCTCTACGATCAAGCGATGCTTGGCACCAAGACCCAAACCACTCTCCTCCGCCTGGATCAACGGCTCAGCAACACCAAAGGCATTGATCCGCCGCTCAATGACCTCGCGCAAGCTGGCCATAGCCTCGCGGATATCGGCCGGCGCCAGAGCAGTGGTATCGGCCTCATAGACCAAATGCGAGCCGCCACGGAGATCAAGCCCGAGCTTGAAGTGGGGCCGCGCATAGAGCCAAAAGGCAAGCCCTACAGCCGAGGCAATAATCAGAAGCGAGATGACCCTACGAGTCCACATCCAGGCGATTATAGCGGAACAAGCAAATAATGCAACTAAACACCACTCTGTGATACAAGCGTCCGGAGCGTCTTAAGCGCGATCTTTACATCCAGCCACCAGCCACGGTTCTTGAGATAATAGAGATCATAAGAGAGCTTCTCGGCTGTGGCCTCCAGATTGGACTGGAAATGAGGGTGATTGTCTTGATAAAGCTGAGCCCAACCGGAGAGCCCCGGAGCAATGAGATGACGCGCGTCGTAATAAGCAATCTGCTGGCGGTAGAGTGCCGCATAATCCGACTTCTCTGGCCGCGGGCCCACCAGCGACTGCTCGCCGCGGATCACGCTCCAGAGCTGAGGCAGTTCATCAATCCGCGTGCGCCGGAGCCAGCGGCCAATCTTGGTGGTGTGCCTTTTCGCCAGATCAGACTCAAGCGACATGCTCCGGAACTTATGCAAGACAATCTTTCTTCCTCCCTTGCCAATCCGTTCGTCTGCATAGAAAACTTCCCCGCCGTCTTCTATCTTGATGAGAATGGGAACAACCAGATAAAACGGCAGAGAGAAAATAAACAAGAGCGAGCCTAAAATCAGATCCATCAAGCGCTTGCCAAGTGCATACCAGCGCTTGGGCTGATTAGAGATATTTTCTAAAAACCATTTCTCGTTCACCAGCGATAATGGCACGCGTTCAAAAACTTCTTCATAGAAATTATGCATCGGCACAAATTTGGTACCGCGGAAGAAGCGGCGATAAAAGTCCGGCAAGAGATGATCGTGCGTCTGGCTATACTTATCAAAAATAATCAATTCTGGATCATGCTCGGAGAGCACAAAGCGGCTCTGGGCGCGCTCGGTGAGAGCTTGCTTGATTTCCTCAACCTCTTTGCCCGCGCAGGCAAAATACACTCTTGCCGGCCGGCGCTCAGCCAGCCAGTGCAATACATAAGAGCGCCACAACCAGAGTAACACTAGAGCACAGAGCAAGTGGAGAAAGAGATTCGTCTTAGGAGTGATGCCCGCGCGATCAAAGTAAGGCACAAAATAGAAAGCTACTACGGACAAGAGACTATTGATGATCTGCGCGCGCAAGAGCATCCGGAGCAAGTGCTCGGGCCGCGAGAGTAATATGGTCTGCCGGCGGTAGAGATCAGAGATGAAGAAAACCAGAACCCAGATCAGGTAAAGTGGGAGGAAAGCGCGCAAGTGGGCAGTAAATAGCTCTAGATCCGGCGCCGACCAGTAGCGCAGAGCCAGCGCCAACCAGAGCGCGACAATAAATGCGACTAAGTCGCCAAGCAAGAGCACTGCACCCTCCTTCTTGCCCAATAAGCTCATTTTGCGATATTATAACACATAATGCCTAAAATTAAAATATGCTTTGGCATCACCAAGGGCGGCTGGGGCGGCGCGCAACGCTATGTCTATGATATCGCCACAAATTTGCCAAGAGACATCTGTGGTATTTCTGCAATCTCCGGCGCGCCAGGACTCTTGTGTGAAAAGTTAAAGGCGCAAAATATCCCGGTTTTTATTCTGGATAAACTAAACCGCGATATCAGTCCCCTGCGTGATCTCAGTGCTTTTTTCTCACTCCTCAGATTATTGCAAAAAAATAAGCCAGATATCCTGCACTTAAACAGTCCCAAGATGGGACTGTTGGGCGCAGCAGCCGGCAGACTGGCCGGCGTGAAGAAAATTATCTACACCTCGCACGGCTGGCCTTTTTTGGAAAACCGAAATCTGATTAGCAAATTATTTTTCAAGATTTTGTGCTGGAAAATTACGCTGCTTTGCCATCAAGTAATCGTGATCTCGCAATCAGAGAAAACTGATCAAAAATTCAAGCTGGTCTACAACGGCATTAGCGAAATAAATTTTTTAAGTAAAACGGAAGCGCGGAAAAAATTAAACCAGCTAAATCTGGATATAAATAGCGAGAAAATAATCATCGGCACAATTGCGGAACTGCATCAGAACAAAGGCTTAAATTATCTGGCTGAAGCGGCAGAGAAAATAAATGCTGACTTTATTGTAATTGGCGAGGGCGAAGAAAGAGAAAGTTTAGAAAATACAAAATTGAAACTGGCTGGGAATATCCCGGACGCCGCTTCCCTACTTTCCGCTTTTGATATTTTTGTTTTGCCGTCTATCAAAGAGGGTCTACCTTATGTAATCTCAGAAGCTGGCTTGGCTGGTTTGCCGGTGGTAGCCACGCGCGTGGGCGGGATCCCAGAAATGATAGAAAATAACGTCAGCGGTTTTACTATAGGACCAAAAAACCCGCGGGAATTAGCGGAGAAAATAGAATTTCTGATAGAAAATCCAGAAATCAGAAAAATGTTTGGCGAGAGATTGCAGAAAAATGTAAGAGAAAAATTTAGTTTAGAGAGAATGGTGCGGGAGACGAGGGAAATTTATGAGGAATAAAATAGACCCCTTGAATTTTAATCCAGGGGGTCTAGGAGACTAGGGGGGGTCAAAAATCTAGAGGACTAAGCAACCAAAGTGTCTCCATAATTGCGGGAGAAGACACGAATGCTAGTGTACCAACTAACCGGACAGTTAGCCGGATAGTCGTCGACGAACCAATAACCTCTGGTAAGACAAAACGTGTGCAAAATGCAATCTTCCATGAGAAAAAGGGCTGATTCCTCGCCCAATTGGCCGCTGTGGATCGTGGTCAGGATATCAGCAGGGGTGCAGTGGACGGCGCCGGACTCTTGCCGGATCTGGGCCTGACTCATTTTCCTGGACAGAGTATAGACCGGCTGGAGCACTTGACCTTGGTCTAGATTGGCCTGACGGAATCGCTCCTCCAACTCAGGGCTAAGGTTGATGTAGTCGATCTTTGGTTCCGCAACTGGCGGACAGAGAGCAGCTGCCAGGGTCTTTTTGAGACCACGGGGATTGTCGATCCAACTCTGCATCAGACCGCTATCCATGTCTGGCAAGTTCTCCGCGATACGGGCAACTAGTTTGGCTGTTTGAGAATGCATGGCGTTTTTTCCTTTCTTGGTTTTCGCCACAACAACATCTTTGCTCCGACGCACGTCAGATTTACAAAGATCTCATCCAATCCCCATTATACACCCATCGCTATATTCTTGTCAATACCACAGAAAACGGCTCTAAATAAGGCCGGAAACTAGGCTGGGCCCAGGAACTCATTGCGCATGTCGTCTCGGTGATAGGCGCGATTATAGGCCCGCATACCCATGAGGATGCCGAGGCCAGAGAACTCGGCGAGCAGATGGGAACCGCCGTAGCTCACAAATGGTAGCGTGAGGCCGGTAACGGGCAAGAGACCGAGATTCATGCCCACGTTGATGATGAAGTGGCTCATAAAGAAGATCGCTAAGCCCACACCAAAGAGTGTCTCAAAATTAGTCTCGCCCAGCATTGCTATCTTTAATATCCGCCAGATCACAACACCAAAGAGGAAGAAGAAGATCAGCACGCCTACCAGCCCCCACTCTTCTGCAAAAGCGGCAAAGATGAAGTCAGTTTCATATTCGGGTAAAAATTTTAATCGCGACTGAGTGCCGTAGCCCACGCCCTTGCCCACCACTTGGCCCGAGCCAACGGCGATGGTGCTCTGGAACGAGCTATAACCCGCTCCCCTAATATCCGCCAGCGGATGGAGAAAAGTGACAATGCGCGCTTTCTGATACGGCGCGAAGGCGAAGAACCAGAGTAGAGCAAAAGAAGCGAGAGCGACGGCAAAAACGGCGAACAGATGCTTTTTAGAAATACCAGCAAAGACGACCAAACCAAGCCAGATCAAGAAGAAGACAAGAGCCGAGCCAAAGTCGGGCTGGAGCAGGATGAGCGTGAAGGGGATGAGTGCATAGACGCCAGAGACAAAGATGTGACGGAAGTGCGCTATCTCTATGTGCCGGCGGGAAAAATATTTGGCCAGCATCAGGATCAGCACTAATTTGATAAAGTCGGTGGGCTGGAGCGAGAAGCCGCCAAAGTCAAACCAGCTCTGCGCACCCTGGAAGGTGCGCCCGGCCACCGTGAGCAGGAGCAGAGCAAGCGAGCTAACAAAAAAGAGCGTCACCAGCACGCCACTGCGCCGCAACCAGCGCCAGTCAATGAAGCTGAAGGAGAAGAAGGCGAGCAGTGATACAGCTAGCCACAGCAGCTGGCGGGCTGCAAAGTGGCTCTCGGTAGTAAAGGAGCTCATAGTGAGCAAACCAGCGCCAATGAGCGGCGCGATAGCGCCGAGCAGGAGCCAGTCTAGGCGGCGGAGGCAGAGTTCGCGGATAATCTTGAGCACCATGGTCGGGGACTAGCGCGGCCGAGCCAGATCAAAGTGCGGATAGAAGTCAAAAAAGGAGGGAGAGACCGGCAAACTCTTGGGCCAGGTAAAGACGAGCTCTCGCCGCTCGCCCTTGGAGAGCGACTCCACCAGTGTGGAGCTCACAGCCAGAGCGTTCTGCTCTTCGTCCGAGAGGACGGCGATTATTGTTACATCGGTGAGGGCGCTCAGAGAGTCGTTGGCAATCTCAGCAATAAGCACTGGCGGATCGGCGGTGAACGACTTATAAGACACCCTCAGCGCGAGAGGCTCGGCAGAGAGCCTCTGCCACACAGGGCCATCCATGATCTCAAAGCTGGCCCGCCGCGGCACACGCTCGCCCACCTCCAAGCGACTATGATAGAGGAAGAACTCTTCCTGCGGATTGAGGAAAACCGTACCCTCGCGAGTGGTGAGCAAAACGTCACTGGCATCAAAGACGCGCACGCGGTAACGGAGCTGGCGAGCGGCATAGCCGGAGTTGGGATTCTTGATCAGCGTCACTTGATCGTAGCGAGTGTCATCAACCTGGAAGATCCGCGACCAGACCTCGCGCACGGGGCGGACCTCAAAGGAGCAAACCCTGGCACAGGGTCCGCCACAGTCCACATCATATTCGCCCTGGTTGCGCTTGCCATCCTCGCAAGAGGGCTCCGGTCTCTGCCATAGCCAGATCACCGCGCCAGCCGTGAGGATCACAGCCAGGACGATCAAGAGATAAGTGAGACGACGCTTAACACTCCAATCCATAAATAGTTAATTATAAATTGTAGCATGATTTAAGTACTTGGTTCTGGCGGATACCTACTCTCCCCTTGCGAGTACCATCGGTACAACGGCGTTTAACGACTCTGTTCGGAATGGTAAGAGGTGTGACCACCGCGTCAAACCACCAGAACGAAATACTCAAAATATTTTACTGAATTTACAAAAAGCAAATAAATTTTAATTAATGATTTCCAGATTTCCTAATGAGAATGGGATAATTAGTACGCCTTGGCTCAACATGTTGCCATGCTTACACCTAGCGCCTATCAACGTGATCATCTCTCACGGTCCTCATAACGATTCCTAATCTTAGGGTAGGCTTCGCACTTAGATGCTTTCAGTGCTTATCCCTTCCCGACATAGCTACCCGGCGGTGCCGTTGGCACGACAGCCGGTAGACCAGAGGTCGGTTCATCTCGGTCCTCTCGTACTAGAGACAAATCCCCTCAAGAATCAACGCCTGCAGTAGATAGGAGACCAACCTGTCTTACGACGGTCTGAACCCAGCTCACGTAACTTTTTAATTGGCGAACAGCCAAACCCTTGGGAGCTTCTCCACCCCCAGGATAAGTTGAGCCGACATCGAGGTGCCGAACTCCGCCGTCGATATGGACTCTTTGGCGGAACTAGCCTGTTATCCCCAGAGTAGCTTTTATCCGTTAATCTCCGGCCGCGTCTAAAGCGAACCGTCGGTTCACTATGCTCTGCTTTCGCATCTGCTCGACATGTACGTCTTACAGTTAAGCCAGCTTGTGGCATTGCCCTATCGTCACGGTTTCCATTCGCGACTAGCTGACCTTAATAGGCTCCTCCGTTACTCTTTAGGAGGATAGCGCCCCACTAAAACTACCCACCAGACACTGTCTCCGCGCGTTTTTGCCGCGCAAGTTAGAATGCACCCAACCGTAGAATGGTATTTCACTGACGACTCCATCACAGCCGAAACCGTAACTTCAAAGTCTCCCATCTATGCTACGCAACGGACAAGTACACTCAATATCAAGTTGTAGTAAAGCTTCTGGGGTCTTTTCGTCTATCTGCAGGTAACCGGCATCTTCACCGGTATTGTATTTTCACCGAGCTGCTCCTCGAGACAGTTCTCCAGTCGTTACGCCATTCGTGCACGTCTGAACTTACCAGACAAGGAATTTCGCTACCTTAGGACGATTATAGTTATCGCCGACATTCACCAGGGCTTATATAGTACCAGCAGTATAGATTGCTCTAGACCACCGACCATAGTTGACCTTCTGGCATTGGTCAGGTGTCACCCCCTATACATCCTCTTACGAGTTCGCAGGGAGCTGTGTTTTTGGTAAACAGTTGCCAGAGAGACTTTAGCTGCGGCCCGGGTTGCCCCGGGCAGGCCTTATTCCGAAGTTACGGCCGCTTTTTTGCCGAGTTCCTTGAGGAGCAATCACTCGTTCGCCTTGGTCTACTCGACCTGACCACCTGTGTCGGTTTGCGGTACGGTTGCCCGCTAATTAAGTTTAGAGAATTTTCTTGGAAGCTTGCTTTGTCTCGTTAACCCGGTCGTAACCGGGCATCCTCTCAATGCTTGGGATCGTCACTTAAGACAGACAGCCGGATTTGCCTAGCTATCGCCCTCACACTAAGAACGTAAATCCAATAATACGCGAGACATACTAAACTCCGTCCTCCCATCACTTAGCGGACAGTCAGGGAATATTAACCCTGTGTCCATCGCCTGCGGCTTGCGCCATCGGCTTAGGCCCGACTAACCCTTGGCTGATTATCATTGCCAAGGAAACCTCGGTCTTTCGGCGTCCCAGCTTCTCACTGGGATTGTGGTTACTTGTGCCAACATTCTTTCTTCCGGTCGCTCCACGGCGCCTCACGGCGCGGCTTCACTGCAGACCAGAATACTCTCCTACCGCTCATGAGCTTCATAAAAGGCATGAGGCGCCGGGTGGAAGGATTCACCTTCTCACTGACCCTGGCGCGTTGCCGGGATGCTAATGCTCCGGCCCTCATGCGCTTAATGAAACTCACGAACCCGCACCTTCGGTACTATGCTTAGCCCCGATTATCTGCGGCGCAAAATCTCTTGATGAGTGAGCTATTACGCTTTCTTTAAAGGATGGCTGCTTCTAAGCCAACCTCCTCATTGTCAGAGAAATTTCACCTCCTTAAGTGCACTTAGCATAGATTTAGGGACCTTAGATGGCGATCAAGGGCTGTTTCCCTTTTGACGAGTGGAGCTTAGCCCCCACCGTCTAACTGCCTGGTAATGACTCTGGGTATTCGGAGTTTGATTAGTCTCACGAGATTGCTCCCTGTTGAGACCATCCAGTGCTCTACCCCCCAGAGGTAATCCAGACGCTAGCCCAAAAGCTATTTCGGAGAGAACCAGCTATTACCAGGTTCGATTAGCTTTTCACTCCTTACCACAAGTCATCCGATAGCGTTGAACGACTAACCGGTTCGGGCCTCCATCTGTCTCTCGACAAACTTCACCCTGCTCATGGCAAGCTCACCTGGCTTCGGGTCTAATACAGACTACTTTTAATAAAAATACAGATCAGAGCTCCCGATCTCTACTTTTAGATTAAAATTCGCGCTATTCACACTCGGTTTCCCTACAACTCCACCCCAGAGGGGCTTAGTTCGCAGTCTGCATTAACTCGTTGGCTCATTCTTCAATAGGCACGCCGTCACCCCAGTCTTGCGACCAGAGCTCCGACTCCTTGTAAGCAAATGGTTTCAGGTCTATTTCAACGCCCTCACCGGGCTGCTTTTCACCTTTCCCTCGCGGTACTAGTTCACTATCGATCTCTAAGAGTATTTAGCCTTGCCGGTTAGTTCCGGCAGATTCCTCCAAGCTATTCGTGTCCTGGAGTACTCAAGAACAGTAGCTAGAGAGACATTCTGTTTTCGCTTACGGGACTATTACCCACTATGGTGCGGCTTCCCAGCCGCTTCAACTAACAGAATATTTTGTAACTCTCTCAAGATAAATTGCGCTACTGCCTTACAACCCCCATCTCGCATTGCTGCAAGACAGGTTTGGGCTCCTTCCTGTTCGCTCGCCGCTACTAAGGAAATGCTGATTAGTTTATTTTCCTCCGGGTACTGAGATGTTTCACTTCCCCGGGTGCGCTACTTCCAGTCTTATGCTGGAAGTTTCCTGCCTCTTCGGCAGGAGAGTTTCCTCATTCGGAAATCTTGGGATATAACGGTTGCTAGGCACCTCCCCCAAGCATATCGCCGCCACGCCGCGTCCTTCATCGCCTCTTAGAGTCTAGGCATCCACCATTTGCTCTTGATTTCCCATTAGGAAATCTGTAAACCATTAATTTCTTCTTTCTTTGATTGCTTTTGTTACTTACCTGCCCACCTCCAGTCTAAGCAAAGACCCTCGTCTCTCCCGCTCTCGTCTAGAAAGCGAGAAACTTATGACTGTGGTGGAATTTAGTTTTCAAACAGCTTACCGTCCGGTTAATTTTTGCGAGAAAAAACCGCCCTCTGGGCGGTGTAAATAGCCTTTAAAAACAAGCTATCCCAGCCGCCTAGATAATTGGTTATTTCTGCTATTCATATCTGCGATAGCGCCTAGTATATACGATAGAAAAAAGCCGTCAAGTCCCCTACTCAGAGAGGGGCAGGACGGCTTTGGGGATAAGGTGGGGATTAACTAATTCAATGCAGAGCGATTTCCCGCACCGCTCTCAAACCAACATAGCGACAACCCAAGTAAGAGGTGCTTAAGAATTGTAGTCTCTCCCTTGCCACTAAGATCGCCTCTGTATCGCTACTTGCAACAAGTGTCTCTATTTTGATTTCCTTGCTATGACCAGCCCGCTGATAAACGTAGAGTAACTCGTATTTCTCAGCCACAAGTCATCCTCCAAAAAAAGACCCTCTTTATCAAAAGAACGCTAAAATTAAACTACCACAAAGCAAAACCTTCTGCCAATTGACAGAAGGTTTTGGGAAAAATCTAAGAGAAAACTAGAACTAGTGATTCCGGCCACCGATATCGTGGCGGAGCTTCTCTAGGTAACGAGCCGCGGCATCGCGGCCACCGAGACCAAAGGCGAGGCCACCCGCGAGAGCAAGCATCGCTACCAAGCCAGTGAAGAGCGTCTGGAGCAATACCACCGCCACCTGTAACTGGAGCAGAGCCGCGATGAAGCCGAAGACCCACACTGCCCAGCGAGCAATGCCACCGGCCAGAGCCGCGCTCGGCATATTGGCCGCGCGAGCGGCGCCGGTTACTAGCTTCTGGATCGCCTCGCCGATCACTGCCGCCAAGATCAAGATCAAGGCCGCAACAACCACGTTAGGCAAGTAGCCTAAGACAACACCGCGGAGGAACTCGGTTACTTGTGTGAGATTGAGCACCTCAGCTGCGGCAACCAAGAAGACAGCGATGATGAACCAGCGCACCAGGCCGCCAATGAAGGCACCCACATCCAAGCGGAAGCCCGCGCGGGAGACGAGGTCACCGGTGCCGATACCATCCAGCGCCTGGTCAACCTTAAGCGCCTTGATGATCTGTGCCACCCAACGGCCCAAAACACTGCCCACCAGCCAACCGAAGATGAAGATGATGATCGCCACCAGCAGATTGGGCAGGAAGGCCACCACGCCCCACCAGAGGTTCTGGAAGGAAGCGGTGAGCACATTACCCCAAGTATTCAGTAACATATAGTCAAAAAGTTAAAGCTAATAAAAACTGGATAATGCCCCAATAATAGCATTTTCCAGCCCTATAATCAACGGACTGTGGATAACCCTGGAGCCGAATAAGACGAGCTAGCCAGTCCAAGTTTGTCTACAATGAGCGTGTGGGGATAGTCAAAAACATCACGGACAAACCGATCACAAGCATTAAGGCGATACTGGAAGTCGCTAGTCTCCAGCACAGCATAAGATAACTCCTTACCGATCTCGGCCTCTAGATTCTTGATCACTTGGCTAATCGCTCCGCGCCGGAGCTTGGTCCCCACAATCAAGAGATCAGCCCGACTCTCCGGATTATCTAAGAAAACACCCGCAATCACCAATAAGCTAATCTTGCCACAGCGGCCAAATTGCTCTACTAAGCGCTTTTTCCTACCAATTAAATCGCTCTTGAGGATGCTCCCAAGCGCCGAGAGGGCTGGGAAGGCTGGCTCCAGCTGCCAAGTGCGCAAGTTACCCTTCTTCTTAGACTTAAGCAGTCCGATGCCCTCTAGCAACTTGAGCTCGCGATTAGCCCCGGCCAGTCTAGTTTTGCTCCGGCTGGTTACCTCTTTGGTAGACAACACTAGCTCCGGGTTGAGCAGGAAGAGCCGCATGATCTTTACCCGATCCACACTGCCAAATAGTTTGCCTAGAGTGTCCATCCCGTTAGAAGCTAAAATATTTACGTATTGATTATTAATATGTCCCAAGAAGCTCCGACTGCCGAGCTTCTAACGGGATCCATCTTGTTTAGAGCCGATTATAGCATAAAAAATCCCCTTTTATTAGGGGATTTTTATTAAAAACTGAAATTTAGATTACTTCAACTCCACCTGCCCGCCGGCCTCCTCTACCTGCTTCTTCAAGTTCTCAGCCTCATCCTTCTTCATTCCCTCTTTCAGTAGCGAGGGCGCCGCGTCTACCAAGTCTTTAGCCTCTTTGAGACCCAAGCCCAGTGCCTCCTTCACTACCTTGATCACCTGGATCTTCTTATCACCACCGCTCTTGAGGTGGACGGTGAAGCTATCCTTCTCCTCCGCGGCTGGCGCGCCAGCACCGGCACCCGGAGCCATCATCACCGCCTGAGCCGAGACACCGAACTTCTCCTCCAAGAGCTTCACCAGCTCATTGAGCTCAAGCACCGTCATCTTCTCAATCTTCTCAATTAGATCTTGATGTTTTTCCATAACGAATAAATGAATAATAGTTTATTAATTTCTTATTGCTTTTTGCTAATCGCATCCAGAGTCATTACCAAGCGCTGGTAAGGCGAGCTGAGCAGGTTAACCAGTTTACCCAGCAAAACTTCGCGACCTGGGATGGAAGCGAGCTCCAGCATGAGCGCCGCGCTGGCATATTTGCCCTCATATACGCCGCCCAAGATCTGCAATTTATCTTGCCTGGTCTTGGCAAAGCTCTGCACGCCTCTGGCCGGCGCAATTGGATCAGCGCCATAGGCCACTGCCACCTCGCCAGCAAGCTCGGGGATCTCGCCCTCAATCTTAGTCTCACCCAGTGCGCGGCGGATCAAAGTCTTCTTGGCCACCATCAAGCCTGTTCCCTCGCTGCGCAAAGCTTTGCGCAGAGTGGTTGTGTCAGCCACCGACAAGCCGTGGAAATTGACGAAGACTAGCGAGTTGGAAGGCGCAACTTCTTGCGCTAACTTCTTGACTATCGCGACCTTCTTCTCTTTAGTAATTGCCATAATTTACAATTTACAGAGAAATAAAAAACGACTAATAATAGCCGAGATCGGACCATTAGGCAGGGCTTAATCTGTTGTTAGCCAACAGCGCCTGCTGTCTACACGGCTGTGGCTATAAACTAGCGCAACTGCGCCAATCCGTCAAGCCAGTAGACACCCAATAAGCCGATAACGATGATGAGCAGGAAGACGGCTGTCATCTTCCAGAAGTTAGTATCAGAATATTTCATGAGTTTTATCTTTGCAAAATAATCAATAATTAACGCGAGAATACTCTCTGCCACCAGCTCTGCTTGGGCCGCTCCTCTCCCAAGATCACCGTCTTGCCGCTCGCGGCCGGCGCGGCCAGTTGCGCCTGTGTGGTGGCTGGGGCTATCCGGCTTGGGCTAACAACCGGTGCCAGCACGGGCCGGCTCACTGGTGTAACTGGAGTTAGGTTAGTAATCTTGAGATTGCTCACAGCCTGAGCTAATAAAACCGGCCCAGGTAGAGTGTGAGTGGTAGCCAATTCTGCACTAGGGAAATTGAGAACCACTGTTTGGTCCGGAACTGGATCCAGCTGGCTGACTTTATTTGGCAATTTCAACTTCTGCTTTGGGCCCAAATAAGTCGGCCCGGGGATGCCAAAGCTCTCACCAGCTACGGATATTTGCCAGCCTTCCAGATTAATCTCTTTTGCTGAGGGATTCTCCAGTTCAATATAACCCTTAGGTCCCGACATGGTGGCACTAATGCGCAACTGAGGCTCCATTATCTCAATAGGCGCGCGGAGGAC
>CAYWPU010000004.1:50862-54239 GCA_964460805.1 uncultured Candidatus Saccharibacteria bacterium | reverse complement strand
GTGTAAGGGATCTGGATCTGATCACCCTGTTTGAGTTGGAAGATCCGCTCACTCCCCAAACTAATCCAATCACGGACCGTAGTCACTCCGGGAGCACGACCCACAAATTGGATGCCTTCTGCGCCAGCAATGGGGATGAAGTCTTCCACACTAGATTCAATTTGGATTGGATCACCGTCACTCGCGCTGGTCAGGCGGATCACACCAGAGACCGACTGCCCTGGTTGGATAGTGTGAGAAACCTTGACCGGTTGGATAGTGAGACCGGTGGCAGCGCGAGCCGTGCTATTAAACAAGGCAAACAAGCCGCCAAATACTAAAATGGCCAAGGCAATAGACAAAGATAGTCTCAAAGCTGGTTTCATTGATTGTTTAGACAGGAGCGTCTCAGCCGCGACCGGGTACACCAACCAGGCTCAGTATACTAAGTATTGGTGGTCGCAGTATAGGTGAGGGCACCAGAGTAAGAGCCGGACTGCTGACTGGCAGGCACATCAAGATAATACTGGACTGTGTTGATGTGGACAGAAGCACTATAAGAACCGGCACCAGCGTTACCGATCACCCGAGAGACCGTGCTACTGGCAATACCAGCCCAGAGAGTATTGGCGCTATCGGTCAGGTAGTTATCCTGCGAGCCCCACCAGGTGGGGGCCAGGAAGGCCTCGCCATTGGTGCTGGAGGCACTCATCACACGGAAGGCTAGCACATCGCCAGAGTTATCCAGTAAACTAAGGCGTACGGCATTGCCCGCGCTGGTGGTGGCCACACCCGGGATCCACTCAGCTTGGTCGGTGATACCCACGCTAGGATCAGTGGTCAAGTCCATCACGGTGTCTGTGGGACTCTGATCATCACCAGCCAGAGCTACCCTCCAACCAGAAGTGTCATTGGTGGTAACCAATAAGGTGGTGGTGGCCAACTTGGGAGTACCTGGCGAGAGTGTGCCAAAAGAGGCTGTGGCAGAATCAACGTTAAAGGTGAGTGCTGTGTCTATTGTAACAGTGAGTGTGACTGCCTCCTGCTCTTGCGCGGCGTACACTTGACCAATGACCACCACGCTGGAGAAGAGCAGAGCCACAATTACCAGCGCAGAGATAAGCGACTGTAAATCAGCAAGGGAAAACTTAGATTTGGTTGAATTAAGCACTGATTAAATTATAGCACAACGATAATGGGTGCGAACAAACTTATCCACACCCAGAAACTTAGGGGTTGGCGGTAATGGTGTAGAGGACGTCGCCAGAATATGCGCCGCTGGGTTGAGAAACTGGCACAGCTAGATTATAGAGCACGCTAATACTGGTGGTGGCAGTGGCGGCCACGGAGCGGTTGACGATCGTCTGGGGGGTGGAAGGAAAACCCGCGAAGAGTGCACTGGCACTGGTATCGTTAGCTCCCCACCAGGCGCTGGCGTAATTGGGAGTATCGGTGCCAGAGGCACGCACGCGGAACTGTAGAGTCTGCGGCTCGGTGCTGGAGGCGGTGGCATTGCCCGCGCTGGTGGTGGCCACACCAGGAGACCAGGCTGTTTTGTCGGGGATGGAGACGGAGGTATCGGCCGTGAGCCTCATGGTGGGCAATGCGCCATTAGCGCGCTCTACAGTGATAAAGAAGCCATTATGGTTGCCTGTGCGGACGCTAATGATGCTGGAAGTGGCAACCACTCCCCCGCCCGGGGTCACAGCAGGGAAAGCTTGAGTTCCGCTATCTACCACAATAGTCAGACCGCCAAAGTCCCAGTTGGTGTTACCCAGACTATCCACACTATCAATCGGCTCCAGCAATATTCCACCTGAGGCATTACTATCAGCCACATCCAACCAACTGAGAGAGAAGGTACCGTTAACTGTTAGATTACTTGGATTGCCCGGATTGCTGGAAACCAAATTGACACGATCATCGCTGTCCACGCCTGCAAGGGTGAGCAAATTGCTAACAGTAATCGTCTCGCCCTCCTCCAGAGTGAGAGTGCGATCGGTGCTGTCGTTGGTGCTGTCGGTCTTAGTTAGCTTGTAAAAAGTAGCCGAGCCGTTGATTGCTTGGTTCACACCATTCAGCACCACTGTGCCGTTATTGTGAGTGAAGGTGCCTTTATTGGTGAAGTTGCCAGCAATATTGGTGGTCGCGGCGGTGGCGCTGATGAAGCCATTATTGACCACATTGCCGCCAATGGTGTGAGTGCCGCCGCTCAGGAGATCAGCGTCCACATAAGTGCCATTGATGATGAGGTCGCCGGAAATGTTTGGCGAGAGACCATTGGCAGTGAAGCCGCCATTGGTCCCCACTACCAAGTGGCCAGTGCTAAAGCCCTTAGTCACTCCAATACCCACAAAGCCGGCGTGAGTGAGCAAGGCAAGAGCGCTGGTGGCCGGACTGACAGAAGTAGTCTTACCTGAGGCTACCGACAAAGTGCTATTCATCCTCACAGTGAGAGTAAGCGTGGAGCCAGCCTTTGGCGTGATAGAAAAGTCGCCGTTTATGGTCACCTCCTCGCCGGCGGCGGCGCCAAAGGTATAGGTCTTGCCAGAGCTCGCTAGATTAGGATCCAGCGATAGATTATAGAAGGTAACTGCGCCAGAAGTGAGTGTCACACTCGCGTTTGGGTTCATCACCACCGTAGAAGTGCCAGCGTTAAAAGTGCCAACTCTGGTAAATAGCGTGCTAGTGACGGCAGTCAGTGTGATAGTGGAAGCATTAGCAGTGAGTGTGCCGCCAGTGGCGATATTGAGCTTGCCAGTAGAGAGAGCGTAGTTGGAAGCGGTGGTGTCTAGCAATGAAGTGGCTGTGCTAGAGCGGGTAATGCTGGTTGTCCCACCAGCGGCAACAGTAATATCTGCGCCCATGTTGACCGTCAGCGACAAGGCCGTGGCACTGGGCTGGATGGTAAAGTTGCCATTAATAGTCAGCGCCCCGGAACCAAAAGTGTAGGTTTTGCTAGAGCTGGTAATGGTGGGATTAAGAGTGAGATTATTGAATGTGATTGTGCCAGAGGTGAGAGTAACGCTCGCGTTGGGATTGAAAACGACAGTGGAAGTGCCAGCGGTAAAAGTGCCCGAGCGAGTGAAGAGTGTGCTAGAGGTGCCAGTAAGTGTGATGGTGGAACCGTTTGCCGTGAGCGTGCCAGCTGAGGCGATGTTTAGATTGCCAGTGGAGAGAGCGCGGTTGGAGCCAGTGGTGTCTAGAGTGGATAAAGCAGAATTGGTGCCAGTGATGGTGGTGGTCGCGGTGGCGGCAACAGTGATATTTGCTCCCATACTGGCCGTGAGACGGAAGGCGCTAGCGGCGTCTGGGTTGATAGTTAGATTGCCGTTGACCGTCCAGGCTCCGGAACCGGTGCTATAGGTGCGGTCGGCAGTGATGGTGGGACTAAGTTG
>CAYWPU010000004.1:45842-50762 GCA_964460805.1 uncultured Candidatus Saccharibacteria bacterium | reverse complement strand
TGAGCAGTAGCGCCGCCAGTCTTATCTATTGTTAGACTATTGAAGTCTTTACTATCACCAGTGCCACCAGTATTGATATAACTTGTCCCAGAGCCACCAAATATGACGGTGCTGGCACCAGCATCAAAGGTGCCGCTATTGACCCAGTTGCCAGTGACAGTCACGCTAGATGCATTGGCCGCAAGTGTGCTGGTGGCATGGGCAATATCAAGCGAACCAGTGGTGAAGTTGTAATTGGAAGCAGAAGTGCTGAGAGTGGACGAGGCAACTGAAGAACCAAATGGGGTAACACTGATAGTAGTGGTGGCACCAACCGACAGGTTATTGCCACCAAGCGCGACTGTCAGATTAATCGGCGCGGCGGCTGAGGGAGCCGGATTGATGGTGAAGTTATTACTCACGGCGACCGGATCGGAGCCAAAGGTGTAGGTTGAGACAAGAGTGGTGCTGGTGGCAGAATTGGCCACAGGAGCAATGGTAAAGTTGTAGAAATTGCTGGTCCCAGAAGTCATCGTATAGGCTCCAGGCGGACGACTAGAGTCGCTGTGGTTAATATCCACCCTCACTGTGCTGGTGCCAGCGGTAAACGTCCCGCCATCTTGGACCCACATCGGCGCCGTGGTAGTCCCTGTGAGCATGACCGTGTAAGTCGGAGAACTGGACACATTGGTGCCAATAAGCGTAGCGCCAGTCTCTATGGTCACGCTAGGCTGACTGATAGCCTGTGCCACATAGTTAGTATTCCAAACCGTCAGTGCCGAGCCACTGCGCGTGAGCCGGAGCGAAGCAATATCGGTAAACCCCAATATGGAGCCTCCTGATTGCGACACCGTCAGGGTATGTCCAGAGCCAGAGCCGATACTGGGATTAACTACTGTTTTACCAAAGACAACAATGAGGTTGTTATTGAAAGTCTGGTTGCGGTCGGCAGTCAGTGCCGGAGAAATCTCCAAGTTGTTGAATCCGGCAGTAGAAGAAAATGTTCCGGCTGTCAGCGACACATTGCCATCAGACTGAAAACGCACCAGAGAGGTACCACGGTTAAAGGTGCCGGAGGGCTTATTGAACAATGTGCCGGAGGTGGCATTGAGTGTAATGGTTGAGGCATTGGCAACCAAACCCGTTAGGACAGTAGGGAGACTGATCTTACCGACTGTGACATTGTAACTGGTGCCTCCAATATCAGATGTGTTAAAGCTGGTGCGCCCATTGAGACCAGCACCACTAACAGTGAGGGTGCTGGAGGTAGCAGCTGTGACGTGTCCGCCTAGGCGGACAGTGAGTGTGGTGGCGCCAGTTGTGGTCTTGGTATTGTGCACCAACCAATCACCATTAAGATCAAGTGCGGCACCCATGGTGTAGGTGCGGCTGGCGCTATAGAGCTGGGAAAAAGTGAGATGATTAAAGGCATTACTACCAGTAAAAGAGCCCGAGAGTACAGTGATATCAGCATTGCCATTCACCACCACAGTGGAGTTACCTGAGGTGAAGGTGCCGTTATTGGTGAAAGCTGTGCCACTGGTGGTGGTGAGTGTGAGTGTGCGGCTATTATTATCGGTAGTGAGTGTGCCGCCGTTATCTATGGTGATAGAGACAATAGAAGGGCTGGTGTCCAGAGTAATGGTATCGCCACTTAAGATCTGCACCGTATCGGCTGTTTGCGGTCCACCCAAAAGCGCACAAGCCACATCCCAAGAAGCATTATTACTCCAGTTGCCACCGCCAGTGCCATTAGACTGACAAGCCGCATCGGCGGCAATCTGCCATGATCTATTTTCCTGAAAAACTACCTGACTGTTTTGACTAATCTCGGCCGGACCGAGCAGATAAATCTGAGGCGAGACGGATGGTGCGCTGTACTCATAGATCAATTCCTCTGTCTCACCGGCAGCCAGATCTAGGTCCCAAGAGATAAGCTGTGCACTCTCTGCGCCACGCAACACTCCCCCGCCAGCATTGGTGATGGTGAACGAACTGGGCACCAGCTCGGTGATGACGCCAGAGAAGTCTTGGCTGGAAGTAACACGCAACCTCATCTTATAATCAGCAATGAAAGGGTTGATGCGCGTGGCGGCGATGCGCTCTATTACCAAACTCTCGCCCGCGCGCACTTCTAGAGCGTCACTAATCTGCCGGCCAGTCTGGAGATCGGTGAGCGTAAGAGTATAAGAACCAGAATTTCTGAGCGAATAATGTGCGGAATAGTCAGGTGAATCTGTCGCATTATTTACACCACAAGTGCTATTGCGCGTAATTGTGCCAGCTCCTGTAGAGAGTGTGGCGATGCCAGAGTGGCCGGTAATCACTAGTTCCAGATCAGCATCGCAGATGGTGTGGCCAGTGTCGCTCAAGACGGCAAACTGGAGATAAGCCAAGTCGCCGGGTGCGTAAATAGATTGACTGGCGTTCAGCGCCAGCACGCCCCAGTGGAAGTCGGTGCTGGTAACCAAGACCTGACGGCCCTGCAAGAGTTCTACCTGCAAGCGATATCTACCCGGCCGGAACGAGCGGCCAGGATTGGGCAAGCGGAGACTGATCTGGTTATCTGCTGTTTCGATTTCCGGCTGGATGGGTAAAACTTTACCAGCTGGATCTAAGACCGAGGTCTTGAGCACTCGGGTGGGAGTAAAGATGGAAGCTCGCGCCAGTGAGGGCGCGAGCTGATGCTGGAGCCAATTGAGCAATTGCGCCGGTGGTGAGATCTCTGGCGTGGCTTCCATTACCTGTGGTTCTTCTGACGCCTGTAGCAAATCGCTGGTTACCTCTTCAGCCACATCTGCAGTGACTGGTGGAGGGTCGGGAAGATCATTCTTGAGCAAGAAGACGGGCGACTCGCCGGCACTAAACTGATAATCAGAAGAGAGAAAAAGCTGGGAGGTGGGTAACTCCACTCGGTGCAAGAGCAAAATCTCTTCTTCGCTCAAGTCTGCGAGAGAAGCGCTCTCGTAATCCACTTCCAACCACACAGCATCTAACGCCACCCTCAGATCATCCTCCAAGCGCGGCAAATTACGCACGCTGATCTGCAAGTTTCTCAGATCAGTCCAAGCGCTGAGCGGCAGGTCAAAGCTCGCCTCCCGCCAATTACTGCGGGTAACGCGACCCAGCTTCTGCCAAGTCCGGCTATCCAGAGTATAGAAAACTTCTAAAAGATCGTCCGGGAAGACCGTCTCCTCCGCCAAAGAGAGAATCTCGCCGGCGGTTGTTGAGATCTCTGAGGCTGAACTAGAAGCGCTGTTTGCAAAAGCCCGGGCCGCCAAACGCCGCCACCAAGCAGACGACTCGCCACCTCCATCGGAAGATCCAGAAGATTCTGATCCTGAAGATGATCTGTTATCATCACTCTGTGTTGCCGGTTCTGGCTCTGGTTCACTCGGCGCATCTTCTATCTCCTCATCCGCGTCAGCATTAGTATCAGCTTGAACTGGAGCAAGTTCCGATGACTCCACCGGCTCGCTCAAGATAAATTCCGTTGACTCACCCTCCGGCAAATCAATAATATCAACCACATGATCGTCAAAATTCTCGCCAGTAATTGCTGAACTATTATCTTCTGACTTATTTTTCTGTTTCTTTCCGGTTTCTCTGTCTGTATTTGTATCTGAATCTGAATCTGTTTCTATCTCCGTTGCTTGCCCAGCGACCTCGTCATCTAAGACATCTAAATTAGCGCCGTCAATCTGCCAGGCAAATCTGACACGGAAGACTTTGGGCTCGCTATCTGGTGGTATATCACCACGGAAGTCACTGCAGAAGATCTCGGCCAGAGAGTCGTGCAGTAGGGCGCTCTGTCTATCTGGCTCGCCTGTCGCACTCTGTGGCGACTCCCAGCCGCCCAGACAAGATCCGGCATAGAACTTAGCTAAGCCCGCCCGGCTGATGGCGCCATAATTGGCCAGCAAGGCCGCCGCCGAGGCGATAGCAAAGAAGCATAGGTGCAAGCGATAACGCCGGAACCAACTGGAATTAGATTGTTTATTAGTCACAATCATCCAGTATCATTATACTAGATTTATACTGCTACTAGAGTTGATAAGCTTGCCTGGCCCAATTGACCAACTTTCTTGTCTCTAAGAAGTGATCCGGCGAGCCCAAGATCACACTCACCAAGTGCCCGCCGGTAGCCGGCGAGCGCAAAATAAGCAGGAGATTCTTACCGGCCAAATCAGTTTGACCTGTTTTGCCGCCAATAATCTCCCCCACCCAATCCGGATCTAATAGCAACTCGTTGGTGCTCCGCGCTTGATGATGAAAACTAGCGTCAACCTGACGCACGTCGGCCAACGGGAGACGCGTTAGCTCTAGGATATCCGGCCGAGACTCCAGCAACCACCGGGCAAGAGCAAGCAGGTCGCGGGAGCTGGAATAATTAACACCGCTCGGCAATACTGGATCTAGACCACTGGGATTGAATAGCTTGGTGTCGCGCAAGCCAAGCTTGGCCGCAAACTGGTTGAGCATGATGCCAAAGTCCTGCTGGTGCGTGAGCGAGAGCCGCGAGAGCGCGGTGGCGGCGTTATTGCTAGAGTTAATCAAGAGTGGCAAGAGCAGGTTGCTGACCGTGAACTCTTCGCCAATGCTGAGGTGGCCGCTATCGCTCGCCTCGGGCAAGTCAGCGCGAGTGAGCTTGAGTGTTTGATCTAACGGGTAATTATCTAAGACAACGCTAGCAGTAAATAGTTTAGTAATGCTCGCGATTGGCCAACGCAAACTAGCATTCTTCTCCAGCAAGACCTCAGACCGCCCATCCGGAGCCAGCACGGCAATTAGGTAAGCGCGAGCGGCGAGCTCGGGCGGCGCAATATTCTCGCGCGGCTGGGCTACCGGCGGCGGTGATACCGTCTCGGCCAGTGCCGGCGAGGCCGGCACTGGCACGCTCCGATCAAACATAAAAATAGCGCCAGCGATTGCCGCCAGAGC
>CAYWPU010000004.1:0-45742 GCA_964460805.1 uncultured Candidatus Saccharibacteria bacterium | reverse complement strand
GTGGACCCTATCGGATTCGAACCGATGACCTCCACATTGCAAATGTGGCGCTCTACCAACTAAGCTAAGGGCCCAAGATAACTCCCACAGACTAGCACTCTAGCGCCTCAATGCCAACTGGATGACGTGATCAAGGAAGTCGGGATAACTGCAACCCACGGCAGATAGAGCCTTGGGCAAGAGCGACTCGCTGGTGAGACCAGGCAAACTATTAGTCTCTAATAAATAAATTCCGCGAGGCGAAATAATAAAGTCCGAACGAGAATAATGCCGCATACCCAAGGCTTGATGCGCCACGCGTGCTAGATACTCTAGTTCCCGCTTCTCTTCTTGGCTAAAGTTGCCCGGACAGATCTCTTCTGTTGCGCCGTTATACTTATCGTTATAAGTCCAGACATCCGTGCCGCCGGGTCGGCGGATCTCAATTGGCGGCAAGGCATAGTGCGTTTGATCACGGAAGTGATCCAGCACGCCCACGGTAGCCTCACGACCCTTGATATACTCTTCTACCAGCACCCTATCTGAATACTTAAAGCACTCTTCCAGAGCGCTCACCAGTTCTGCAAAGTTCTTTGCCAAATAGAGGCCGACAGAAGAGCCGCGATCTGCTGGCTTGATAACCCAGGGTGGCGGGATACTCTCAAAGATCTGTTTGGCGAGAGTGGCTGCCGCGCCGTCGGCGCGACGGAGCAATTTGCCCAGCGGCACTCGCAAGCCAACTTTACGGAAGATATCTTTGGCAATCTCCTTATTCATCCCCACTGCACTGGCATAGGCACCCGAGCCGGTATAAGGCACTGCGGTGGTATCCAAGAGGCGCTGGACCTGGCCATCCTCGCCATACTCGCCGTGCATGGCGTTGAAGACCACATCGGCATGGCGAGAGATTTCGCGAGGTGAGAACGGCAAGCCGCCGTGATGCCAAGTGCCAGACTTATCCACCAAGATATCGCGCGCCTCGTAATGCTCGGGCAAATGTTTGAGGACGCTCTCGCCCGTCTGTAGCGAGACATCATACTCGTGTCCCGGCCCGCCGCGCACCACTGCCACCCTAAGCTTGGACATGGACTAAGTTACCCTACTGCTTCTGCGCTGATAATTGAGTCTTGATCTTCTCTAGCAAGTCGTCCAGTGTAAAATTAGATTTGACTAAGAAGTCAGAGGCACCCAAGTACTGCGCGCGATCTACATCTTCTTTTTGTCCCAGATTGGAGAACACAATCACCGGCACGCTCTTGAGCGCGTCTTCGGCTTTGATTTTCTCTAGTACATCAAAGCCGTCCATGCCAGGCAGGATCAAATCCAAGACGATTAGATTCGGCTTAGTATCTTTGGCTACTGTTACGGCATTCTCGCCATCCACGGCCACTTTCACATCAAAGCCGTCTTGCGCGAGCTTCTTGGCCGCAAGCGAGCGGAGGAACTCGTCATCCTCCACAATCAGCACAATCTGTTTTTTGCTATTGGGTTCCATTTATTTATGATTTGATTATAGCGCAAACTACTCCTGCTGCACAGGCAAGACGATGTGGAAAGTAGTGCCGCCGTTCTCCTTGCTCTCAAACCAGATCTCGCCAGCATGATTATCAATTATATCTTTCACTATAGATAGACCCAAGCCATTGCCGTCTGTAACTAATTTAATTGCATTAGAGGATCGGAAGAAGCGCTGGAAGATCTTCTGTTGCTCGGCCTCGGGGATGCCGATGCCGGTATCGCTGATCACGATCTCCACGGCGCTCCTGGCGCTGTTCAACTTAGCATCGCTCACTGTGATCGTTACCGCGCCACCGGACTTGCTGTACTTAACCGCATTATCCAGCAAGTTCTCTAGTGCTACACTTAGCCGCTTGGCATCTATGGCCACAACTACCGGATTCTCTGGCTTGTTGAGAGTGAAATTTACCTGCTTCTCCTTAAGCTGATTGGCAAAAGGGAAAGAGACATTATGTACCCAGTCGCCGATGTCTACATTGCTAAACTGATAATTGGCTCTGGTCTCTTTGCCCTCCTGGATAGAATCAATCCGGAGTAGCTCGTTCACAATCGCAATCGCGCGGTCAGTGCTCTCGTAACCCTTCTGCACAAAGACTTTCTGATCTGCAGTGATCGGCCCCAGTTGACCTTTTGCCAACATATCAAAGGTCCACTTGATCGCCGAGAGCGGCGTGCGGAGCTGGTGCGTGGTAACCGACACAAACTCAAACTTCGCCTTATCCAGTTTATCCAAGTTCTTATTAGCCATCCCCAGCGCCAGCTCTTGTGCCTTCACTTCCCGCTCTTTTTCTTCCAACCGCCGCTTAACTTCCTCCTCCGGCACCATATTGCTTGGCGCTTGGCTGAACTGCGCGATGGCGATCAACTTCTTGACCCGCTTCCGCTCACCCCACCAGAGGAAGATGAAAGGGTGGCACAAGACCACAATTATTGCCACGAGCAAGACTAAGCTAGGGTTCATCCCGTTAGAAGTTATAAATGTTAAACATGTGGCATTTCATCCCCCGCCAGAGTAAGCGACTGGTACTTCTAACGGGATTCATGACTTAGAAATAGTATAGCAGAGCAGAATTGAACAAAAAAGAACGCCGATTGCCCCACTAGAGGGCAAACGGCGTTTTGGTACATCGAGGTTCACCCCCCCTGTAGTCATATGATGGAGCATATCCAGTGCCAGCGCTTTCATCGTTTCTTCCATCCGGGACAAACAACCAACGACCAAGGGGCCTGCAGTGATGGAAGCGGAGATGATTGAGAGCGAACCCCTGATGTTTTCCTCAATCGCTCTCACCAGTTGCTCAAATGGCTTGTCCCAATCTTCCTTGGGCAAGCCTATTCGTTCCGCGGACTTGCGCAGATTCACCTGTGCGTTCTGCAGGCATTTGGCCACGTCCTCAGACATTCTCCAACTGAAAGCGCCGAAGCTACTGTCATCCCGGAGAGCAAAAGTTTCTAACATATTTTCATCCTTTCTCTTTGCAAAGTTCAAATCCCAGGACGCTGGGCCGTGGCTAGAATCTAGCCTCCAACACCCATTATACACCCACTGGCTTCTAAAGTCAAGCGTTTAACAAAATAAGCCTTAAAATAACGCTTTTTTGCCTCGCAACTGGCGATGATAAGAAAGGGCAAAACGGTGCGCCTCGTGGTTGGCTCGGATGATCTCAGTTTCATATTTTTCTGCGAGTTTGCGCTCGCCCAGCACGCCCTTGGGCTTGTGTTTATCATCTTTGACGACAGAGACTGCCGGCACGCTCCAGCCACTCCGAACTAAAGTTTTTTTAGCCGCGTTGAGCTGGATCAAGCCGCCGTCTAGCACCACCAGGCTCGGCTCGCGCCACTCCGGATGATTCGCCCGGCGCTCTAGTATCTCCCTCAGCGCGCCGGCGTCATCGCCGGGCTTGGCGGTGCGGAGCTTGAACTTGCGATACTGGCTCGGCGAGAGCTCGCCGTCCTCCAGTACCACCATCACGCCCACGGCGCTAGCGCCTGCCAAGTGCGCGACGTCGTAAGCTTCTATTCTAAAAATCTTTTTTCCTCTCCCCTCTCTGCCTGTTTCGTCTACTACTCTAATATTTTCCTGTTTAATCAGCGCTACGTCTTGGATGTGCTGGAGCGCAAAGATTTGCTTTTTTACTAGATTAGCTTGTTCAAATTTCTGCTCGCGCGCAAGTTTGCTCATCTCGCTCTTTAAGCTCTTGAGTAACTCTTTCTTTTTACCAGCGAAAAATAACTTGAGATGCTTGATCGTCTTACTGTATTCTTTTGCCGTCACCTTGCCCGCGCACACGCCCGGGCACAAGCCGATCTGCGCGTTGAAGCAGGGTCTAGTCTGATTCAGTTTACCCCCCGACTGTGCTCGGGGTAAACACTTATCACGGAACGGGAAGATTTTCCGGATCAGCTTGAGTGCCTCGCGCAGTTCTCGCGCGTGCGGGAAGGGGCCAAAAATTTTACTGGCTTTGTAATCTAAACTAGCCAACTGCGTACCGCGCGCGAGTAATAACCTGGGGAACTCCTCCCGCGTGATGATTATATAAGAGAAACTAGAATCATCTTTCTCTAGCGTGTTATATTCCGGCTGATGTTTTTTAATTAAAACTGATTCTAGAACCAGAGCCTCTAGCACAGAGTCAGTGGGACGGAAGTCCACGCGCGTGGCTTGCGCCAACATTTTAACAATCCACTCGCCACGAGTCGCGCCAATATTCTGATTAAAATAGCTCCGCACCCGCGAGCGCAAGCTGGTTGCTTTCCCCACATACAAGATCACCCGCCCGCGCTTAAAGAGGTAAACCCCGGGCGAGTCTGGCAAGCGCTTAAGTTGTCCACTTTTGATCATTTGACTAGTTTAACAGATGGGAATAGACTAGGATCAGTGTTGATTTTGGCTTCTTTCCCCTCCGGAAAGCGTTGAGTAACCCCAGAGGTACTCAACGCTTTCTTTTTTCTACTTCTTCCGCTTCTGTAGCACGCTCTTCAGGTACTTAGCCGTATGCGAGCCAGCCACTCGCGCCACCTCCTCTGGCGTACCCTTGGCCACCAAGTTACCGCCGCCAGTGCCGCCTTCCGGCCCGAGGTCAATCACATAATCCGCGTTCTTGATCACTTCCAAGTTATGCTCAATCACCAGCACGGTATTGCCGCGCTCCACCAGCTTGTGCAAGATCTCCACCAGCTTACCCACGTCAGCATAATGCAAGCCAACCGTCGGCTCGTCTAAGATATAGAAAGTGCGCGTGATGTGCGAGCGGTAGAGCTCGGAGGAGATCTTCACTCTCTGCGCCTCGCCGCCGGAGAGCGTGGTGGCACTCTGGCCCAGTTCCAGATAATCCAAGCCCACTTCATGCAACATACCCAATCTATCAGAAATAGCCGGTACGTCACGGAAGAACGCGAGCGCTTCCTCTACCGTCATGCGCAGGACTTGATCAATGTTCTTGCCGCGATACTTCACTGCTAGTGTTTCTTTATCAAAGCGCTTGCCGCGGCACACATCACACTCCACATAGACAGTGGGTAAAAAGTGCATCTCCACCGCAATCTGACCATTACCCTGGCAGGCCTCGCAACGTCCGCCGGGGACATTAAACGAGAAGCGATTCGGCTTCCAACCCTTCAGTCTTGCACCCTCAGTTTCCGCGAATAACTGCCGGATAAAAGTGAACGCACCGGTATAAGTTGCCGGATTAGAGCGCGGCGTGCGGCCAATGGGCGACTGGTCAATTAGCACCGTCCGGCCAATCCGCCAATCGGCAGAGTCTGTGCTGGTAAAAGCTTGGGCATTGTGTGTCTCATTGCTCCGATAGCGCCGCTCCAGCCGCGCTTGCAGATTTTTATACACAATCTCATAAACAAAAGATGATTTACCGGAGCCAGAGACACCAGTTACCGCTACTAGTTTACCCAACGGGATATCTACATTTAGATTCTTGATATTAAAGACGTTCCCACCCTTGATCTGGAGTTTCCCCTTTTCCTCACACCGGCGCTCGGCGAGCACAGGCACACTCTGCTCGCCCCGGAGATAATCCACCGTAAGCGAACCAAAATTATTCTTCTTTGCTGTGAGCAATTTCTCTGTCTCATCAGCCACCACAATATGCCCGCCGTGGATACCCGCCCCCGGGCCAATGTCTACCAGATAATCCGAGGCAAAAATTGTGTCTTCATCGTGCTCTACCACAATAATAGTATTGCCGAGATCGCGCAGGTTCTCTAAGGTCTTGATCAATCTAGCGTTATCGCGCGAGTGCAAGCCAATGGTCGGCTCGTCCAGCACATAGAGCGCGCCCACTAATCTAGAACCAAGCTGGCTGGCTAATCTAATTCTCTGACTCTCGCCGCCAGAGAGCGTATTGGCTCGGCGATCTAGTGTGAGATAATCCAAGCCCACGTCTAGCAAAAACTTGAGCCGCGATTCAATCTCTTTAAGCACCACTTTGGCAATCTCGCGCTCTTGCGCACTCAGTTTGAGTTTACAGAAAAAGTCATAAGCCGCCTCCACCGAGAGCGCACTCACTGCCACAATATTCTGGCTACCCAAGCGCACATGGAGCGCCTCTTTTCTCAATCTGGCACCGCCGCAGTCCTCGCACGCGTCGTTGCCAAAGAGATGTTTAGTACCCAAGCCATTGCAAGTGGGGCACGCACCGTAAGGCGAATTGAAAGAAAATAGTCTCGGCTCAACCTCTGGATAAGAAAAGCCGTCGTATGGACAAGCAAAGCGCGCAGATAGAATAGTAGAAGAGCCGCCGAGCATGATCCGCACTAGGCCATCACTCTCGCCCAGCGCGCGCTCCACGGCCTCGCTCAGGCGCTCTTGCGCCGCCTCGCGCCTGGCCTGCGCCACGCTCTCGGCAATCTTTTTATTATTTTTGGTTTTTATCAGAGACCGAAAATCATCCAGGCTGATCTCGTCAATCAGCACGTCAATCTCGTGCTTCTTGTTTTTGTCTAGAATAATCTTCTCCCGCAACCTCTTCCGCTCGCCGTTGATCAAAACTTCCGCATAACCCTTCTCTATCAGGTCATACAAGAGCTGGTAATATTCACCCTTCCGCCCGCGCACCACCGGCGCATAGATCCGCACGCCATCTCGCGCCAACTTAGCCTTGCTGATTCTATCTTTAACCAGATTAACAATCTCCGCGGCGGACAACTTCTGGATTTCCCGCCCGCAGAGCAGACAGTGCGGACGACCCACCCGCGCATAGAGCACACGCAGATAGTCATAAATCTCTGTAACCGTCGCCACTGTTGATCTCGGATTAGAAGATCTGGTTTTCTGATCAATAGAGATTGCCGGAGAGAGGCCCTCAATCTCATCCACGTCCGGCTTCTGCATCGTGTTCAAGAACTGCCGCGCATAAGCACTCAGGCTCTCTACATAGCGCCTCTGCCCTTCAGCAAAAATCGTATCAAAAGCGAGACTAGACTTGCCCGAGCCAGACAAACCCGTAAACGCGATCAATTTATTCCGCGGCATCTCTACCGTTACATTCTTGAGATTATGCGTCCGTGCACCTCTGACAATGATTTTTTCTTTACTCATGAAAGTCCGCCATTATAGCACAATTTTTAGAAAAAGAAAAAGCCCCAGATATTTCACCGAGGCCTGTTGATCTCCATCGTCCATCAATAGTAGTCACTAGCGGGCTCTGGTTCTCCCCATACTGCCCCGTCACCAGCCTTATAAACCAGGGCTACCATAAAGAAAATTACTAGCAGGGGAATCCAAGCCGGCGATAGACACCAGAAATACCAATGCTGACAGAGTGGTCTAGTCATCGCTCACCTACCTTTCTGTTTTCTCATTTTTTCTTCCTTGTCACCAAGCACACAAGTATTACAAACAGCAATAGTGCCCAGCCACAAGAGCCACAGCAACCGCAAAGCGTGTCCATGTTAAAGACCTCCCAGCCAAGCTCAAACTAACGCTTGCGGGTCTTCTTGTCAAGAGTATCACCCGATAACGCTCTAATCTCATCCCGCAGGAGCGCCGCCGTCTCAAAGTCTAGATTTTTCACTGCCTCGGCCATCTGCGCTTCCTTCTCTTTCAATAAATCTTTCAGGTTGTCGCCATATTTGGCTCTGTCTAGCGCCACCAGCTCGCCCACGGCCCGGTCATGCTCGCTCTGCATTGCCTCAGTGATGTCTCTGATTTTTTTAATAATAGTCTGCGGCGTGATTTTATTCTTCTTATTGTGAGCGATCTGGATAGCGCGCCGTCTCTCGGTCTCGTCAATCGCGCTCTTCATTGAGCCGGTAATAGAGTCAGCATAGAGAATGACTCGACCGGCCACATTGCGCGCGGCGCGGCCGATGGTCTGGATCAGCGAGACTTCTGATCTCAAAAAGCCTTCTTTATCTGCATCTAATATTCCAATCAGCGAGACTTCCGGCAAGTCCAATCCTTCTCGTAGCAAGTTCACGCCCACGAGGCAATCAAATTTGCCGAGGCGGAAGTCAGTCAAGATCCCGATCCGTTCTAGCGTCTTGATCTCGCTGTGCAAATACTCCGTTTTGATTCCCTCT
Source organism: uncultured Candidatus Saccharibacteria bacterium (assembly GCA_964460805.1). Lineage (GTDB taxonomy): Bacteria > Patescibacteriota > Minisyncoccia > Phycocordibacterales > JACOZG01 > JADLCI01. Next base: position 37,708 of record CAYWPU010000004.1, on the reverse strand, counting down.
TGCTTGAGATAATCGCTCAAGTCTTCCGCCATCTTCTTGGTCAGCGTGGTAGCAATCGCGCGATTGCCTTTCTTAATTACCTTCTCCGCTTCAGCAATAAAATCTTTTACTTGCCCGGTATACTTGCCCGCCGAGATCACGGGACGTACTTCCAATTCCGGATCAACCAAACCCGTTGGCCTGATGATCTGCTCCACGATATTTTTCCCACTCGCCTCTTTCTCATAATCCGCTGGTGTAGCGCTGGTATAGATGACCTGACCCACTCGCTCGTTAAACTCGTCAAACTTGAGCGGTCTATTATCTCGAGCACTTGGCAGTCTAAAACCATATTCTACTAGATTATTCTTCCGACTCGCATCGCCAGCGTACATGCCAGACACCTGCGGAATAGTCACATGCGATTCGTCTATGATTGTCAAAAAATCAGGTTTGCCAGAAGCAGAATGAGGGAAATAAGAGAGCAGCGTGTCTGGCGGCTCGCCAGCCTCCCGACCGGAGAGATGTCTAGAATAATTCTCAATACCGTTGCAATAGCCAACTTCTCTAATCATAGAGAGATCGTAATTAGTCCGGCGTTTGAGTCTATCGGCTTCCAGCAATTTCCCCGCTTTCTCTAATTCTTTCAATCTCATGCTCAGCTCTGACCTGATCGCCTTGATCGCTCGGTCTCGCGCGGCGGGACTGGTGATAAAGTGTTTGGCCGGGAAGAGGAAAACTGTTTGCAAACTCTCTAATACCACGCGAGAAATAGCATCTATTTTCCTAATTTCTGAGATCTTATCGCCGTCCAGAATAATATTAAAAATCTCTTTCGCCCCGGGCGGGATCACTTCCACCGAGTTGCCAATGATGCGGAAGATTCCGGACGCGAGATCAGCATTGCTCCGCGTGTAATGTATTTTAATTAGATTTTTCAGCAATTCCTGCCGACCAATTTTCTGTCCCACGCTCAACTTCAGATTTTCCTCTTCGTATTCTTTTGGCGAGCCGAGGCCGTAAATGCAAGACACAGACGCGACAATAATCACATCTTTCCTCGTCAAGAGCGCTTGCGTGCTAGCATGTCTCAGTCTGTCTATTTCTTTATTGATCTGCGCGTCTTTCTCTATATAAGTATCAGTAGCCGCGATATAAGCCTCCGGCTGGTAATAATCATAATAAGAAACAAAATAGTGCACAGCGTTATCGGGAAAAAAGTCCTGATACTCTTGAGCAAGCTGCGCCGCGAGCGTCTTATTGTGGGCAATCACTAATGTTGGCTTCTGCACTCGCTCTATCACGTTCGCAATAGTAAAAGTCTTGCCCGAGCCGGTTACGCCAAGCAGAGTCTGGTGTCTCTCGCCCTTCTCCAGACCCGCCACCAAGCTAGAAATAGCCTTAGGCTGATCGCCGGCAGGTTTAAATTTAGAATTTAATTTAAATTTACTCACGCACTTAATCTACCTGAACCGCACCGGAATCTCAACTTGATCGGCGTGTTCTGGCAAACCAGACGGATTATCTTTTTCTAAAACTAATTTGCCAGTATCTGTGTTGGGTTGCGCAAAATTGAGCGTGGCCAAGAACGGCACAAAGTCTTCCGTCATCCAGTTTACCTCGCCTGTGGCTGGGTCGCCTTGCGCTTGCGCGGGAACTACTGCCAGTTCCACACCGTTTGCATCAAATAATTTGACCGGAAAAGAAGCCTCAAAATACCAAGTCCCGCGCGCCTGACCACTCACTACCAGCGGACTGGAAACAAGCTGATCCGCTCTCGGACTCGCCACTTTAATCATGTCATTCCCCGAGCGAGCAAAGATTGCAATAATTGCCACAATAACCAGCACCGCCAGCAAAATAAATTTGTTTTTCATACTTACCAATTTAGCACCAATTCAAAATTTTGAGAAAAAGACCCGCCTTACTTAGTAGGCGGGTCTTTAAGATCCCTCACAATGTTGGACTAAATGACAATTATTTCTGCCCGATGGAGACAACTCAGCAAAAGTGCGACAGCTGCCGCGATAAGAGTTGTCGCGAGGACACAACGAGAGAACGTGCGGTACTTTTCATCCTGAAATGTACCGCCAAAAACAAGACAACCAACCATACCCACAAAACAACACACTCCGAAGAGTATTGTCCATACCATGGCACTATCTCCTTTCTCAAAGATCTTGTGCTGGTTGATAGGCCCAGAACGCGCCCTGCATATCCATACGAATATGCTGACTTCTCCATTATACACCCATCACTATATTTTTGTCAATAGACTATAAAATGGCTCTAATTAGCCCTGATATTGGCGCAGAAATTCGTCTCTAAAATTTTCAAAATTATTGTCTAAAATAGACTGTCTGATTTTTTTCACCAAATTAACCGAAAAATAGAGGTTGTGAATCGTCGCGAGTGTGGCTCCCAACATTTCTTTAGCTCTAAACAAATGCGCAAGATAAGCCCTGGTGAATCCGCCAGCTGGCGGACTGCAAGTGTAACACTCGCAATCTTCTTCAATTTTAGAAAAATCAGTTTGATACTTACTGTTTAAAATATTTATCCTGCCGAATTTAGTCTGCAGCGTGCCGTTGCGCGCCATCCGCGCGGGCGCCACGCAGTCAAAAGTGTCTGCGCCGTTCTCTATGCCCACAAAGAAGTCCAGTGGCTCGCCGATGCCGAGCAAGTGCCGGGGTTTCTCTTCCGGCAAAATATTATTAACCCAGGCCAGCACCTGGCTGATTTCCTCTTTAGTGTACGAGCCGCCGATGCCAAAGCCTTCAAAATTCAATTCAGCAATCTTCTTTGCACTAGTCTCGCGCAAGTCCTGCCAGCTCCCGCCCTGCACCACGCCCCACAGGCTCTGCGCGCTATTTTTATTTAACTCATTAAACCTCTTCAAACTTCTCTCCGCCCAAGAATGCGTCCTGGTTAAAGATTGCTTCTGATATTCATAATCGTGTAATGGCGAAGTGCACTCGTCAAAAGCGAAAATAATATCCGCGGCTAACTTGTGCTGGATCTCCATGGAACTCTCTGGAGTAAACCGATGCTCAGAGCCGTCCAGATGAGAGCGAAAAGTAACGCCGTCATCGTCCACTCGCGCAAGCTTAGCGCCGGAATCTAAATTTCTGGAATTATTATTAGAATTTTCTAACTCGCTTTTGGTAACAAATTTATTTAAGCCAGAATCAAATCCCGCACCAAGAGACATCACCTGGAAGCCGCCAGAATCTGTAAAAGTGGGACCAGTCCAGTTCATAAACTTCCCCAATCCCCCGCCTTGCTCCACCAGCTCTGCGCCCGGCTGGAGATAGAGATGGTAAGTATTGGCAAGCACGGCCTGCGCGCCCAGGCCCGCTACCTGCTCCGGTGTGAGCGCCTTCACACTCGCCTTGGTCCCCACCACGATGAACGCCGGCGTCTGGATCTCGCCATGCGGCGTGCTGATCACCCCCGCCCGGCCAAGCTGACCAGCTAGCTTCTGCTCAATCTTAAAATTGATAGCCACGCGGGTAGACTAGCGATTAGTAGACTGGATTGCAAGCCTGGCACACGCCCAGCTCTTCTAGTTTATCTAGATACTGGATCACGGTGTTCACATATTCCGCATGACTCCAGACCAGCGGCCGCACCGAGAGCGGAGCGCCATCCTCCGGGTTGATCTGCTCGGGCAAGAGCCCGGCAGGGCTGGCATAGCGCACCACCCAGTTAAAGATCCCCTTCACCACTTCCAGATCTGCCTCGCTCTTGGCTAATTTAATCTGGTGCTGAGCCAGCCAGAGAGTAGTCACAAACCAGGGATTGCCCGCCGCACGAGTGCTGGCTTGGTGGAACCGGTCCCCCTCGTAGCGCGCAATCCCGCCCACAGCAGTGGGTGCCGAGAGCGCTGTGCGAGTAGCTGCTAACGCGCGGAGCAAGCGCTCATCATCCGGCGGCAAGACAGCAAAAGCAAAAACGCCGTAGATACTAGAAGCATCTAAGACTCGCTCACGGGTGGGATTATCGCTATCGCCAGAGCGGCTCAGTTGCTGATAAAAAACACCGCTCTCTGCATCGTAGAGCTCGCGCATAATCGCCTCGCTCACCTCCATTGCCGCCTTCTCATAGACTCGCGCGCTCTTCTGCTTGCCCAAGAGATCTGCAAAACGCGCGGCCGATTGCAGTGCTCCGTAAACGGCACTGGCCGTAAACGTGCTCACGCCAAACTTCTCTTCCCAGAGATTATAGCTTGAGCGCGGCAAGCCGCCCTGCTCGCGGTAGAGGACCATAAAGTCGGCGATGCGCTTGATGAGCGTATTATAAACTCGCTCTACAAATTCAATATCTTTAGAGATCTCGTAGTAACGCCAGAAGGCAATGAGCACCAGCGCCGTCTCGTCCTCTTGGATGGGCAACTCTGGCTTGCCCGCCCGCCACCAGGGGTGCCAAGAGCTACCCAGAGACTTATCCGGACTATACTTGTGCATCAAGTACTCACCGCCATCCAAGACATCACTGCAAAATGAGAAGAAGCGCCTTGCCACACTCACGTCGCCCGCCCGCGCCATGGCGAGTGCCGAGAGCGCAGCATCCCGCGGCCAGACGTAATTATAAGTATCTTTGCCTTGTTGCAAGATGCTGGCGTCAGATGAGGCAATAATCCCGCCGTCCACATCAGCATGGGCGCGGATGATGAACAGTGATTTATTAAATAAATTGACCGCTTCCGGCGAGAGACCGTGGAAGTTCCACTTCTGCCTCGTGACCCACGCGTGCCAGAAGTCGCGCGTGGTAGCCACCAAGTGACCAGCACCGTTCTCCAGCACATAAGCGTGCAGAGATTGCGCCTCCGAGATAGAGAGTCCGGCTGTGAGCCAATAATACAAAATCTTCTCCTCTCCGGCAGATAGAGTAGCCGAGAAGCCGAGTACAGAATCAGCCTGGCCGTGCTCTATGGGATTCTGAGACAACACACCGTCTAGCGCATCCACGTGCGTCCCCTCCTTGCCCTCGGCGGCAAAGACACCAGTGCTATAGTCGCCAAAAACTCTTCCATCAAACTGGCCGGCAATGAGGAAAGCGCGCTGGTTGCGATAGTGGATCACTGCATGATGCTGAGGATCAAAATAGGCAGTGTGTGCCGTATGCGACTCGTAAGGCTCAAATTGCTGACCAAAAAATATCTTGATCTCCCGCTCTTGTTCACCAAGATTCTTGACCACCAATTTGCGTACAAAAATATTTTTCTCGTTGTACACAATATCAGTAAACACAATCTGCACTCCCAGGCGCTCGTGCTTGGCGATGATCTGACCAACAAAAGACTCTGCCTCGTAGTTGATATCAATCTGCCAGCCGGGATCGCTGGTCCACGCCAGTTGGTTATTAGCAAATACACCCACCCGATGCACCAGCTTGCCGCCAAGCTGATTCTCTAGGCCAACGTGTGGAAAGTAGAGATCGCGCACCTGTGCCGAGCCGTCTAGGTTGACGAGCATCTGCCCATTGCCCAGTGTGAGTGATCTAGCCATGGTTAGCGCTTAAGCTCTTTGCCTGCACTCGCCACTCTAGATCAGATAGCGCATTCATATACGCTATGAAAGCCTCATAAGGCGTCTCGTGCGGACTAAAATATTTATGCACATCGCCATCGTGCCACCACTTGGTACACATGTAATAGAGATGATCAGAGGTAAGCAAACGCCGCCAGCTCTCTATCAGGTTCTCATCCTTGGTCGCCAGCACTTGATCCTCCAGTGAGTAAGCTTTGCGCGCGGCATCTTGTTGCATGGAGTTGGAGAGCCAAGCAGAGAGATCGCGCTCGGTGTCGGCCCAAGAATAGTAATGCGGCGCGTCAATCTCGCCCACGGGCTGATGACGCTCCAGTGCCTCGGAAACGGTAACAAAGCGATTGTCTGGATGACGATACAGTTCGTCTGGGAGAGCACGGAGGAAGTCAAAGATGCCGGTGTCGGCCCACTGGTGCTCGCCAAAAGTCTCATAATCCATAAAGAGGTTAACCACTTCCCCCGCGCCATTGAGAGCCGAGACCCAAGAGGCAAACTTGGGCGCCGTGAGCGGCCACTCGCTCCACTCGCGGGAAGAAAAGCGGAAAGCGATATCGTCTGATAATTTATAATTCTTGAGCAAGAGGCCGATCTTCCTGCCGCCGAGCGGTTGATAAACAAAGTTTGGACTGCGCCAACCCAGGATATGATCCGCGCCCTCAGCTAATATCCCCCGATAGCCAAGATCAGCGACCTCGCGCGCCAGGTCGTTATTATAAATTAGCTCAGTATGACGGAAAACCTGCGGCTCTTGGTTAAATAAATCAATTATCTTGCGCCGATGCAGACGCACTTGCCGCCGGAACTCCGCCGGAGAATAGAGATAAGCCAGCGAGTGATGATAAGTCTCGCTGAGCAATTCCACCCGACCCGTTTTCACTAAATTCTGGAAAGACGCCAGCACCTCCGGCGCATACTGTTCCATTTGTTCCAACGCAACGCCGGAAATAGAAAAAGATACTTTAAAGTCCGGATAACGCTCTAGCAAGTCCTGCAAAACAGCGTTAGCTGGCAAGTAGCTCTTCTCGGCCACCTTGCGCATGATCTTGGCGTTATTGGTCTTGGCATCAGATTCGTCATTAAAGTAATGCGGATCATGACCGACATTGAAAACGCGATACTTTTTAACCCGATGCGGCTGGTGTACTTGAAAATAGAAGCAGACCGAAGGCATGCGAATATTTTAGCATAAACAGGAAACTAAACCGGCACAAAGGTGTGATAAACCTGGAGACACTTGCGCGCCGCTTCTGTCCAGGTTGCTCTTTTCACCTCTTCCCGACCGTAATCAGCTAGCGTCTGCCGCAGACTAGCGTGCCGCAAAACGGCTAAAATCTGGTTAGTCATCTCGTCCACGTCCCAAAAGTCAACTTTTAACGCATGCGAGAGAACTTCCGAAACTCCCGACTGCTTGGAGACCATCACTGGTGTGCCGCAAGCCAGCGACTCAAGCGGTGTGATGCCAAAAGGCTCGGAAACTGAAGGCAAAATATATAAATCAGCTGAACGATAAAGTCGTTCTAGTTCTCCGCCACGGAGAAAACCGGGAAAGAAGAAGCGATCAGCAATACCAAGCGCGGCGGCCAGTTGGATCACTTGACCAGACATATCGCCAGTGCCCACCATCACAAAGTAGGTCTCCGGCTCGTGCTCCAGCACACGCTTGGCTGTCCACACAAAGTAGTCTGGACCTTTCTGCAAAGTAATCCGGCCAACAAATAAAATGATCTTCTTGCCCGCCGCGCGGAGCGCCTCCAGCGCGGCGGGCGCGCCACCGTAATGCGCGAGATTGATGCCGTTATGCACCACCTTCACCTTCTCTGGCTTCACATCATAATGCTTCACCAGCAACTGTTTAGTCCATTCCGAAACAGCAATGATCCCATCGGCCTGCGCTAAGCCATGCTTCTCAATCTCATAGACCTGCTCGTTCACCCCATTGCCACCGCCGCGGTCAAACTCGGTGGCGTGGACATGGACGATGAGCGGCTTGCCACTCACTGCGCGCGCGGCCAAGCCAGCCGGGATCGCCAGCCAGTCGTGGGCGTGGATAATATCAAAATCTTGATCTTGCGCTAGCGCCCGCGCCCGAGCCGCATAGAGCTTCACTTCCTCCAAGAGACTAGAGCCATACTGAGCTGAGGCACTGTGCGGCTGGAGATAAGATAACTGAGCCAGCGCCACAGCACGAGCAACCGGCTCGCCAGCAAAGATCACGGGGAAAGCATAACGCCCGAGCGCTACGCGCTCGGGCAAGACAAAAAGAGTCTCCACTCCGGCCTCCACCAGAGCGGTACCCAAGCCCTCGCAGGCCGTGCCCAAACCACCACTATTGTGTGGCGGCAATTCCCAGCCAAACATCAAAACCCGCAGAGACATGCTGTCTCTATTATAGCTTATCTTGCGCTGATTGTGTCTAAATAACTGGTCTTGAGATGACGCTCAAAGAGTTGCTGGTTCACAAATAGAGCAATAGAGATGAGCAAGATAAGCATCAGGCCGTTAACCAGCAAGTGCGGATGCTGGATCCTGATCTTGACGAAAAAGTTTAACAACAAAGCCACGATCAATAAGCTGAGCAAAGTGAGATAAATAGCATCAGAGAGAGTGTGGAGCCTGATGGAGAGCCGCTCCCAAGTGCTGAGATCCACCACCTCCACCGCCGCGCCCAGCACCTGCTGGAGACGCGGCTCGGGGATCACACTTGAGAGCACCTGGCTACCACTACTGCTACCGTCCTGACCGACGCTAGGCCGACCAAAGAACTGCACTACGTAGATACTATTGCGTCCCTGGTAACGGCCGGAAGCCACGCCAATGCCGATCTCGCTAAAGTTATCGCGCAAGAGATTGGCCTTGTGCGTCTCGGATTGGAGCCAAGCCTTAACCACATCCTGAGAGTCAAAGAAGTTGACGGCCAAGTTCTCGCCCGCGGCACTGAACTGGTAACCCACCAAGTTGAGCCAACTCCAAGGCAGTTCGCCATTTGGCCCATAATGAGCAAAATAACCCCGCGCCGCCATATCCTCGGCCTTAAGCTGAGCGGCCTGGGTGAGCAGAGAATTGGTTGCAAGAGCCGGCAGTCTAGCTTCTACCCTAGTCTCGTTAGTTAGATCAGTCAGCGCGCCAGAGAGCACTGCGGCCAGATAATCACTCTTGGGCAAGACAAAGAAAGACGGGATGATCACTGCCACTTCTATTAAGACAACCAGGAACAAAACAACAACCGCACTGCCCTCGCGGAGGGAATGCGGCTGATGCTCGTTAGCCTCGTGGGGGATAAAATATTTCCGGAACCAGTTGGAGCAACGATTCATTCGTTAGATTCTGCTCTATCTTGGCTTAGTTCGCAAGCGCCCAGAACTGAGCGGCAAAGGCCGGATTGGCGGCAAAGAGTTGCGCCAGCTTCTCCAAGAGCGGCAGGATGGTCGTCCAGTCAATGCTGGCACCAAGCACCTGGCCCTGAGGCACAGCGCGCCCGCCACCACCGCCGCGAGAACCGCCGCTGGTGGTATTGCTGGTGTTGTTATTAGTATCTTCAGTCTCTTCCTCGGTCTCCTCTACAATCTGGCAAGCATCACCCACGCCATTGCCGTCAGTGTCAGTCTGGTCGGGGTTGAAGATTTCAGGACAATTATCAATCACGCTATCAGAACTATCTAGCACGCCATCGCCGTCAAAGTCACAAGCACTTGCCTCTTGCCCTGGATTAAACTCGGCGGGACAGTTGTCCACATCGTCAGCAATACCATCGCCATCGCTATCTAGTGCCTCACAAGCATCACCAACGCCATTACCATCATTATCATCCTGATCAGGATTGAAGGTGTCGGGGCAGTTGTCTACAGAGTTAGGCACCGTATCGCTATCGTCGTCACAAGCGCTAACGTCCTGGTCGGGATTAAAATCCACCGGACAATTATCAACGTCATCAGCTACGCCATCCATATCAGCATCAGGCGCATCGCAGGCATCACCCACGCCATTGCCGTTGCTATCATCCTGATCGGGATTGAAAGTATCTGGACAGTTGTCTGCATCATCAATAACTCCATCGCTATCTAGATCACAGTCATCGCCCACACCATCGCCATTACTATCAGATTGATCTGGATTAAATGAGTTTGGACAATTATCAATATCATCGGCAACGCTATCGCCGTCGTTATCCACAATCGCTCCTTCTGTTTGCTCTACTTGCTCTACTGCATCCACCGGCTCAAGCTCGGCCGCGCGGGCAAGAGGCAGGGCCACATAAGCCGCTACCAGGAGCAGAAAAATCGCCAAAAACCCTATAAATGCCTTATTTTTCATCATTTTTAGACTAAAGTTATAAAGTTATAATAACACTCTTCGTGTGTCCCAAGCCTACCATAACGCCCTATTTTTTGTCAAGGGGATAAGAAAAAGCCCCGGCACTCCAGATAAACTGAGGTTACCAGGACTTTTTGACTTTGCCGTTCAGGAGCGTCTGCTCTTCCGCCTCCAGCTCGGCTAGGTTCTGCCGGAAGAGCTTGAGCACCAGGGGCGGCACAGGCGGGTTATCCTGCTTCCGCCACCGCCGGATAACTTGCTGGTAGTACCTGATCCACCAACGGCACCGCTTAAGCCGGGTCTCTTTATCTGCCGGTACCAGATACATCTGCACAACCTCCTTTCTCGCTCGGTTTAGCGCCTTTTTACCAAATTTAAACAATAAAAAACAAGACCAAATTAGACTGTAAAACAGCTTAGCCCGCCCTTGCGCCAAAAGCAAGGAGCGGGCAATAAGCTAGATTAAACCAAGAAACAACGAGAGACCGAGAGACTAAGAGAGGTGCTTGGAGACCAGTTTGGTCATCTCAAACATATTCACCGTCCCCTTGCCGCCGAAGACCTTCTTGAGCGCCTCGTCGGCGTTGATATTGCGCTTGTTCTGAGGATCCTGAAGATTATTCTTCTTGATGTACTCCCAGAGCTTGCTCACCACCTCGGAGCGGGGCATCGGGCCGGAGCCTACCACCGCCGCGAGCTCCTCGCTGACCGCGAGCGGCTTCATGAACGCAGAATTACTTTTTGGCATACAAATTGGTTACTGATTGATAACAGAGCGATTATAGCACAGGCTGAGCCAGAGCGGAAGCAAGGCCCTGATCAATCTACTTGCCGCGCCTGCTTGAGCGCCTTGGCCCACCAGAGTAACTGCGTAGTCATCCGCTCTGCCTGCGGCTGGAGCTCGGCGAAGAGCTTGGCCGCATCGGCCTGGCCAAAGAGGACAGGAAAATAGCGCTCGCCGTTGATGTGGACCGCCTCCCGGATTGGCGCCAACTGGAGCTCAATTGCAATGAGACGCAAGTGTTCCACTGCCCGGGCCCCACCTACACTGCCGTAGCTGACGAATGCAACCGGCTTATTGTTCCACTCCTGGCTCACCCAATCCAGCGCGTTCTTGAGCACGCCGGAAGTGCTGTGATTATACTCTGGCGTAACCATCACAAAAGCATCGCCCTCAGCGATCTTCTTAGTAAAGCGCGCTACCGCTTCGTCTTTATACGGCTCGGTTTTATAAGACGGACTAACAGCTTCATTAAAGAGCGGCATAGCATAATCGCGCAAGTCTAGCACTTCCACACTCACACCGCTCTGCTTGCCCAGTACCGCTGCGACCCACGCGGCAGCTTTATCACCCCAGCGGCCATCACGCGTACTGCCAATGATTACTTTTACTTTAATGTTCATGCTCGCAGTTTAACTCTATACATTCGCCACCGCAAGCGGCAAAAAAATAAAAAAGTTATTGTGTTTGCAGTTCCTCACACACGATACTAGCCATCTCGGCCATCTCGTTACTGGCAATCACCTCCACGCCAGCACCGGCGAGATCTAAACCCTCTAGCACCTTGCTCCGGATCGGCTCGGAACGCTCGCCGATAGTGCCAGAGAAGACCAGCAAGTCTAGCCCGCCAAGCACGGCCCGATACGCGCCAATAAACTTCCTGATCTGGTAAACAAATAGCCGGATCGCCAGGGCCGCGCGCTCATCCCCCGCCAACTCGCGCGCCAGTAGTTCCCGCATATCCGCTGTACCGGCAACGCCCAAGAAACCACTCTCTTGGGCTAAGTACTGTGTTAACTGCTCGCCGTGCAGATCTTTAGCCTCAGCCAAGTAGCTCAGCGCGCCAGGATCAAGATCACCAGCCCGTGTGGCCATGGGCAAGCCAGCCAGAGGACTAAAGCCCATGCTGGTATCCACGCTCTCCCCCGCGCGCAAAGCGGTGATGCTAGAGCCTCCTCCCAAGTGGCAAGCCACCACACGCCTAGGCACGGCACCTCTCTCCCGGAGCGTCCTGACTATTGAAGCGAGCGAGATGCCGTGATAGCCGAAGCGTGCGAGCTCTAAATCTGTTGTATCTGAAAAAGGCAGGGCATAAACTCGCGCGTGATCTGGCAGAGTGCGATGGAAAGCAGAATCGGAGACAGCAAATAAACGACTGGCCGGGAAGCGAGCTTGGAAAAACTCTATTTCCGCCAAGACTGGATCAATATGGAGCGGCGCACGAGATCGCGCCCGAGCGAGAGTTTGCAAATATTCTGGATCAACGGGGCGATGGGATTGGAAAAAATCGCCCGGCGCCACAATACGGAAGGCGATCACGTCTGGCTGGCAGTCAGCGAGTTGCTCTTCAGTCAAACGCTCGTGGTTGTTCTCAATATGGACAGACCAAAGCTCGCGCGTATCACTATAGAGAGCATACTTTCTAGATTCACTGCCGGGATTAACAATTAGAATTTGCATGTTTTTTATTTAAGCAATTAGCGCGACCACCGCCACTCGGCGATCTCTGCCGGATCAATGCCATAGCGAGTGATGAACGCGCGATGACTAGCAATCGCGCGCTGGTAGCTCTCTATCAGCTCTTCCGCCTGGCCAGACGGAATAATATTTTTCTCTGCGAGAATCTGGAACGCCTCCATCGCCAGATCATAGCGGCTGGTATGATTGCGCAAGTGGAGATCAAACGGCGTAGTAGTAGAGCCATTCTCAATATAGCCATGGACACGGAAGCGGTTAGAGCCAGTCTGGTGATCAAAGAGCACCTGCTTGAGCGTCTCCGGATAGCCGTGGAAATTGAAGATCACTGGCGCCTGAGCGGTGAAATAATCAGCAAAAGAGAGCGGCGAGACGCGACAGAGCGTATTGCCAATGCCGATTGCCGATATTTCTAAAATATTAACAAAACGCAGCCGGACTTGAGGCAGGTGAGAACGGATAATCTGCATCGCGGCCAGAGACTCTTTAGTCAGATACTCACCAGCAGCAGAGAAAACGATCTGAGGATCAGGATCGCTGGCAAAATCCCAAGTCATCAAGCCGGTCTGCAACTCCTGCCGCGCCAGCTCTGGCGTGAGCCAGCGCGGCTCTAGTGTCTTGCCAGCTACAATTACATTAATCTCATTTTTAGAAGCCAGGCACTGCTCTAGCACAGCGAGCGCGGTGTTGCCATCGGGCGGGAAGAAGACTTTAACAAAGCAACCCTGCTTCTGTAGCATGGCGTCAATAAAGCCGGGGTTCTGATGCGAGAAGCCGTTATGTTCCTGGCGCCAGCCAGACGAGGTGAGAATATAATTAAACGACGGCACATCACCACGCCAAGAGATCTCGCGCGCAATGCGGAGGAACTTGGCATACTGATCCGCCATGCTAGACACCACTTGGATGAAAGCCTCATACGAGGCAAAAACCGCGTGCCGTCCGGTGAGCACATAGCCCTGTGCCAAGCCTTGCAGAGAGTGCTCTGATAGTAGCTCCATCACCCGGCCATCCGGCCGCAGATCTCTATCCCAAGGCTCCACCGGGCCAGCAAAGGCGCGCGCCGTCTCGGCAAAGACCGGATGCAGTTTATTGGAATAAGTCTCATCGGGCGAGAAGAGGCGGAAATTGCGACTCTCCCGATTGAGCGCAAAAACTTCTTTGAGATAAAGCGCCATCCGTTGCATGCCGCTAGAGCCGAGTGTACCGGGCTCACTCGCCTCTTCCATTAAGCTCTCCGCCGGTGGCAACTGGAGCGCCTGGCCAAGATGCTTGAGACCAAACGCGTGCTTGTTCTCACCCATGGCGAGCTCCGGCGGCGGGATAAGCTGAGTCACCGCCTCGCTAAAGCCGCTCGCTTTATCAAATAAATCGCCAAAGTGATAAGAGCGCAACCAGCGCTCCACTGCCTGGCGCTCAGTTTCATCCGTCTTGGCCGCTGTGCCCACCACCTGATGCGATAGACAATTACCCTCTATCTTATTACCCTTCAATTCCGCAATGCCCGTCCAGCCCTTGGGGGTGCGGAGGATGATCATGGGCCAGCGCGGATAATTATCTCCCGTTCCCCTCTTGCCCGCCTGGAGCGCGCGGATCCGCTCTAGGCAAGTCTCTAGCGCTATTGGCATCTGCTCATAGAGAGCCTTGTCATCGCCGGTGACAACTAGCGGCGCATAGCCATAGCCATGGAAGAGCTCCAGCAGTTCTGTGTCCTTCATCCGGCCAAAGATGGTGGGCCCGGAGATCTTGTAGCCGTTGAGGTGCAAAATAGGCAGGACAGCACCGTTGCTCTGCGGATCTACCAGCTTAGCCAGGTGCCAGGCCGCGGCAGTGGGCCCTGTCTCCGCCTCGCCATCGCCCACCATGCACGCCACAATCAAGCTGGGATTATCCAACACCGCGCCCCAGGCAGTAGCCAGCGCGTAGCCCAGCTCGCCGCCCTCCACAATCACCCCCGGCGCGGCCGGGCTAGAGTGACTAGGGAAGCCGTAGGGCCAGCTAAACTGCTTGGCGATGTGGGCAATACCGCTCTCGCTCTGGCTCGCCTCGGGGTAATAACGCGCCAGAGTATTTTCTAAAAACAGATTAGCCTGCAAGGCTGGGAAGCCGTGCCCCGGGCCGAGGATGAACATCATATTGAGCCGATGGCGGATGATCAGATCGTTAAGATGTGCGTAGAGAAAGTTGATGCCCGGGCAAGTGCCCCAGTGGCCAAGGAGACGCGGCTTAATATCCTCGCTCGCGAGCGGCCGCTCCAGCAAATAATTATCTTGCAAATAGATCTGGATGGCGCTGAGGTAATTGGCCGCGCGGACATATTCCCTAATCATCAGCTAATTATAACACGAGTTGACTCGCCACTCTTTTGCTCTATACTAGACTTTATACACAGTTACAGTTAACTATGCTTAAAAAGCCGCTCCATCACGCTCTGCTCGCCCTCGCCTACATTGCCGGTGTGATCTTGCTGGTCTCCCAAATTTCCGCACTACTGGGCGATAAGGAAGATATCATCCTCTTCCCCATCGCCGGCCTGGGACTGCTGGTGCTCTCGGTGGCCGTGATGGCTTACCTCTTCTTCTACCGGCCAGTGCTACTACTCCTAGAGAACCAGCGCGAGGCGGCGATGAAGTTTTTCTTCCAGACCATCGGCATCTTTGCCGCCGGCGTAGCCGCCGTTTTCCTGATCTCTATATTCTTATTGTGGTGAGGGGTATTTTAGTTCCCCGACTTAGTCCGGTTATGTTCCCTGCATAACATCTGACAATTCTCTGCAAGAGTTTTCCCACCCTCGTGCCAAGGCGTGATGTGATCGGCTTCCATTTCTGCAATATCCCATTTCTGTTTTTCTTTCTTCTCTTTTTTGCACCACGGGCAAACGCCTTTCTGCCTCTCATATGCCTCGCGCTTCATTCTGTCATTAAAAGCCCGGATATTTAGAGCCCTTTCATTTCTCGTTAAAACGTACTCATAGATGCCCGATTTCTTGCTCACATCCTCATCTTGCATCAACTTACTGATTTCTTTTTCCAGCTTTCCAGCGTCAAGCTTTTTGTCTTTGTATGCATTGTAAAGCTCGCCCCAGCTCACACTCGCCATTTCTCTGCGATAATTTATAAAATTATTCCGCACCCATTCAATCACATTTTGGAAATATCGCCACAGTTCATCCGCGTTTTTATCATGCTGATGCTTGGCCATATAACCAGCCACATCGCCATTATTGATCCAAGAGAGGGCTGTCTCCAAATATTCCTGCCGGATGGGCGAGCCGCTGACCAATTGCCCGCCATCGCTCGCCAAGAGATATGCCGCGCAGTTTGATTTACTGAACTTGAGTTTGGCATCACTGAGCCACGGGCCGGTGTAGACGGCGTTCAAGAGCTCCTGCGGTGTGAGCTTCTCCCCCGCCGTATTGATCACACCAAACCAGTCAATCCGCTCTTTGTCCGTGCCGTCACAGAAGTAGATCATCAGCTCATAATCCAGGATCTGCTCTTGTTCCTCTTTAGTCAGATTATGGAAAAAGCGATCATTGATAGAAAAATCGCCGTTCACATATTGGCAAATGCTGAGTGTCCGTTGTTGACCATCTAGCAACTCATAGCTCCCCGCGCTGTTCTCTATCCAGTACATCACATTGAGCGGGAACTGGTGACTCACCGTCCTGATCACAGCATTGCGCTGTTCCGGTTTATACACAAACTCACGCTGATACTTGGGCCGGATATCCAGCTTACCGCCGTAAGCGACCACGCCCTCCTCCTGACTATCCTTGTAGCCAGCTACTATCTTGCGTACCGAGATCTGATGCAATTTGATTTTCATATTTAATTGAAATTATTTAAGCTTCTCCAGCTTTTTTAAACTTTTCTTAGCATCAGCAGAGAGTTTGCGTTCAACTTTTTTAATGTCCTCTTCGGCCGGCAAGCTTTCCGGCCTGATCCCGCGAGATAATAACGTCTTGCGCACACTCCTGTTGTTGGTAATGTGCTCGTCAGAAATTGATTGCTCGGTTCTTAAGCTTTTAGCCTTCGTGTTAAAAATGGTTATCTCTGTAGCAAAATCCTTGGCTTTAAGCAGAATTGTTGGCTGGAAGTCGGCCAGCGCGCGGTTTGGTGGAATATTTAGACGAGTTTTCATCTCGTTAGTGCTGTAGCCAAAAAGAGCCTTATCACCCTTGCTGCGAATCAACGCAAAATTCTTATCACTGCGCGTCTGCTGGAAGATGACGCTTGATAACTCTTTCTCCGTTTCTGTCAGCTTATGACGCGCTTTTATCCTCTCAAATTCCTGGATTCTTTTCTCTATAATCTCAAATTTCCTAGTCTGGACGGCAAAATAATTTTGAGCAAAGGCGATTTCTTCCTTCCGCGGGTCGCCATTCTGGGCTATCAGATAACAAGCGTAGCGGGTTAGCATCAGATCCGGCACTTCTTTTTGAGCGCCCTTTGGCATCTGGATCGTTTTCCCGACGTCGGCAAAATGATCAGCGATTTGATGCCCCGTGTTTTCACAAGCTATTTTCGCCTTGGAAATAGCATTCAAAAAATTGTCCCACTTGTCATATCCCAATAGCTGTTGCAAATCCCGCGCTAGCCAGAACTCCACACCATCTTCTGTCTTCTTGGCGCAAGACTCAAAATTATCTACGAGAGACTGTATGAGTTCTTTTTTCATACTTCATTTAGTTGTCTTTATCCTGTCCCCATCAATATTTTCCATAATTTAATTATAACATATTTACACCTTAACCGCTACTCTGTGAGTTTTGGTTTTGTGTAGTTTGGTTTTTATGAAGCTTTAATTAAAGACGGTATCACCATAAAAGCTAAACCCATAAAGAAAAACAGGGAGAAAACCCAACCCATTTTTTTATACTTGTCTTTTATGACTTCAGAATCAAGTAAAAACATAACCCCAAATAAAAACCCCTGGACAAAAGACACAAAAAGAAAACTGAATCCAACCTTATCATATATATTATCTATTGTTTTCAAAATACTTATTTCGCCAGCAACAAAAGTTATAAATGATGCGAAAATTCCAAAAATTATAAACATGTCTTTTTTGGCAGTTTCAATTTGATCTTTTACGGCTTCTCTCGCAATTTTATCTGCCTCTTTTTTTGTGCTTTCAATTGCTTCTTGAAATTGGACATCTCTATTTTTAAGAGCAAGTTCGATATTTTTATTAGAAATACTTTGAATCCCGTCCGCTATGATTTTACCAAAACTACCTTCTTTTTTTTGTTCTTCTTCAATCATAAATTAAATTATTGCGTCAGGAAGAATAACCTTTAATGCAAAAAAATATATTTGTCCACTCTCGCCAACAAGCATAATTGAGGGCACCGTTCGGCCACCAAGTTGTATGCCGTGCAAGGTATCTTGAAAACTCTGCATAAAAAACCCCTCAACAAGAGTAACCTTTTCTTGTAACTTAATTTCACCTCTAAGCCTTTTTTCATTTAGGGCTTTCAAAATGTCATTTTTATATTCTGAAAATTTTTTTTGATTATCCATATAATTATTCCCCCACCTTTTTGTTTTTTATAAATAATCGCTTAAAGGTCTCTTTCCCACCCAAAAACGATCCCCGTCCATAAATACCTTTTGGGTCCTGATCCACGCCCCGATTTGATCCAATAATTTCAAACTGATCTGGATTATATCTATCCAAAAAAGTTATCGGCACACCCATTACTCCATCGTAGTCCATAGGAATATCAAGAAACCTGGGAACTTCAATCGCATCATAATTTTCATATTTCTGATACTCCTCCGGAGAATATTTTTTATACAAAGTCAGTTGCTCGTGACGCTTTGTTGTGTCAAGGTTTGTGAACCACACAATACTACCCATACTAAAATACTTGATTCCCTTTTCAATTTTTATTCTTGATTCTGTGGGTATATCATAATCATTTGGAACTTGGAACCATTTAGTCCCGCCATTATCATAACCAAGCCACAGTTTATTTGATTTTATAAAATTGAAAATTTCTTTATAGATGATGGCATTTTGATTTCCAAGAATCAGAAACTTTTTGTCATATTCTACTAACTGCGCCACATATTCGCGGAAGAGCGAGAAAGGCGGATTGGTGACCACAATATCTGCTTGCTTGAGTAGCTCAACGCACTCCTCACTGCGGAAGTCGCCGTTACCCTTGAGCGGCGTGGCGGTGTTCTTGTCATGCTCCAGCAAGTGCTTCACATCGTCTAGTCCCACCGCGCCGTCATCGTTTGTATCAGGCACCGCTGTGATCTCCACCGCATAGGGCTCCTTGCCATCTGGTTTGAGTCCTTCAATATCCAGCAGGGGCAATTGCCCGCCCGCAATTGGTGACCGTACAAAGCTGGTGGTGATGAGCTTCTTGAGCTTGAGGGCGTTAAAGTTGGCCGCAAAGTATTTAAAGAAATTACTCTCAAAGGGATCATCGCAATTGCAATAGACAACCTTGCCGTGGAACTGACTCTTGTAATGCTTCAGCTCTTTTTCAATATCAACCAGCTGAGTGTAGAACTCATCTTTCTTAGCCGCGCTGGCCTTGTGCAGATTTTGATTTAATGACTTCTTTTCCATATTTCCCCTTGTTGCCAGACTAGGATTCGAACCTAGATTCACGGCTCCAAAGGCCGCTGTCCTACCATTAGACGATCTGGCAATCTTTTATCTTCCGCTTCAATTGCCGCTTGCCTCCTGCTGTCTTATATGACCTCTCCGCTCTGTAAGCCTCGTGTATGTTGTCATAGCTCTCCCGATAAACAAGCGATAGCGGCAAACGGCTTCTGGTGGAACGAACCAATCCATTCTGATGTGCTTTTAACCTTTGCGCAAGGTTGCTCGTACAACCAATGTACAGATTACCATCTTTCCCACTCTGCAGAACGTAAATGTAATACATATTTGTCCTACCATTAGCCTCGCCCGTGGGCCGGGCTACGGCCGAGGGACGACCTGGCACTGCACTAGCACTCGCCACCACTATAGCGGTTCTGGGAGGAAAAATAAAGAACCCTAGCAACTCTCGTCGCTAGGGTTCTCGCCTCTCTCACCGGGCGCTCGTCGCAAGCGCCGGAGAGACGGCATAGGGCTGGTAGACCCGCACCTCGCCGCCCGGGAAAGGCACGTTCTCCAACCGGGCAAAGCTATGAGAGGTGAAGTAGGTGGAACTCAGCTTACTCCACCCACGGTCAGACTCGGCAATGATCCAGAGTGTCTTGGGCGACTCACAACGACGGATCGTATCGCCCAGGCGGATAGTGAAGGTCTGCTCGTTGGGCGAGAAGGGGTGACCATCGTTGATCAAGTTCTCACTCACCACACACAAGCCTTGTTCCCGGATGGTAGTGAGGTAGGCAGTGAGAATGCCGAACTGGGCCTGATTCTTAGGATCCAGGCTCATAACATGGAGATTCTCTCGCACGCTGGGTTGCTGAGCCAAGAGTGCGTATTTGATCAACTGCTGCTTGGAAGGCACCACGGCCGCCACATCCCACTCCAAGCAATGGAAATCAGGATTGGCCGTCAGTTCCCAGCCACGCGGCGAGAGACCAGCGCCCAAGAGCAAGATATTGGGGATACCTGACTCGGCAATAATCTTGCCCACCTCGTCATAACCAAGTTTGGGTTCAGAGAACTTCACACTTGAGAGCATATCCACTCTGCCTTTCTACCCTCATTTGGGTCTGAGTTTGTGTACAAAAAAGAACAACAGGACTGCTTATTGATAACACAAGAGCGGCTAGCCAGGCAACTAGCTCGGCCTGCAAGCCTTGAGGAAGGCGACAAAGAGCGGATGTGGCCGGAGCGGAGAAGATTGGAACTCCGGATGGAACTGCGTGGCGAGGAAGAAGGGGTGCCGGTCCAGGGGCAACTCCACGATCTCCATCAGCTTGCCATCTGGGCTGGTGCCAGAGAAGACGAGTCCGGCTGCCTCTAGTTGGCCGATATATTCCGGATTAACCTCGTAGCGATGCCGGTGCCGCTCGCTAATCTGCCGGCTCCGGTAGCTCGCGGCGGCCAGGGTCCCAGGCTTGAGCCAGGCGGGATAAGCGCCCAGGCGCATGCTCCCGCCCAGGCGGCCGGCGGCCAAGTGCCGCTTCTGCTCCGGCATCACATCTATCACTGGCTGTTTGGCCCCCGGCTCTACCTCAGTAGTATTTGCACTCTTTAATCCCGCCACATGGCGGGCATATTCAATCACAGCCAACTGCATGGCGTAGCAGAGGCCAAAAAAAGGAATCTTGTGCTCGCGCGCATACCGGATCACTCGGATCTTGCCCTCCACTCCCCGACCGCCAAAGCCGCCTGGGATCAGGATGCCGTCATAAGCCTTGAGCCCGGCTAGCTTGGCGCCCGAGCTCTCATAGTCGCCCGAGTCCAGCCAGCTCAGTTCCAGCCGGCAACCCAGCGCCGTGGCCGCGTGGCGGAGCGACTCTATGACTGAAATATAAACATCCGAGAGCACAAATTCACCAGTCTTAAAATATTTCCCAACCACACCGATCTTGAGCATTTTCTTTGCACTCTTGCCTCGGGCTACCATGCGGCGCCAATCCTTCATGTCTGTCCGCTTGGACTTGAGCTTGAGCAACTTAAGCACCGTGTCAGATAAACCATCAGCCTCAAAGTTAAGTGGTATATCGTAGATGCTCTCCACGTCCGGCGCCGAGATGATATTATCCGCCGCCACGTTGGCCGACATCGCAATCTTCTCCTTACGCTTCTTATCCAGCGGCCTATCGCTCCGCGCGATGATCACATCCGGATGCACGCCGTAAGAGTTCATCGTCCGCACGGCATACTGCGTGGGTTTAGTCTTCATCTCGCCGATCTTACTGGGCACGGGCAAATAACTAACCAACACAAATAAAACATCCTCAGGATGCTTGAGCTTGAGGATCCGCGCCGCTTCTATAAAAATAGAATTCTGATACTCACCCACCGTGCCGCCGATCTCCACCAGCGTGATCTCTGATTTAGTTTTATCAGTAGATAATTTTATTCTTCTTAATATTTCCTCTGAGATTGCCGGGACCGGATCCACACACTTGCCGCCATAACCCAGCGCCCGCTCTTTATCAATCACATACTTATAGACCATGCCGGAGGTCATGTAATTCTCGGCCGGTATAGATTGATCCAGAAAGCGTTCATAATTGCCCATATCCTGATCACATTCTAGTCCGGACTCCAGCACAAAGACTTCCCCATGTTCGGCCGGGTTCATGGTACCGGCATCTACGTTAAGATACGGGTCAATCTTCATCGGATTGACGAGGAAACCGCGCGCCTTGAGGATCTTGCCCAGCGAGGCGGTAGTTACACCCTTGCCGACTCCCGACATCACCCCGCCCAGCACAAAGATGTACTTGTGGCGCGCCATATCACTCTAGAGCTTGAGATGCCTGCGGGTAGCCATGTAGCTAGAGAGCACACCCAAGACTATGCCCGAGCCAAGCAGGAGTCCGAGCAAACCAGCAAAATTGGCAGAGAAATAAGAGGCCAGATCTAAGCCGCCGTAGACATTGCTGGTGAGGTTGCGTAGCCAGAGTGTGGCCGGATAGAGCGCCAAGAGAGAGAGCAGAGTGGAGATCAGGCCAGCGATAATGCCCTCAACCACAAAGGGGCCGCGGATATAATTAGCGCTGGCGCCAACCAGCTTCATCAGCGAGATCTCCTCGCGCGAGATATAGATCGCTAGCGAGACGGTGTTGAAAGTGACAACCAGGGAGAGGAAGACGAGTGTGAGCGCGATCACAAAACCCACCCGCTTGGCCGTGTTCACCAAGTAAACTAAACGATCTACAATGTCGCGTTTAAAGCTAATTTTATCTAACAACGCGCCGCCGGTTGCCACGTCCTCGCTGTCTAAAAATTTGGTGATGCTCTCATAATGCGATGGGTCAACCGCGCGGATATTGAGACGAGCGCCAAAAGGATTACCCAGCTCATCCAATAATTCTAATTCTAATTGGTTGTCGGCATTGCGGGTACGGAAGTCAGCCAGCTCCTCCTCCGGTGAGCTATAGATCACCTCGCGCACGGCGGGCAAGAGCTCTAGCGAGTCCTTGAGCTGCAGCACTCGCGCCTCGCTGGCGGCTTGCTGGAAAGAGACGCTAATATCCACCTTGTTTTGGATCTCAGTAATAGCAGTGCGGAAGAAGGCGTTGCTCAGCACCAAGCCGCCGATCACAAAGAGCGTGACCGTGAGCGTGATCACTGAAGCAAGAGAGACTATCGGCGAGCGGCAAAAGTTGAGAAAGCCCGACCAAGCAACCCGACGCAATTTTGTACTTAAGACCATAGTAAAAGTGAAAAATTATTTTTACAAAACATATTTACCAGCTTTATCATCGCGAGTAATCTTACCATTCTCCAGCGTGATCACGCGCTTACCCAAGTTATCAATCACGCCCTTATTGTGCGTGGTCATGATCACTGTGGTGCCGATATCGTTAATTTTACGCATAATCTCAATGATCTCAAAGGTGTTGATTGGATCCAGATTGCCAGTCGGCTCGTCGGCCAGAAGTAATTCTGGCTGGTTCACAATCGCCCGCGCAATGGCCACGCGCTGACGCTCACCGCTGGAGAGCTCGCGAGGAAAGGCCCAGATCTTGTGACCCAGGCCCACCAGCTCCAGCACGTGCGGCACGTCAGCCGCGATCTCCTCGTCGCTCCGTCCGGCTGTTTCCATTACAAAAGCGATATTCTCAAAAACGGTTTTATTAGGCAAAAGGCGGAAATCTTGAAACACACTGCCAATCCTCCGCCGTAGTCCTGGCACCTCGCGCGCCGGCAAGCTATGGATATCGGTAGAGTTAAAAAAAACTTTGCCGGAAGTCGGCCGCTCTTCAGCCAAGATCATCTTGAGCAGAGTGCTCTTGCCCGCGCCAGAGTGACCCACAACAGAGACAAATTGCCCGGGTTCTATGGAAAAACTTGCCTCTGCTAGGCCAATAGAATTATCGGGATAAATCTTGCTGACTTGATCAAAGTAAATCATTATAAAAATAAATCTATTTCGCCTTCCAGCACTTCTTCCACTTTGGATGTCTCCACACCCGTGCGATGATCTTTCACTAATTTATAAGGATGGAGCACGTAAGATCTGATCTGATGGCCCCACTCTATCTCGGTGCTCTCGCTCACGTGGAGTCCTGCCTCGCGCGCGGCTCTATCTTGTTCTTGTTTCTTATAGAGCTTCGCCTTCAAGATATCCAGCGCCCGCTCGCGGTTGCGCTCTTGCGAGCGCTCTTGCGCCGAGTGCGCGGCTAGCCCCGTGGGCAGGTGCACCACGCGCACGGCCGTCTCGCGCTTATTCACGTTCTGCCCGCCCGGGCCGCCAGCGCGAGAGAACTCAATTTTCAAGTCATCTGGAGCAATCTTGATCTCCGCGTCTCTCGGCAACTCCGGCACCACCTCTACTAGAGAGAAAGAGGTGTGCCGTGCTTGCTTCTGGTTGAAGGGGGAAACGCGCACGAGCCGGTGCACGCCCGACTCGCCTTTTAATATAC
This sequence comes from uncultured Candidatus Saccharibacteria bacterium, assembly GCA_964460805.1. GTDB lineage: Bacteria > Patescibacteriota > Minisyncoccia > Phycocordibacterales > JACOZG01 > JADLCI01. The sequence goes on along the minus strand of CAYWPU010000004.1, from coordinate 13,865 downwards.
CATACGCGCCGCTCCCTTGCACAAGGAAGGTGATATTCCGATAACCGCCGTGATCGTTCTCGTTCTCGTGGATCAGCGCAGTAGTGAAGCCGCGCTTCTCCGACCACTTATAGTACATCCGCAAGAGCATCGCCGAGAAGTCTTCCGCATCGTCCCCACCAGCGCCAGAGAAAATAGTGATTATTGCGTTATATTTGTCATACTTTTCCCCACCCAAGAGTTCATCTTTCAGTCTCTGCACTTCTCTGATCACCTCCTGCGCGCGATTCTTATCAGACCAGAAATCAGCCGACTGCATCTCGGCTTCTAATTGCTCTATTTGCTTATTAATCTCCTCTTTAGACATCAATAATCAACAATCTAGCATTAATTTTGGGTATTATAACAAAAATAAAACCTGGGGTGAGCTGATGCTCTATCCCCAGGTCCCGAAACAGTTCCCTTACTCGCAATTGAAGCGAGGCGTGCCACCATGGTGCTCTGGCAGAGCCGCGAACCGGAGGCGAACAATCAGACGGGTCGTTGCATTTCACCGCTATCCGTCAGATTCCAGCTGGAGTCCGCCGACAGGGTAGCTAATCCTGCCATCCCCGGACTGTTGAGCGCGATGGCTCAAAACTCAGGCCGCCTGCCTAGTGACCATCGGAAAAAGTTTCTAAACACCAGAATCAAATATAGCACAGATAGGAGGAGAAAGAAATCGGTGTCTTTACGACTCTGCTCGAACTCACTTTATCAAAAATTCCTGACTTTCGGAAGTCCCGCCGCCACTCGCTCCGCTCGCGTGCCCCACAGAAAAATGTTCTCCACTTTTTTGATTTTGCGCGAGCTCGTTTTTTTTCTTCTAATAAGGATGAGAACATTTTTCTGTGGGTTTCTGCCCTCAACGATTCGGGCGGGCGGCGGGACTACAATGCGGACTCGGTTTTGCGAAAACTATTTTTTAGGGAGGAAAAGGATTTCGCAACACCTCGGCTCTGATTTCCCGCGCGCAGGAGGGGTTTGGGGAGGAATGCGCGCGGGAAATCAGAGCCGCCCACACCATCTTTGATATTTCCGACAAAAGTCGGATTATTGAGCCACCTCCCGGGCTTGAACCGGGGACCTGCGGTTTACGATACCGCCGCTCTGGCTGATCTTATTTAAAGCTCGTACATCACGGAAGTTCGTTGTTGACCCGCAGAAAAAAGCGGCTGAGGAGTAGAATCCCTCAGCCGCCATTTTGTTCCGCCATTACTCTTTTTACGGAGTCAGACGGTTTGGACCACGGTACAAGTAAGTAACCTCACGAACGTTTTTGCGGTCGAGCAGAATCATCAAGAGTCTGGTCAACCCAACACCGAAGCCACCGTGCGGCGGACAGCCGTAACGGAAGAAATCGACGTAGTGTTTGATCGACTCAAGCGGAATCTGTTTCTCCAAGGCTTGCTTGGTGAGAACATCCACGCGATGCTCACGCTGCGCGCCGGTCGTGATCTCGAGCCCCTTCCATAGAAGGTCAAAGCTCTTAGTCAGTGTCGGATTACTCTCGTGTCGCCGGTGGTAGAATGGTCTCACCTCAATCGGATAGTCGGTCACGAAAACGAACTCGTGACCAAACTGCTCCCGAATGTAATCGGCAATACCGCGCTCACCAGGTGGGTCCAGATCGGTTTTGTGCTCAATCGTATGACCACGATCGGACAGAATACGACGAGCTTCAGCTAATGTGATACGCGGGAACGGAAGCTTAGGAACGACGACATCGACGCCGAACCGCTGCCTGATTTCCGCTCCGTGGACTTCGGCGACTTTGCGGATTGCGTGCTGAAGCCAGGCCTCCTCAAACTGCATGACATCCTCATGGGATCGGACCCATGAGATTTCGACGTCAATGGAGGTGAACTCGGTATCGTGTCGAGACGTAAACGAGGGATTTGCCCGGAATACGGGGCCAATCTCGAAAATACGGTCGAGTCCCGCTGCCATCGCCATCTGTTTATAGAACTGGGGCGATTGTGCAAGTGAGGCCTTCGTACCGAAGTACTCGAGCTGAAAGAGCTCAGCACCAGATTCACTCGCCGTGCCCATGAGCTTGGGCGAATGGATCTCTAAGAACTCTTGCTGATCCCAGTATTCCCGCATACCTTGCTCCAACGTTGTCTGCACTCGGAAGATAAGGGCATTCTCCGGCCTTCGGATACTGAGTGCTCTCCAGTCAAGCTGAAGGTCGAGCACTGAATCCTCGGCGATTGGAAGCGGTGATTCTGCCAGACCAACAACCTGCAGATTTTCGAGAACAACCTCAATTCCACCGAGCTTGACGCTTGGATTAGAGGTGACAGTGCCGGAAGCCACAAACGCCGATTCCTGGGTCAAGGAAGAGATGACTACCTTAAGAGCGTCGTCCTCACCCCCTTTTTCGTGAAAGAGTTGAACCATGCCAGTGTGGTCCCGAAGAACCACAAACTGCATGCGCTTCTGGTCGCGGACAAAATGTGCGAAGCCCGCGACTTGCACCTTTTGACCGACCATGGTTGACAGATGCTTGGTCAGTGTACGACTCATTTTTTTCTCCTTTTGTTTCTAAGTTACGGAGCAATCTTCCGCTTGAAGATTCTCGGAAACGGAATGGCATCCCTCACATGAGGGATGTTGAGCATCCAACGAATCAGGCGCTCGACTCCCATTCCAAACGCGGCGTGTGGAACGCAACCGACTTGATGGATTTCTCGAACGAATTCGAAACGAGGATCACCACCCTTGCCTTTGTCTTTCATGCTCTCATCGAGCATCTGAAGATCAGAGATTTTCTCGGCAGTGCCAAGCAACTCTCCGTAGCCGTTACTCGCAATAAGATCGGCAACACGAGTAATCCTAGTGTCCTTATGATCGATTACGTAGGGAAACGGCTCGATAGACCTTGGGATGCCGGTGATCCAGAAGGGTGTACCAGGGAATAATTTGGAGAGTTCAGCTTCTTCCTCTGATCCTAAGCTCTTGCCAAACTCCGCCATCATTCCTGTTTTGTTGAGACTTTTTATCGCCTCTTCGTAGCTGATCCGAGGAAACGGGACAGTTAGCCCGTCAGTGCACAGTGTGGTACCCAGAACTGAAAGCATGTTGGTCGTTTCCTCTTGACACTTCTCGGTAAGGTAGCTGATGACACTCTCGACCGACTTAATGATATCGTCAAGATTAGCCCAAGCTACCTCAGCCTTGATGTGCCAGTATTCCATGAGGTGTCGCTTACTGCGCGACTCTTCGCCACGAAAACTTGGACCAATGTTGAATACCTTCTCAAAAGCATGAACTGCCGCTTCGAGATAGTACCCCACACACTGGGTCAAGAATATCTTTTCAGTGTGGACGTTGATGGACATTGCTGTCCCATCATCGTAAAGGGGCACCGGAGTCAATATTGGTGCATCAATTGAGGTGAAGTGGTTGCTATAGAACCACTGTCTCATGTGATACATCAAGCAGTCGCGGAACTGAAGAATTGCCATCACCTTCGGATTTCTCAGATAGATGTGACGATTGTTGAGCAAGTGAGGAATCAGCGACTCGTTGAAGATGTCGATATTCCCTCTCGGGTGAGGAGAAAAATCTTTAGTGACGTCACCAACTAAGGTGATGTCATCTACCACAATCTCTCGCTGCCCACTCGAGGAACAAGTGATGACACCTTTAACGGTGATACCAGACTCGACGGACAAATGCCTGGCCAGCTTGAACCTCTCGGGTGAAACGTTGCTTTTGGCAACGACCACCTGGATTTTTCCTGTACTATCACAGACATCAAGGAAAAGTATCTTCCCTTGATGTCGCTTGGCACAGACCCAACCAGACAGAACCACCTCGGCCTCACACATGTGAAGGAGGTCACTCACAAACAATTCTTTCATCGCCTTATCCTCCTTTCCAGGGGATGTTTGAGTTAACCGACAACGTTCCACAATTCAGGCACCTACCTGTATTGGGTTGTCAAAGACCTAAACCACCCTCGTATACTTAACAAATTTGTAATTTCTTGTCAAGTAGACTACCGACCGTTCGAAATTTTTTACTTTTCGGGATAACTTCGTGGATAAATTTATTTTTTGACCAAAAAACCCTATATGCTTTAGCGGAGTCTTTGGAGGAAATAATTCTGTAAGCATCATCGATAATTTCTATAGCGCAACGGTTATCGATAGCGATCGCAATCTCTGACTTTTTGAACATCATCTTCTTCAGTTCTGGTCTTCTGTGCTTTTCAAAGTCATAATGTGGACAGAACAGAGCTGGTATAAAATTTAATCCAGAGACTCTTATTAAGGGTGCCTTTGGGTTTTTAATTTTCAATGAGTCTGAATTGCCGTATTTAAACCAACAAATGGCCCCAGCACTGAGCCCCGACAGGACGATGCCCTTTTCATGGGCCACTTTTAAGATCTTGTCTACGCCGAGTTTTTTCCAAATCCTAATCATTTTTAGTGTATTTCCACCACCGACATATATGATATCGGCAGATAAAATCTTGCCTTTGATTTGTCTTAAAGACAGGTCGTTTTTCGTGAGATATAAAACATCGACTCGGCATTTTAACTTTTTGCCAAAGTATTTTTCTACAACAGAGAAATATGACTCTGAATCTCCGCTTGCGGTCGGCAAAAATAATAGCAAAGGATGCTTCTTTTTGGTTAATCTGATAATCTCCTTATCTATGCTGGTCGTCTCAATGGGAAAACCAGGTCTACCAATTTCGCCACCACCGATAGCTACAATTTTTTTCATACCTCGTGTGTAGATATATAACACAATTTTTCCAAAACCTCAACTTATTTTCTCATGCATTTTCCAGAAAATGATCCAGAGAGAACTCGCCAGCTCAGCCCTCTTTGATCTCTTCTACAATTGAGGAGCCACCTCCCGGGCTTGAACCGGGGACCTGCGGTTTACGATACCGCCGCTCTACCAACTGAGCTAAGGTGGCTTTTATTAAAAACTCGCAAGTAGACTCTAGCAAAAATAAGTGGATAAAAAAAGCCAGCGTCTTGCGACGCTGGCTAGTGTGAGACGAGACGCTCGCCGAGCGAGCAGAGATCAGTCTTTCTTCTTTTTCTCCTCCAAACGCAAGCGGATCAGTTGGCGGATTGCCTCGTGATACTGATCATATTGACCACGATCACGCGAGGCCAAGTCCAGCGCTTGCTTGGCGGCCCAGACGTCGCCTGAGCCGGCCAGTTTAAGCAGTTCAATGACTCGCGTCCTGATCTCCACCGCAATCGTGCTAATAAGCCCCGAAAAGCGCCGATCTGATCTCTCCTGGTAGAGGTGCGAGAGTTCATTGTGGAACCACTTGAGAGTGTAAAAATCATGGGGCGCAATAAATTCCCGCACAATCTTACACATTGCCCCATCCCAATGAGTGTCTTTGAAGACACTCCAGGCCTTCTTCACTTCCTCCAGAGAGGTAATGCGGAGGAGGTCTGCCGACAAATCACGAGGAGCATGATACACCGCCCGCAGATAATAGATTGGAATATTGGCCTCTTTGGACAATTCCGAGAACACCTGTTCCAGGTCAGCTTGGATCGGCTCTTGAGACGTTTGAGACTTGTCCGACATTTTATCCTCCTTTATTTACAAAGAACTGACTCGTTCCAAGCACAAGCACACGCTTACGCCACCCTAAAGAGCTATCACAAGAGAGAAATTATGTCAAGTGAGTGAGCCAAGACCGGGAATTGAACCCGGGACCTCTCCCTTACCATGGGAGTGCTCTACCAACTGAGCTATCTTGGCTTGGCGCTCTACCTCCGCCAGCTGGCGGATGAGCTTGGCGGAAATAACCGCTTAAATGTAGCAAAAGAAACTTGCAAAAACAAGAAAATTATTTTTACTTCAAATACTCTTTAATCACCTCTTCACCCAGCGGCTTCTCGTCTACATCCAGCTTCCAGCTGGCTTTAAAGTCGCGCCAATGCCGGCGATCATAGCGCCAATTGAGCAGGAAGATGAGCAACATCGCGAGCAGTGCGCCCGTGCCGGCCATAAACATATCCTTCTGCGCATCCCACACATCGCCCTGTTGACCAAGGAAGGCTAGCGCGGCGTGCGGATCAAACTTGGCCACCGAGCGCGCGGCTAACCATTCTAATATTTCATAAACGGCAGAGAAAGCGACCACTAAGTCTAGCGGCAGATAATAAGCCCAAAAGCCTCTGGCTTTGGAGATCCGGATCAGTGCCTCGCGGATGGGATAAGCGAGCAGGAAGCCAAAGCTGAAGTGCACCAAGCGGTCATACATGTTGCGGCCCTGGTTAAACCACTCTTGCAGAGTATAACCAAACGGCACTTGCGAGTAAGTGTAATGCGAGCCGATCACGTGCATGATAAAGAAGAGCGTGATGAGCGTGTAAGAGAGGCTGGAGAACTTGAAGTAGCGCGCAACCAAGAGGATCACGGGTACGAAGATGAAGAGCAGGAGATTCTCCAGCAGCCAGGCGCCGCGATCCAGCGGCGCCAGCGCCGACCAGACCCAGGCCAGGGAGAAGATGAGCGCCAGCGACTTCTGATAACGTGTCATGGTAGCCAGATTATAACAAAATCTGCGCGGCCGACCGGACTTGAACCGGCAACCTCTCGCGTGACAGGCGAGTGCTCTAACCAGTTGAGCTACGGCCGCATCGTTTCTACTGAACTCAGAAACGGGTGTCGGCGGCTGGGATCGAACCAGCGACCTTGGGCTTATGAGTCCCACGCTCTAACCAACTGAGCTACGCCGACTTTATTATTTATAATGACAAAATTCTGGTTGCGGGGCTTGGATTCGCACCAAGATCTCGAGGTTATGAGCCTCGCGAATTACTGTTACTCTACCCCGCAGGCTGGTTCCTGCTCTATAAACAGCAAGAGCCACCATTCTAGCATAATTGAGAGAAAATAAAAGGCCGGGCGGGAGCAATGCTCCTGCCCGGCCATCCAGTGCCCCGCGTCAACAATCAACGACGATAGCCGCCACGCCCGGAGTAAACACGGTTACCCGGTGGCGTGTTGGAGGAGATCCGTCCCTTGGGTTGTCCAGGATGGGAAGCTCCGACTGACGATGCCGATAATGCTGGGGGAAGACCGCAGGGGTGATTGAACCGGACCAATGCCGGACGATCGCCCCACACTTCCACCAGAGACCAGCACTTAACCTTTTGGTCAACGACGACCAAGTGGATCTTCTTCCCCCGCATGTTCGCCAACCATTCTGTCAGCTTCTCGGGCACAAGCAAGCCACGATAGCTCGCGCCATAGAAGGTGAGTTCCCTGCCACTCGGCAACGAGACCTGCCCGCGACCCTTCCGCGGGCTAAAGTGCAGGACCTCACCCGCAATCACTCCAGTGTCGCTGAGACTTGGAACCGGAAACATATTTAATCCTCCACGTCTTGTCAAACATCTCATAGCCTCTCAAGTGGGCTATCTTATCCTATTATATACCAATGCGGTTTATTTGTCAATAGGCCAAACTGAAGTAGCCAAAAAATGGCTCAAAACCTAGATAAATTCAAATTCTTCAAAGACGCGCCGGAAGCGGCCAATAGTCTGGAGAGTCTGATGCTTGGTGAGGGTAAAATTGGCCTCGTGCGCGATCTGATTGCGCACCTTGTGTGCCTCCCAAGCATCTTGGAGAGTGTCAAAGTCGCTCGGCTCAATGCTCTTGAGTCGCTCGCCCAAGTTCTCGCCGTGCGGCTGGAGCGTCTTCACCAGCTCGTCCAGCATTTTGTCAGCCTCAAGGATCGCCAACTTCCACTCGGCCGGATTCTCGGATTCCAAGTGCTTGAGCACGCGGAGCCAGTCCTCGTTCTGCTCCGGCACGCTCGCCGCTTTGCTCTCCAGCATCACGCGCAAGTCTGCCGATTCTGCCTGCCGATGTTTGATGATCTTCCACGTGAGAATTAAAATTGCTAACCAAAGCAGAATAAAGAGTAAGAACCAGAGCACCGGCAGCCACCAAGGCAAGCTCCCAACCCAGAGTCTGGTGAGTATTTCATAAATCCGATTATAGAGATACTGTAAGTTGAGCCAATGCACCATAATTCTAATTCTCTTATCTTGTTCTAATTATTCTAACTCTTTCCCCAGCGCAAATAAACGCGCCTCGTGCCAGGCCGGCGCGATGACTTGCGTGCCGATTGGTAAATCGTGACTATCTTTGCCGGTGGGCACAGAAATAGCTGGCAAGCCGGCGATATTAGCCGGCGCGGTGAAGACGTCAGCTAAGTACATCTGGAGCGGATCGCTACTCTTCTCGCCAATCTTGAAGGCCGTAGTCGGTGCCGTGGGCAAGGCAATTGCATCCACTTGAGCAAAAGCGCGAGAGAAGTCTTGCTTGATCAATCCGCGCACGCGCGTGGCTTGAGCGTAGTAAGCATCATAATAGCCGGAAGAGAGCACATAAGTGCCTAATATTATTCTGCGGCGCGTCTCGGGCCCAAAGCCGGAACTTCTCGTCTGGAGATAATCACCCAGCAAATTATCGCCAAGCTGCTTGAGGCCGTAACGGACACCGTCAAAGCGCGCGAGGTTACTGCTTGCCTCCGCCGGCATCAGGATATAGTAACAAGCGAGAGAATATTTCGCCGCCGGCAACTCTATTTCTGTAAGCTCATGGCCAGACTTTTTTAATTTCTCTAAAGTCTGTTCAAAGTTAGCCAGAACTTCTGCATCCACGCCCTCGCGCAAGAGATGCCGCGGCACGCCAATTTTCATCTTCTGATCTTTCTTTGCTTCAAAAAATTCCGCGTTAACTGTTGTCGCATCACTCTCGTCAACGCCGGCAATCACCTTGTAAATCTTCTCCGCATCGCTCACCGTGTGCGTGATTGGCCCGATCTGATCAAGAGAAGAAGCCAGCGCGGTGAGGCCGTAGCGCGAAACGCGCCCGTAAGTGGGCTTGAGCCCCACTACGCCACAGAAGCTCGCCGGCTGACGGATACTGCCGCCCGTATCCGAGCCGAGCGCGGCGGCACAGAGCCCAGCCGCCACTGCCGCCGCCGAGCCACCGGATGAGCCACCGGGCACGCGTGTTACGTCATGAGGATTTTTGGTCGCGCCAAAAGCAGAATTCTCAGTACTCGCGCCCATCGCAAACTCGTCCATGTTCGTCCGGCCAATAAAGACGGCACCGGCATCACGCAGTTTTTTAATTACCGTAGCGTCATAACTCGCCACATAATTACTTAAAATTTTAGAAGCACTGGAAGCAATTTTACCCTCAATCAAAATATTATCCTTCACCGCAATCGCCATGCCCGAGAGAATACCAGAATTATTTTTCTGCTTCTCTATCTGTTCCGGCACATCAGCAAAAATCTCCAAATACGCGTTATATTTGGCGTTCTCTTGCTTCGCTTTTTCCCAATAATCCAGCGCGTGCATTTTTCTTATTTAAACAAAAATCTATAAAATCTTTTTCACCTTCACCCATTCCCCTTTTTCTAAACTTTGTAGAGCATTTCCATCTTCTCGCAAGTTATTATAATTTTCCCCCAAATCTTCCCCCACGGTCTCCCCTGCTGAGCTCTTTAGCGCGCCCACGTAGTCTAAGATCGCGCCCAGATCGCGTTGCAATTTCTCCGTCTCTTGCTCAGAGACTTCAATCCTCGCCAAGCTGGCCAAGTTCTTGATTTCTTCACCGCTAATCATCCTGTGATTCTAGCATAATTTGCTAATTCTGCACTTAGACTTAGATTGACTAAATTATCTTAATTTGGTAAATAGACTAGCAGTCTTGGTACCAAACAAGTAAAAACCAGATCAAACAAGGAGACAAGCTATGGATCATCCGGACGAGCGGGAACGGAATGCCGCCGTAGAAGTCCGAGCGCAGGAGTTGCTCTTTGCAAGAAAACTGCGAACCGCCCTAAAAGATAAAGAGATCGCTCCAGCGCGTTATGCTGAGGTAGAAGACGCCTGCGGCTTTGGTCCCGGCACCATTAGGATGATGATTGGTGGTAACTGTTTCCCAGACCAGAGTTCTGTCCAGCGTCTGGCTAATTATCTACACATCAAGCCGGAAGATCTCTGGATTGGTTGAAAAGCTAACACAAATGAACCGCCCTGTCCCATAGGGGCGGTTTTCTTTTCCTACACCCGTAAATCCTTCCCTCATTGACAAGATATTCTAATTTTGGTAGATATAGAAGTGGCAATAGTGCCTTGAGAAAGGAGACGTGAATTGGTGAAGAAAAAGAAGAGAGACAAACCAAAACCCTGTCACGAGTGTGGGGGTAGCGGCAGGAGACGTACTGGCGGATTCATGCACCCCAACATCAATTGGATCAACGACGAGGGGCCCTGTGCAAAATGCAAAGGCACAGGCCGAATATAGTCAATGAAGCTCTGGCGTAATATCGCCGCCCTCACGGCTGTGCGGGCGGCTTTTTTATTTCCCTAGAATTTTCAAAAACTCATCTTCACTTAGAATTTTTACCCCCAACTCCCGCGCTTTGTCTAATTTAGAACCCGGGTTCTCCCCCGCCACCAGATAATTAGTATTTTTAGAAACCGCACTGCTCACGCTACCGCCTAAGTTTTTGATCTTTAATTTCGCCTCATCGCGCGAGAATTTCTCCATTGTGCCAGTCAGAACAAAAACCTGGCCAGAAAGTTTTTTAGAAGCTATTTTCTCTACTTTTTCTATCTGCACTTGCTCTAGCAGTTTAGCTAGCAAGCTCTGATGTGCTTTTTCCCTAAACCAATCATACACCGATTTAGCCACAATCCCGCCCACATTTTCTATCTTTTCTAAATCTTCCAGACTCGCCTTTTTTATTTTTTCTAAACTGCCAAAGTGTTGCGCCAGATCTCCCGCCGTTTCCTCTCCCACCTGTGGAATAGAGAGTGCGGTCAGGAATCTCGCCAAACTAATCCTCTTGCTCTTCTCTATTCCAGCCAGCAAATTATCTACTGATTTCTCGCCCAATCTCGGCAAGTTAATCAGATCGCCCTTCCTGAGCGAAAAGATATCAGCGTAATCAGAAATTAAATTATTTTCTAATAACAAATCAATCATCTTTGGCCCACAGTGATCAATATCAAAAGCTTGTTTAGAAACAAAATGATAGAACTTACGCTTGATCTGCGCGAGTGAATTTTTCTCCACCACCCTGTGCGCTGCCATGCCGGGCACACGTTCTATCCTACCCACCTCCGGCAAGCTAGTTGGGAACACAAAAGGTTTAGAGTTCCTGGGCCGCAGTTCTGGCAAGACTTGGACAATATCCGGGATGATATCGCCCGCCTTCTGGATAATCACCGTGTCGCCCACGCGCACATCTAGTCGCTTTATTTCGTCCTCATTGTGGAGTGTCGCGCGCGAGACAGTAGAGCCGTCTAGGAAGACGGGCCGGAGATGCGCGACTGGAGTAACTGTCCCCATCCGGCCAATCTGAAAAGCAATCTCCTCCACCACCGTAGTCGCCTCCTCGGCCCGGAACTTGAGAGCAATCGCAAATCTGGGCGCTTTGCCGGTATAGCCAAGCTCTTGCTGGTTTTGGCGCTCGTTCACCTTCACCACCACGCCATCTAGTTTATAAGCTAATCTATCTTTCTGCTTTTCCCACTTCTGCCAAAACTTGATCACCTCAGTAATGTTGCCGCAGTGCTGATAATTAGAATTAACTTTAAAGCCCAGACTCTTCAGTTTTTCCAATTCCCGTTCTTGAGTGTCGGGCAGAGCAAAATCAGCCTGCGCTAAGTCGTAAATAAAACTATCCAGCTTCCTCCCCGCCACAATTTTTGGATCCAGCTGCCGGATCGTCCCCGCCGCCACATTCCGCGGATTAGCATAAACTGGCTTACCAAGCTTCTGCTGTTCTTTATTTAACTTTTCAAAATTATCTTTAGCTAACCAGATCTCGCCCTCCACAATCACGTCCACCGCCTCGCGCAACTTGAGAGGGATAGACTCAATGGTGCGCACGTTCATTGTCACGTCCTCACCCACTGTGCCGTTCCCCCGCGTAGCCGCCGTCTGCAATAAGCCAGCCTGGTAAGTGAGCACGATCTTAAAGCCGTCTATCTTGAGCTCGCAAGTGTAGGTGAAATTATCACCGATCACCTTCCGCACCCGCTCATCAAACGCTCTGATATCTTCTTCCGTAAAAGCGTCGTTAAAAGACCATTGCGCCACCTGGTGCCGCACTTTGGCAAACTGCGGCAGTGGTTCGCCCGCCACGCGCTGGGTGGGCGAGCTGGACGTGATTAAATCCGGAAACTGCGCCTCCAGCCGCGCTAGTTCGTCCTTGAGCGAGTCCAGCGCCTCGCTAGAGATGTCTTGCCGATCCAGCACATGATACTGGTAACGCTGTTCGTCAATTAGCGTCCGTAGCTTAGCTATTCTCTCGCTAGCTCTCTCTTTATTTTTAGCATCCTGAGCCGCCATATCGCGGCTAGTATAGCATAGTAGAAGCGCGTTCCACGGTGCGGTCGCTCACTTGGTAACAGCCTGAGCCGTTATCAGGATCAAAGTTATTGTAACCCTTAGCAACAATCCGCGTTTTCCCTTTGCTAATAATCTGACCGCCTTCATTCACATCGTCTGTGTACTTGGTAACCTCTACCTCAGCACAGGTCAATCTCGGCGTAGCTTGCTCATCGGAAAACACAATGACCATGGTGGAAACTGCCAGCGGCGATTCCCCCTCTGCGGCAGGAATAAAGTCTAGCACCAGGTTGCCGCAACCTGGCTCTGGAGCCAAGTCACCAGCAATATAACTGATCTCGCCGCTCCCCTCCACAAGACCAAAGTAGCCAAAGGGCCGCTCTTCCGGATCAGGCAGGCTATCGTAGTGACGGGCACAAGCGCGGGCGCTATCGGCAGCATAGAAGGCAAATTGCGACTCGCGTGCGAGTGAAGAGAGGAGCAATTGCCGCACGGTGATATTAAGCAGAGAGAGGCCAACAGTTAACACAATAGAGACGAGCAAGATGGCAAAGAGAATCGCCACGCCTCTATTTTTTATTCCCAGATAAAAATTTTCTTGCTTCATTTTAATCTTTTAACCTTGGCTAAATAAGTGGGTGATTAGTGTGAGCGACCTAGGAACATCTTTATTGAACCAATCCACCGTTACTATCGCCCTTAGTTCATTAGAGCTAACCAGCTCCAGGCGCAACTTGCGAGTAAAAACTGGGCCTAGGCGATTCTCTTCTGCCGACAGATCAGCCACGGGCCGATACACACCGTCTCCGGTATCAAAGACGAGCCGACAGGCGGCGTAATCGTTATCTTCCTCGCAAGATGGACTGCTTAGCAAAGCGGGAATCAGAGGATCCACCGCGCAGTAATCGTTAGGACCAAGGCTAAGGCAACCGGCAATATCACTATCAAGATTAAAGAAATCATCAGTGCACTCCGGGGCCGAGGAATACTGGCACTGGCGGGCTATCTCGTAACGCTTGTTCACTACCACCTCCAGCGCCTCTTGCGCTAAGTAATTGGCGGCCAGTTGATTGCGGGCAAAGATGCCATCGCCAATCCCCTGCGCGGCAATGGAGAGCGGGCCAAGCACTCCCACCAGTAGCACCGTGATAGCCACCAGCGTCTCTACCAGCGTGAGACCGGATTGTTTATTTTCTAGATTATGCAATTTGCTGATTATCACTTTATTTATTTTACTTTTTTATTATCTAACGTCTATCAGAAACAGTAGTCTGGATGGCAAAGTCACTGCTCTGCCGTCCCACAGTGGCTTGGCCCTGCATGCTGATCACCACCCGCGGCTGACTATCTGTGGAGTTATTGCCAGCTACGTAGAAGCGTCCGCTCTCTATCTCTATCTCATCAGCAACCACAGGTATAAACGGGCTCATAGTGCTGCCCTCATTGCCGGTAGAAACTTGGAG
>CAYWPU010000003.1:16932-113076 GCA_964460805.1 uncultured Candidatus Saccharibacteria bacterium | reverse complement strand
GTCGCACTTACTGCATAGGCAATAAGGTCATTAAACTAACAGGTTGTCAATGCGGAGAGAGAGGGATTCGAACCCTCGGTGCCATTTCTGACACACAGTCTTTCCAGGACTGCCGATTAAACCACTCTCGCATCTCTCCAACGCCTATGTTTATAACAAAAAGTCGGCTCCTACGCCATCTGGCGCAGGGCGGCGATGCGCTCCGCCGCTGGCGGATGGGTAAGGAAGAGCTTGGAGAATCCGCGCGCACCTCGTGGACCAAAGGGGCTAGAGATAAAGAGATGCGCTGTGGCACTGCTCGCGTGGCGCAGGGGCACCTGGTAGCTGGTGATCTTCTCCAGCGCGCTGGCCAGGCCCTCAGGGTAGCGCGTGAGCAGGGCGCCAGAGGCATCGGCCAGGAACTCCCGCCGGCGAGAGATCGCAAGCTGGATGAGCGTGGCAGCAATAGGTGCGAGAATAGCTGCTATTAATCCCAGGACAAGAAACAGCGCGCCAGATTTATCATTATCACTATTCCGCCGGCTATTGCCCCACCAGAGCGAACGGAGGAAGATATCAGACACGATGGCAATAAAGCCGACCAGCACCACCACCACAGTGGAGAGCAAGATGTCTCTATTCCCAATATGCGAGAGCTCGTGGGCCACCACGCCCTCTAGCTCCGTCCGGCTCATCATGCCGAGCAGGCCGGTGGTCACGGCCACGGCGGCATGCTCTTTATCTCGGCCAGTGGCAAAGGCGTTGGGCGCCGGATCGTCTATCACAAAGATCCTGGGCATGGGCAAGCCAGCGGCAATAGAGAGATTCTCTGTTACTGTATAGAAGTCAAAGAATTCTTCCCGACTCGCCGGGCGAGCGCGACTCAGGGCAAGCGCAATTTTATCGGAATACCAATAACTCGCGATATTCATCGCAATAGAAACACCGGCAAAAACATAGAGAACCACCGGATCGCCATACGCTTGGGCAAAGATCCAACCCACCGCAATGAGCACAATAAAGAAGATGCTCATCAGGAGCCAAGTGCGCCGGATATTGCGTGCTTGTTGGGTATAGAGCGTCACTAACTAGTTAGCAGGAGCGGTGGTGAAGGTGCCGTCGGTGGGGACAGGAGCCTCGGCTGGCGTGCCGGAACGGAAATAGAAGATCGCCACAATGACTAAGACCACCAGCACAATGACCCAAGTGAGCACGGCACCTCGCTGATTATTTTTATTCATGATTTTTATTTTAACTGATAACTTATTAAATTGATAATCTTAAAACTTCACTGCCACCGGCTGCTTGGCCGCCGTCTCCCCCGCCTCCAGCTCAAAGAACTCTTTGGCGCTAAAGTGGAAGAATCCGGCGATCAGGTTGGTGGGGAAAGTGATAATCTTGATATTCAAGTCGCGCACGTTGCCGTTGTAGAAGCGCCGCGCGGCCTGAATTTTATTCTCCGTATCGGCCAGCTCGTTCTGCAATTGCAAGAAGTTCTGATTCGCCTTCAGATCCGGATAAGCCTCGGCAATCGCAAACACGCTCTTGAGCGCGCTGGTCAGCATATTCTCCGCCGCGCCATGTTGCGCCGGAGTAGTAGCCTGCATCGCCTGCGCCCGCGCCTGCGTTACCTTCTCAAACGCCCCACTCTCATGCGCCGCATAACCTTTCACGGTGTTCACGAGATTCGGGACCAAGTCATAACGCCGCTTCATCTGCACCTCAATATCGCTCCAGGCCTCCTCACTGCGCGTCCGGAGCCGCACCAGCGAGTTATAGCTCAAGACCAGCCAGAGCACAACGAGAGCGAGGATAATTAAGATAATAGTCATGGTGATGGTGATGATTTAATTAATAATATCTACTGGCTCACCGTTCACCACTTTCTTAATCTTGTACGGCTTGGTGAAGGCTCCCTTACCGTCAGAGATTAGATCGCCAGAAGCACCCGTGTAAGTCTTGATGTTATTAAGATAAACCTGAACTTGATCCGGATCAGTAGAATTAGTTTCCTTAAACGCCTCAGCTAGCAACATCACTGCGTCATATCCAGTATCGGCACCAAATTCTACTTCGCGACCATAGGCTGATCTATATTTCTGTTCAAAATCTGAAGTGGGAGTAAGTGAGGTCAAGAAAATCATGCCATCGCACGCACCATCACAATTCTTAATAATCGTGCGATCAATAGTAATAGAATAAATTGGCAAGTTCACACTAAGATCTCTTAACCTTTTTGCAATAACGTTAGTTAAACTATAGCCATCAATGGTCATGACCACCGCATCAATAGCTTTATTATTTTTTACTTTAGTAATTTCTGTTAATACGTTAGTCTCGGTAATAACTGGCTCGTATACAGAAGCGACTTTACCGCCCAAGCTAGTAAACTTAGTGGTAAAGGCTACGGTCTGATCTTTCACCCAATTCTGTTGTGCGCTAAAGAGGGCTACATTGCGATGACCTTTGTCATAAACATACTGAGCGAGATCCTGCGACAAGATCTCATCGTGCTGCCAAGTGTTGAACATGTATTCGCTGGCTTCATTAAACTTCGGAATACCTAGCGAGGGTGAAATTACCACCACTTTCTTCTGCTTAATTGGCTCTATCAGTGCCTCTCCCGTATTAGACCAATTAGGACCGATGATAAACTTCACTCCATCAATATCCGTTAATTTATGGAAGGCGCTAATCGCTCTCTGAGGTTGACTCTGGTCATCTTCATAAATAACTTCCAGCATTTTGCCGTCAATTCCTCCTCTAGCATTAACCTCTTTAACCGCCAACTCAATTCCGTTTCTGGTCGCCTCTCCCCAAGTAGCCCCTTCGCCACTCAAGATGAGAATACTACCAATCTTAATCACCTCGCCATCCGGTACAGTACTAGAAGGCTGCTTAGCCGCCCAAATGCCGCCGATAACGAGCAAGGTAATAACGATAATGCCCCAAATGCCTGACTTAGTCATAGTGAATTGATTATACCAAAACTGGCGGGGAAAGTCCCGCCAGTTGTTCATATCTCTGTTTTAGTAATCCCCCATCCCCATGCCTCCCATCCCGCCGGGCATACCACCACCCATCCCTACTTCTTTTTCTTCTTTGGGCTCGTCCGTCACCGCCACCTCGGTGGTAAGCAAGATGGCAGCAGCAGATGCCGCGCGCTCTAGGCCCGTGCGCGTTACCTTCACCGGGTCAATAATACCCGCCTCAAACATATCACTCACCACCTTGTCAGCATTAGCATCATAGCCCTCATTGCTCTTGCTGTTCTTGATTTTATCCACAATCACTTCACCATTATCTTTACCTGCGTTGATGGCGATCTGGCGGAGTGGCGCATCCAGCGCCTTGAGCAATACCTGCACGCCCACCTCAAACTCGTGAGCAATATCTGCCGATGGCGACTTGGGCAACCGGCCACTTACCTTGCCGCCAGCGCGCACCAGCGCCACGCCGCCGCCCGGGACAATACCCTCCTCAATCGCCGCTTTGGTGGCCTCAACCGCGTCTTCAATTTTCAACTTCAGATACTTCATCTCCGCTTCAGTAGCCGCACCCACTTTGATCACCGCCACACCGCCAGCCAGCTTGCCCAGGCGCTCCTGCAGTTTCTCTTTATCATATTTGGAATCACTGCGGGCAATTTCTGCTTTTATCTGACCAGCCCGATCCTCAATTTCTGCCTTTTTGCCCGTGCCACCCACAATCGTTGTATTATCTTTGGTCGCAATAATCTTCTTGGCCCGACCCAGCATCTTCACTTCCGCATTCTCTAGTTTAATTCCCCGCTCTTCACTAATCACTTGCCCGCCGGTCATCACCGCGATGTCACCCAGCATCTCTTTGCGCCGGTCGCCAAAGCCGGGCGCTTTAATTGCTAGCGCGTTAAAGGTGCCGCGGAGCTTGTTCACCACCAAGGTCGTCAGCGCCTCGCCGTCCACATCTTCCGCAATAATCACCAAATCTTTCTTCCCACTCTGCGCCAGTTTTTCCAATAGCGGCAAAATATCTTTAATGCTAGAGATCTTCTTATCTGTGATCAGGATAAACGGATCTCTGTACACCGCTTCCATCCGCTCAGCATCAGTAATCATGTAAGGCGAGCTATAGCCCTTATCAAACTGCATGCCGTCCACCACCTCCGACTCAACACCAAAGCTCTGCGACTCCTCCACCGTTACCACACCGTCCTTGCCCACCTTCTCAATCGCTTCCGCAATAATCGCGCCGTATTCTGCTGATTCAGCAGAGATAGTTGCCACCTGTTTAATTTCCTCTTTGTTGGCGATCTTCTTAGCCATTTCCTTGAGCACGCTCACCACGGCACCAGCCGCCGCCTCAATACCCAGCCGGATGCCCATCGCGTTCACGCCGAGCGTTGCCTTCTTAAAGCCCTCACCAATCAGCGCCTGCGCCAGCACCACGGCCGTGGTGGTACCATCGCCAGCCGCGTCGTTAGTCTTCTGCGCCACATCTTTAATAATCTCCGCGCCCATGTTCTCCACCTTATCTTTCAGGCTAATTTCTTTAGCAATAGAGACGCCATCATTAGTAATAGTCGGCGCGCCGTAGCCTTTATCCAAGATCACATTCCTACCCTTGGGCCCAATCGTGATGCGCACAGCGTCTGCTACTTGATCAATGCCGCGCTTGAGCGCCTTCCTCGCGTTATCGCCAAAAATAATTTGTTTTGCCATATTATTTTTTATCTATTTAATTAAATTACTCAATTACTGCCAAGATATTACTCTCGCTGATAATAAAGTATTCTTTGCCATCCACCTTGATCTCATCCGGGCCGTATTTAGAGAAGATAATCTTCTGACCCTTCTTCACACTCATCGGCACCAGCTTGCCGTCCTCGCCGCGCCGCCCCTCGCCCACCGCCACAATCTTCCCCTGCTCACTTTTCTCTTTGCTAACAGTATCAGGGATAATAATGCCCGATTTAGTCTTCTCAATACTTGTGTCAATCCCCTCCACCAAGACCCGATCGCCCAATGGCTTAATATTTATCTTAGTCATGATATTTTTAACTTAAATATTTAAAAATCTAACGCCCGCATTATACTCGCGGCATAGCGCCGGTCAAGACCTCTTGCCAGCTTTTTTTTACCTGCTATACTGGTGGCCAATGTTAATCCTCGCTAATATCTTGCCCTGGTTGCAAGTTATCATTGCGGCATTACTAGTGCTAGCCATCCTGCTCCAGCAGAGCCAGGAGGGCTTGGGTAGCGCCTTTGGCGGCTCGGGTGGCAGCGGCTTCAGCTTTGCCAAGCGCGGCGCAGAGAAGTACCTCTTTAATAGCACTATCGTCTTAGCGGGATTATTCATCATTATCAGCATTCTCAACCTGTTTCTATAACTACTGCACGCTTAGCGCAGGCGATACGCTCTTTTTCCACCCGTCAGTGGCGCTGGTTCTTGTTCTGTGGCTTTCTCGCCCTTGCGGCCCTGCTCTGGCTAGTGGCTGATGTGAACGCCTACTTCTCCGAGACAGTGGCCGCGCCGGGAGGATCACTCACAGAGGGCATCATCGGGTCGCCGCGCTTTATTAACCCACTACTTGCTGTCTCCGACGCTGATCGCGATCTCACCGCGCTAGTTTATTCCGGCCTCATGCGCGTTAATCCAGAGAATAACCAACCCGAGCCGGACCTAGCCAAGCGCGTGGAGATCTCAGCAGATGGCCTCACTTATACTTTCACTCTCAGAGATAATCTCCGCTGGCACGATGGCGCCACGCTTACAGCGGAAGACGCTGCTTTCACTATCCAGAGCGCACAGAATCCCTTACTCAAGAGCCCCAAGCGCGCTGCCTGGGATGGCGTGAGGGTGGAAGTGCCAGATAGCCAAACATTGGTCCTGCATCTTAAACAGCCTTATCCATCGCTCTTGGAGAACGCCACAATGGGACTACTGCCCAAGCATATCTGGAGTCAGCTGGATACCGAATCGTTCGCGCTCAATCAGTTTAATACCGAGAGTATCGGCTCCGGACCATATCAGATTAAAAATATTAAAAAGAATGCTCTGGGCATCCCAGAATATTACGATCTAGAGCCCTTTGATGACTTTGCCTTAGGAAAACCAAAAATTGAAAAACTGAGACTGAGATTCTACCCCAGCGAGCTGGAGCTGGTTAATGCTTACGAGCAAGGTGAGATAGAGGCGGTCAGCATGATCTCGGCCGCCAGCGTGGCAGAGCTCTCCGACCTGGGCGGCATAATCCAGCGTTACCCTCTGCCGCGCATCTTTGGCGTCTTCTTTAACCAAAATCGCGCTCCGGTACTAGCGAGACTGGAGGTGCGGCAAGCACTAGAGGCAGCAATTGATCGCGAGGAAATTATCAAGCAGGCTCTGCTGGGTTACGGCCAACCAGCGCTGGGACCACTGCCAGTAATAAATCAGAACTTATATTCTGGTGAGTCTAAGTCTTCTGGCGCAGAAGCAGAAAATACAGAAACAGAAAATGAAGACAGAATAACGCGCGCAAGTGAGATCTTGCTGGCAAAAGGTTGGGAAAAGAACGAGACAAGCGGTGTCTGGGAATTGTCCAGCAAGAGTGGCACACTAGAGCTCGCTTTTGCCTTAAGCACTTCTGATACGCCGGAACTCAAGCAAGCGGCAGAATTGATCCGAGACACTTGGAACGCGCTGGGGGCAAGAGTGGAGCTAAAAGTCTTTGAGCTGGGCGACCTGAACCAGAACGTGATCCGACCGCGGCAATATGAGGCGCTCTTCTTTGGCGAGATCCTCGGACGTAATCCTGATCCGTTCGCCTTCTGGCACTCATCGCAACGCTTGGACCCGGGTCTCAATATTGCGCTCTATACTAATACTCAGGTAGATAAGATACTAGAAGAAGCACGACGCGAGATAGACGCAGAGCAAAATGCTGATAGCTATCAGCGCTTTAGCGAGCTGGTGAATGCTGATGTGCCGGCTGTATTTATCTATTCACCCGAGTTTATCTACGTTGTGCCAGAGCGAGTGAGAGGTGTCGCCCTGCCGACTATCAATACTGCGGCTGACCGATTCCTGGCCATCCACGAGTGGTACATCAGGACAGACCGCGTGTGGCCGGTATTCTCTAACGCCAATAATCAGATAAATAATTAAATAAAAAATTAATTAAAAAAACAAAAACCATGAGCATGAGACCAGGACCAAGACACCGCAAACCACTGAGCCGGAACACGGCAGAGAAGGAGCCCCCCGCGCTCCAAGCCGGCGATATCAGAATCATCCCACTTGGTGGCGTGGAAGAGATTGGCAAGAACATGACGGCAATTGAGATTGGCAACGATATTGTGGTGATTGATATTGGCCTCGCCTTCCCTACCGAAGAGATGCCGGGCGTAGATTATATTATCCCGGACGCAAGCTATGTAGAAAAACATAAAAATAAAGTACGCGGCGTGATCATCACCCACGGCCACCTGGATCACACCGGCGGCATACCGTACATCTTGCCGCGCATTGGCAATCCGCCAGTCTATACCCGCAATCTGACATCGCTGTTTATTAAGAAGAGAATGGACGAGTTCCCCCACTTGCCTAAACTAGACATCAGGGTGGTGGAGAATGATTCTAGAATCACTTTGGGCAATATACCCGTACGCTTCTTTGGTGTTACTCACACTATTCCGGATTCGTTTGGTGTGATTATAGAAACGCCGTATGGCTTGATTGTTAACCCTGGTGATTACAAGCTTGACCTAGACGGCGTAGACGGCAAGCCAACAGAGGCAGAAGAACAGCGCTACGGCATCTTTGATAAAGAAAAAACGCTATTACTCTTAGCTGACTCAACCAATATTGAGAACCCCGGCTTCTCGGTGCCGGAACGCGAGACGCACAAGAACTTGGAAGAGATCATCAGGAGCATTAAGGGCAGATTATTTATCGGCACTTTTGCCTCTCAATTAGAGCGCATGCTCAAGATTGTGGAGGTGGTAGAGAAGTATGGCAGAAAGCTGGTAATAGAGGGTCGAAGTATGAAAACGAACATGGAGATTGCCCAGCAGGCCGGGATGTGGAAGCTAAAGAAAGAGACGGTGATCCCGATGCAGGAAGTGGACAAATATCCGGCAGACAAGATTGTGGTGCTGGCTACCGGCGCGCAGGGTGAGGAATTTGCGGCGCTCATGCGAATGGCGAACAAGACGCACAAGCACTTGCGCTTTAAGCCCGGAGACACTGTCCTGCTCTCGTCTTCTATTGTGCCGGGTAATGAAATTTCTGTACAAAAACTGAAAGATAATATCGCCCGCCAGGGAGCCAAGATAATTAGTTATAGAACTTCCGAAGTGTATATCCACTCTTCCGGCCACGGTAATCGTGGGGAAATAGAGTGGCTGCACAAGAAGATTAAACCTAAATTCTTTGTCCCCATCCACGGCTCGCATCACAAGCTACGCCAGCATCAGGAGCTTGCGCTAGAGCTGGGCATGCCAGAGCAGAACGTGATAGTGCCGGATAACGGCATGGTGATTGATATTACTGATGAGGGGAAGAAGATCATCGCGCGCAAGGAGAACGCCACCCGCCGCGTGGTGATGGTGGAGGGCTTGGGCCAGAACAATGTGGAGGAGGTGGTGATCAGAGACCGTCAGATGCTGGCCACCGAGGGGATGTTTGTGATTGTGGCGATTATTGACATCAAGACTGGCCGGGTACGCAAGTCACCAGACATTATCTCGCGCGGCTTTGTTTACCTTAAAGATTCGCAAGAACTACTCCACCACACCCGCATGCTGGCTAAAAAGAAAATAGAAGAAGCGACTGCCCAGATGCATCCAATCAACTTTGACTATGTGAAAAATGTGGTAAGAGAAGAAGTGGGACGTTACCTCTTCCAGAAGACGCACCACCGACCCATCGTCCTGCCTGTGCTGATTGAGGTCTAGCCTCGTGCTATAATATCGCGCATGCAACAGCGCGATGAGAACAAGCACCAGCTGAGGATCCACGCCTACCTGGCTGGCTTCTTCCTCTCCCTCTCCACCGCGCTGGGCGCTTATATCAATTCATCATTCATAGAGCAATTTGTGGGCGAGTCGCGCGTGGGCTTGATCTACTCCGCCGCGGCAGTGATCTCGCTCATCCTCTCCTGGCAAGCGCTCCGCCTGATCCACCGCTGGGGCAACCGCCGCACTATCATCGTCTTTGGCCTCGCTAACCTAGTATCCCTGCTGGGAGCCAGCTTCTGGAGTACGCAACCCCAGGCACTCTGGCTGGTGGGTGCTTATCTCGTGCTCTCCTTCCTCACGGCAATCAATTTAGACGTGTATCTGGAAGAATTATCAGAGGATGGCGTGACCGGCCAGATCCGGGGCATCTTCCTCACTGCTAACAACTTAGCCTGGCTGGCGAGCCCCTGGCTGGCCAGCAACGTGAGTGAGCAACTGGGCTACAGCACACTCTATTTATTCGCCGCTCTGGCGCTTATCCCTTTCCTCTATATCGCCCTGGTCCACCTCCGTGATGTGCTGGCCCGCCAGGCCGAGCACTTAAGCGTGCTGGCTGGCTGGCGGCGTATCCTCCACCCCGAGAATCCGGACCTCCGCCGCATCCTCTCGCTAGACCTCCTGCTCAACTTCCTCTTTGCCATTATGGTTATCTATATGCCCATCTACCTCCACGAGCACATTGGCCTGGGTTGGCCGCAGGTTGGTCTCATCTTCACCATCATGCTGGTGCCTTACGTGATCCTAGATATCCCGCTCGGGCGCATTGCCGATAAGTGGTTGGGAGAGAAGGAATTGCTTGCCATCGGCTTAGTGATCGCCGCTCTGGCTTGCCTCTTAGTGGCGCCGATCGGCCAGGGCTCGCTCTGGCTCTGGGCGGCAGTGCTCCTGCTCTCCCGCGTGGGTGCCGCAACCTTGGAGATCATGAAAGAAGCTTATCTCTTTAAACAAATAGACGGCCGTGATGCCAATATCGTCTTCCTCTCCCGCAACATGTATCCGCTCTCCTACATCCTCGCGCCCATCGTGGCGAGCCTCTTCCTCCTCTTTGCTCCACTATCCGCGCTCTTCAGCTTCCTCGGCGCAGTGATGCTGCTCGGCTTGCCCGTGGCGCTGAAGCTAAAAGATACGAAATAAATTTTGAAAAAATAAAAGGCCCGGGCTTGTCTAACCCGGACCTGAAGAAGGCGCTAACTGTAACCCCACTACACTGTAACTCTGCAAAGAAGTTTGAAAAAACCTCCATGATTACCAACTCTTTCGGAAACCACCTGGAGAACAAGGAATCCTTTATCAGACAAGATCTGATCCCGCACCCAGGCAGCAAAATCACGTTCTATCAATTTCCAAATCGGCACTTTACAATCGGGAGAATCGGGTACAGGCTTGGTCCAATGAAAGAACTTGATTAGGTGGCGTTCCATCTTTCTTTTCTCCTTTCGTGAGAGAAGGTGTGTATTCGGTTGTCAAAAAGTGGCTAACCTAAGCCACTCTGCCATGCATCCAGCCCCTATTATAGCAAATGAGTAGAGATTGTCAAGCTATTAGTGAGTTACCGCCCACAAGCGGCACCATTCGCAATCTTTTTCCCCACAGCCGTTATCTAAGAACTTTAAGCTCAAGATTTCATCATAGACTTCTCTGATCTGCTCGCCGAGGCCTGTCGCGTCGCTTGCGCCCAGCGCAAATTCTTCTTGTTTATATCTACCTTTCTCATCCGGCTCAATAAAATCAATCAAACCAGAAGTTGCCTGATATTTAGCACCAAAATTATCCAGCAATAATTTATAGAAAACTAATTGCCGGAAATAATCACCGCTCCCCGCGCTCTTGGTGAGACCCAAGATGTGATTGCGCGTCTTGGGCTTGCCGGTTTTATAATCAACCACTCTCGTCTCGCCACTCTCGCTCAGCTCCAGTTTATCTATCTTGCCATTCAGTTTTATTTTCCCGTCTAGCAAGACACCGCGCACGCTTAGTTCGTTCACAATCCGATTCGGCCAGTGGTAATTATAGAACTTGAGATAACCACCCAGCGCCTCCTCCCCCTTCTCCACGCTCGCCTCCAGATCATTAGCCGAGAAGGGCTGCCGGCCCAAGTGATACCGGAGTCTTGCGAGCAGTTTCTCGGCTTTCCACTTTTCACCCTCGCGGTACTGATCAAAAAATTCTTTCAGCGTCTGGTGCACGGCTGTGCCATAGAGCAGGTGTTTATCCTGCACTTGAGTTAATCTCAGCAAGTTCTGATAGAAATACTTAAGTGGACAGGCAAGATAATTATTGAGGTCAGTCGCCGATAAGCCACGATCTAAGAATATTTTATTCAAGTAAGCTTTTTCACTCAAACTAGACTTGATCACCGGCCGGGGCCGGAGCGCTTGGGCGGGCTTCACTTTCTCTGCCTTCAGCGCCACTAGTTCTAGCAAGTTCTTGTCTAGCTCTTCAATAAACTGACTGGGCAACTGCGGCCGACCATCGCACGTGCGCTGACTATAAGTAACCGTGAGAGCCTGCCGCGCCCGCGTGAGCGCCACGTAGAAGAGCCGCCGCTCGCTATTATCGTCATTATCGCCCGCGCGGGAGAAGCCGCCGCGCCTCCTCCTCTGGCCAAAGTGGCCCTCCGTCGCGCCAATGATATAAACCTGATCAAATTCTAGCCCCTTGGCCTTGTGGGCTGTCATCAGGCGCACACCAGAGCGCTCGGGCAGCACAGTCTGGAGCAAACCCAAGTTATGTCGGCGCAAGGTCGCCAAATAATCTACAAAATCAGAGAGCTTAAAGTTCTGGTGTGTGCTCGCTAGCTCTTTCAGCTCTTCATAGAATAACTGCAACTTCTCCAGCTTTTCCTCAGCTTGCGATCCCCGGAGCAAATATTCTAATAATTTTGTTTCTTCTAAAATAACGCCAAAGAAATCAAGCAGATTCTGATTATGGCTCGCCTTGTGCCACTTCTCTAATTTTTTATAAATCTCTTTTAATCCCTGATCTTTTGATTTTTTTAAGTCCAGATAATTTTTAACTTGATAAATAGCCAGACTGTCTAGGTCTAGAAAATCCAGGTGCAAGAACGGCGCGAGATACTGCTCGTTGCCAAAGTGATGCACTGCCTCAAGAATTAGAATGACTTTACCCACGGTTAAATCAGCCAGCAGGTCAGACTGCGACTGCACGGCCAGCGGCACGCCGGCGCGCTCCAGTGCCTCCACCAGCGGCGCGGCGTCGGCGTTATCGCGGTAGATCACGGCGATCTCTTCCGGCGCCACACCAGCCGCTATTTTCGCCTTAATCTCTTGCGCTACCAAGCCAAGCTCGGAGTCTGGGTCAGCGCAGGCTATTATCCGCACTTTTTCTACTTCTGTTTCTACTTTCTGCGTACTCCCTGCCGCCAATAATCTTCCAGAATTGATGAGACTATGCGCGGTGTCCAAGATAATCTGATGCGAGCGATAACTGTGCGTGAGCGTGATCAACTTGGCCTGCGGATATAATTTTTTAAAATAATTAAAGTTCTCCAAGCTCGCGCCCTGGAACTGGAAGATCGCCTGCTTCTCATCGCCCACGATAAATAAATTAGGATTCTGATGATAACTAGACAAGAGCGCGAGCAATTCATTCTGCGACTGATTTGCATCTTGATGCTCGTCAGCCAAGATATATAAAAATTCCTCTTGCAGTTGTTGCAAGAAGTTTTTCTTCTTTTTTAGCACTGCCAAGACTTCCATAATCATATCGGCAAAATCATAGAGATTCTGCACTCGCAAATTTTTCTCATATTCAGTGTAGATCAGCGCGAGCTCTTGCTCTTTCTCTGTACCCGTTTCAGCCAATTTGGCGAACTGCGCGGGCGTGATATTGTCTTTTTTTAATCTCTCTATCTCACCAAGCGCGCCGGAGAGATAATAAAACGGCGCGCCGTAAGGTCTTAACAACTCTAGCTTGGCTGTCTCAATTACTTGCTCTAGTATCTTGATCTGCTCCACGCGCGTGGCATTGCGCGAGCCAATGATACGCGGGAATTGCTCGGGGAAGTTCTGGATCAGCTCGTTGCAGAAGCCGTGGAAGGTGTTGATCCGGACGCGGTAGCCCGCACTGCCGATCAGCTCTACCAAGCGCTCACGCATGGCATGGACGCCAGAATTGGTAAAAGTGAGCGCGAGTATCCCGTCTGGCGGCGTATCGGTCTCGCGCAAGATATTAGCAATGCGGAGCGTGAGCACTTGTGTCTTGCCCGTCCCCGGCCCGGCCACCACCATCACCGGCCCCTCAATGGTATCTACAGCCTCTCTCTGTGCCGGGTTAAGCCGCGCGTAAAATTGAGAAAATCTATCGCTCTTAGGCATGTTGATCTAGATTAGCCGGATTATAGCAAATCTGCTAGAATAGCCAGCATGATCCACGAACAAATCAAGAGTGAAGTGAAGCAAGCTATGCTGGCCAAAGATCAGGTTAAATTAACCGTGGTGCGCGGCTTGCTAGCGGCTTTTACCAACGAACTAGTTAATCTCAAGAAGAAGCCGGATGAATTACTGGACGATGAAACTGTCCTGACCGTGATCCGGCGCGAGGCAAAAAAGCGCAAGGACTCTATTGCGCAGTTTGAGACCGGCGGACGAGCGGACCTGGCTGAAGCGGAACAGGCAGAACTAAAATATATTGAAGTTTATCTGCCGCAACTGATGAGCCGCGAGGAGATCAAAAAAGTTGCAGAACTAAAGAAAAGCGAACTGGCTGTGGTAAGCAAATCAGACGCTGGCAAACTGATGAACGCGCTGATGAAAGAGCTGAAAGGCAAAGCTGATGGCGCAGATGTGAAAGCGGTGGTGGACGAATTATTGGCATAAAAAACCATCCATCAGCGCGAGCCAATGGATGGTTAGGTTTTAGGGACATTCTCAATCCCCAAGACGTAATCGCCGGGAGACAGGGTAACAAAAGACGAGGCTCCGTCCTGTTGCAAGTCAGGCAAAACCTGAGACAAGCGGTAAGAGAATCTCTTATCGCCGGATTCTCCAGCCATCTGCTCTATCTCAGCCACAGTGGCGGACAGGAGACGAATCGCGAAAATCCGCCCCACCGGACAGTTCTTGACCTTGACTAAGTGCTCCAAGTAGTCAAGCAGTTCCGCCCGAGAAGCTTCACGATAGCCACGCTCTTGCAGGACAAACAGGACCCGAAAGCTGGTCATCGGCTCAACAGCCTGGAAGAGCTGGGATTTTTTAGTAGCAGTCAGAACAGAACCAATCAGCACACAAGCGGTGCCGCTCTGTTCCTCCAAGCACTGATCCAGACCGCGTTCCGGCCTAGCCACGATCGCGGTCGCCACTGTAGCTGACGGCGATAACGTTGGCACAACCACCGTTGCAGATGCACGAACCCGACGCCCTCGTTGCAAGCTCCACCAGATAATGGCGGATAATCCCCCGCCAATCACCAACACAAACACGGCAGAGACCCACGCTAGAGGCTCCACAGAGATCACCCCCTTTCTGGAGTTGTAAAAGTGAAAAGAGCTAAGCTAACAGACTGCCGTAAGCCTACCCTAGTCTATGGCGTAACGCAAGGTAACGTTTACTAGTACCTCCTGCGAACCAGGCTCAATCGCTGGCGCCGGAGCGGGGACAAAACCGTCTCCACCCATCCCCATGGCCGAGCCATACTTGGCGCTCTCTAAGCCATAGAACGGCTGATAACCACCCTCATCAATGGAGAGCAAATCGCCAAGGCGGAAGCGCGCGGCCTTGGCCACTGATCTCGCCTTCTCCTGCGCTTGCTTGATCGCCTGCTCGCGAGCCTCGTTCTCGGCCATAGCCGGATCGTCTAGCGTGAAGTTGAGCTGAGAGACCGTATTAGCTCCAGCGCTCACCACGCCACTCATCACCGTGCCGATCTGACTAAAGTGATCCTGTCTGATCTTGACTCTCACTGTCTGCTCTACAGTATAGCCAACAATAGAAGCGGGCGGGCACACGCGCGTTTGCCCCGGTTGCGGATTGCAGTACACGCTCTGGTAGCGCGGTGTGAGATTATAACCGGAAGTCTGGATATCCTGCTCGGCAATACCATTCTGCTTGAGGAAAGTGATCGCCTGATTCACTTTCTCGGTATTCTGGATCTGCAATTGACCCACATCGTTACCGCCCTCGGTGATCACGCCAAAGGTGAAAGTGGCGATATCCGGCACCACCACCGCTCTGCCCTCGCCCGAGACAGCAAAGCTGCGATAAGAGTCCGGCTGCATGGAGCGCGAGTAAGCGCCCGAGTAGCGCCAAGCCGAGAGCGCCACCAGCAAGATGCCAATAATCAGTACCCAGCCTAAATAATTCTTTGTTTTTTCTGTCATGGCCTGATTATAGCACCGCTGCTTCTAAATACAAGAAAAGTGGAAACTCGTGCCGGGCGCGATCCTCAGCCTTCTGTCTCGGTCCAGGCTGACTCGTCTTGTGCGAGATCCACTCTTCCAGCCTGGTGATAGCCAAGCCCGCTGAACTCAATAATTTAAAATAATACTGCATTGGCCTATGGAATGAGAGCGTTTTAGAGTCCGGATCAGCGCCGGGGTGCATCTGGATCTCTACTTTCTTCTCTGATAAATACTGATCCAGGCGCCGGTATTGCGTTTTGCTCGCCTCATCCCAACCCCAGCTACTCTCGCCGGGGACGCGGAAAGCGGGATGATTCAAGACCAGATACAGCTTCCCGTTCTTCTTCAGCGCTCGCTTCACTTCTGCAAAAACTTCTTTCACTTTCTCGATATTCTGGAGCGCTAATACGCAAATAATTTTATCAAAATAATTATTTTCTAAATTAGCTAGCTTGTCAGCATTGGCCACAAAATATTCAAGATTATTAAAATCTTTACTATTCTCTCGCGCTAATTTAATCAATTCTGCTGAGATATCTACGCCAGTAACCTGCGCCCCCGCCTGAGCCAGCTCGCGAGAGAAAAAGCCAGACCCACAAGCGAGATCTAAAACTTTATCAGTCTTTTTGAGATCTAATAGCCGCAAGAGGTTAGGCAAAATCACCTGACGCTGGTAAGTATCTAGATTCTGTTCTAGATGCTCGCTATACCAGCCAGCCACGCCGCCCCAAGAGGTATCAGAATTACTTTGTTTAGACATGACTCTGAATTTGCGCCTTGCGGCGTTGATAATAAAAGAAAAAGGCCAGAGCTAAGGCCAGCAAGACCAAACCCAGATTCTCTAGTTTATCAAAATAATAGCTATAGCGATGATAGGCCCCGCCCAATTGCCAGCCAGCAAACGCGAGCAAATAAGCGCGCGCCAGCACGCCGCAGAACGTGATAACGAGATACTTGACCAACGAGACGCGGGTGAAGCCGCAGAAGATATTGATGACCACGCTGGGGATCACCGGCACGAGACGGAAGCCAAAGAGAGCCAGCTCATCGGCATAACTGCGGCCTAGTCGCCTCTCCAGCTGTTCAATATCTGCCCAAGTAATAGCGAAATATTTGCCCCAGCGCTCCACCGCCGCGCGGCCATAGCGGTAAGCCAAGCCGTAAGTAACTAGAGAACCCAGCGTGAGCCCGGCCGTGAGCGGCAAGGCGACACGAGTAAAGAGCGCCAGAACTGAAGCAGGAGAAATAGTCTCCATGCCGAGCAGGAAGAATCCCGATGAGAACATAACGAGCGCTGAAGGAATTGGCACCAGCACCTCTTCAATAAAAGCGACCAGGAAGACGCCCAACGAGCCGAATTGCACAATGAACTCCGTTAGATTAGACAATAAATTAGACAACATCTGTGGTGTAATATTGTGATGTAATTTGTGGCCTAATTAGTCTAGAGATTCACCCAGGAAGACTTTGGCCAAGATCCCCCGCTCCAGCAAGCCAGCCGGCTCGCCCTCGGCCACGACCCGGCCGCGAGCCAGCACATAGGCGCGGTGAGCGATGCTCGCGAGCGACTTGAGATTATGCTCCACCACCACAATCGCCATCTTCCTCTTCTCGTTGATCTCTTTAATCTTCGCAAAGACTTCTTTCACAATCTTTGGCGCTAAGCCAAGACTCGGCTCGTCTAGCATCAGGATCTCCGGCTCGCACATCAGCCCGCGGGCAATAGCCAGCATCTGCTGTTGGCCGCCAGACAAACTGCCGCTCTTGGCGGTTAATTTAGTCTTGAGCGCCGGGAAGAGCTCCAGCACGCTCTGTAACCGCTCTGCCACAATATTCTTATCCCGCACATTCCAGGCCCCCAGTTCCAAGTTCTCGCGCACGCTCAAGCGCCGGAACACTCTCCGCCCTTGCGGGACAAAAGCGATGCCTCGCGCCGTCATCTGATGCGAGACCGGCTGGACAGCCTGCTCGCGCCAAGCCACCCGCCCCGCGCTAACCGGCGCCAAGCCAAAGACCGCCTTGAGCACCGTGCTCTTACCCGCACCGTTCGGCCCCATCAGTGCCACCACCTCACCCTCATCCACCCGCACACTGGCGCCATCCAGCGCCTTCACTCCGCCATAGTGGACGTGGATATCCGAGAGCTTGAGGAGGGTTTCAGTGGCGGGCATCTAGTTTATATCCACCAATTGCTTGTTTCTGATCTGCTTAATTACAAACTCACGTTCAGTATCACCATTAGCGTCAATATTGATAGCGCCAGTTATGCCCTCGTAACCTCGCACAGCGTAAAGTTCCTGTTTGACACAGTCCGGGTCATCATCGCCCTTGCAGGCTTCCAGGGCGTCGGCAAGCACGTTGTAGCCATCATAAGGCAGGGCCGCGTAAATATTCTGACTGGGACTCTTGCCATAGGTGGCCTGGTACGTCTGCAAGAAGTCGTTCAACTTCTTAGCCAGCGGATCATACTTGTACTGTGCGGCATAAATCCCTTCCGCATCAGGATTCTCCACGATAGTAGAGAAGGCAAAATATTCGTTGGCCAAGATCGGCAATGTGAGATTGAGATCTTTGAGTTGCTTGACTGCCGCTACGCCAGTAACAGTAGAGTTGGTGATCAAGACCAGAACATCTGGCTTTGCCTGAGACACTTTCAGAATATGCGTGCGCAAATCAGTATCGCTGGTATTGAAGCCCTCGGCAATTACCGGAGATAGGCCTTGCGACAGGAGTGCATCTTTAATGCCAACGACATATTCTTGATTTTCATACATCAGCGCCACTTTGTCGTATTTTTTTGACACTAGAAAATCGCTCATAGCCTTAGCAGTATGCACAGCCGAGCCAGAAGTCCGGAAAACATAATCGCCCAAATCAGTGATCTTGGGCGAGGTAGATACCGGAGTAAATAAAATCACTCTGGCTTGCTCGGCAACCGGACCCATCGCCACATTGGAGCCACTACACACACCATTCACCAAGATTCTCACTTTATCAATGTTGATCAACTTCTGCGCAGCAGAGACAGCCTTCTTGGGATCGCAAGCGTCATCTTCATAAATCACCTCTACTGGTCGCCCGGCAATCACAGAACGCTCCGCTACAGCCAACTTCCAGCCATTAGCCACATCTTCACCAGATGTCCCAGCCACAGGCCCCGTGAACGGCCCGACGTAACCGATCTTAATCACCTCACCACTGGCGGGATTAACCGGCGCTTTTTTATTTAAACTAGAGAGACCCCACGCGACTAGAGCGAGAACAACGAGCCAGATAATAGTTTTCACACTTTTGTTCATATCAAAATTAGCTTAAATTCTAATACCCTAGATGCTAACACAGCCAGTCTACTCTCCCAAATAAGCCTCCGCCACCTCGGACCTGGCCAGCACGGCCTCCGGCTCGCCCTCGGCCAAGAGCTTGCCCGCGTCCAGCACAATAACGCGATCAGATAATTCTCTAATCAGATCCATGTTATGTTCCACCAAAATTACCGCCTTACCCGCCGCGCGCAGTTCCTGCAAGACACCGCTCACCAGCTTGACCATCTCGGGGAAGAGACCGGCAAACGGCTCGTCAAAGAGGTAAATCTGGATCGGGTAAGCCTGGCCCAGCGCCAGCACCCGCGCGATCTCTAATAATTTTCTCTGACCGTAAGAGAGATTAACCGCGAGCTCATGCCTCTTTTCCCACAAGCCCACTCTCTTGAGCACTTCCTCCGCCTTCTGCAAGTGCAGAGTGCCGTGCCGCTCCCATAGCGCGCTCCACACGCCACGCTCGGTGAGCACCACCAGCACGTTATCCAGCACCGGCATCTGCTCAAATAGTCGCACGTCTTGGAAGGTGCGCGTGAGACCGTAAGCCGCCACCTCCGGCGCGGCGATCTTAGCCAGCTTGGCGCCAGAAATAATTACTTCGCCGCCACCTAGCGGCAAGACGCCCGTAAGCAAGTTGATGAGCGTACTCTTGCCACTGCCATTGGGCCCAATCACGCTCGTGATCTGCCCAGCCTCAAAAGCGAGCGACAAATGATCCACCGCGTGCACCGCGTCAAATTTCTTAACCAGATTGTGGGTGGTGAGAAGAGGCATTTAATTAATGTCGACTAACTTATTTCCCTCAATTTTCTTGAAGCTAAAGTCACCACTAACTACACCGCCGATTTCATCAAACTTCGTCCGACCGAAGGTAACGGTGTCGAATTCTTGCGACCGAATATATTCTCGTAATTTTTCTGTTTCCGAGCCAACCTCAGACAGTGCCTCGCCGACAATCTTCATCGCATCGTAAGCCGGAGCAGCCGAGAAAACCGGCGGAACACTAAATCGCTTGGTATATTTATCAGCGAAAGCCGGATTAGGATCGCGCGGCGTGATAATAACAATCCCGTCTAACAAACCGGTATAGTCTTGGTTGCTGAGAAAATCGATTAGATATTCGGTGGTGAAAAACGGCGAATTAGGATAAATTTCTTTTCGTTGCTTGAGTAGCGAGAACAACTCTTTATCACCATTGACTCCAAAAAAGATGGCATCCGGTTTCTGATCTCTCAGCTTGATTAATTCTGTTCGGAAATCGCTGGTACCAGGATTGAATTTTACTTCCGTATATTTGAGTCCGATTTCATCAGCCCGCGCGCGGAAACGGTTAGAATTGTCGTCCCAGAAAGAGTCATTCTGCATCAGGAGCGCAACTGTTTTCAGCCCTTTCTCTTTCATATAATCAGCCAGTTGGGCAATTTCTTTATCCGAACGATACCAAGTGCTAAAAATATTGGGATGAACAACTGGGGTCTGGACGGCAGTGATAGAAGCCGACGGCGTCATCATCAAGATATTGTATTGGTTCGACAACTCGCGAGAACCACCACCAAAGCTATCCAACCAGCCCGGGCCCAGAATCACTGCGGCTTTATCAAGAATCACTAACTTAATCACTGCGGAAACAGTTTTGGCATTATCTGAGGCCGTATCTTCTAGAACCAACTCCAGTGGCCGACCATTCATTCCGCCTTTACTGTTTATTTCTTCAATTGCCAACTGGATACCATTTCTCTCCGCTTCGCCCCAAGTAGAACCAAAACCTGTCATTGTCAGCGCCGCTCCAATCTTAATCGTCTCCCCACTCACCGGTACTTCAGACTTCTGACTCGTCCATACACCCACCGCAATCAGCGCGAGAACGATAACGATTGTCCAAATTGTTTGTTTATTCATATTTTTATATTAAATTACAACACATTATTATAACATTTTGTGGTCTAATACTGTGGTGTGGGGGTTTATAACTTATACTCCCCCAGCAAGCCCTGCGGGCGGTACAGCATTAGTATAACCAGAATCAGGCCATAGACCACCTGGCGCATCTGCGCCGCCACATCAGCGGGAAAGCCCACAAAGCGCAAGGCCTCTGGCAACAAGATGAGGAAGAGCGCGCCGAGGAGCGAGCCTTTCAGGTTAGCCAAGCCGCCAAGGATGATGATGGCGAGGATGAAAATAGACTCAAAGAGGACGAAGCTAGAAGGATCAATGAAGGTGATATAGCTCGCAAAGAGCGCGCCAGAGAGCGCGGCCAGTGCGGCGCCGATCACGAAGATCAATAATTTATAATGCGCGGTGCGATAGCCAAAGACTTGCGTGGCCTGCTCGTCTTCGCGGATCGCGCGCAAGACACGGCCGAAGGAGGAATTGACGAGAAAACGGCAAAATAAGTAGACAAGAAAACAAATAACCAGTGACAAAATCAGAAATGCGAGATTATTGCTGAAATTAATACCAAATATCTCCGGCCGAGCGATGCCGGGGATGCCTAACGGGCCTCTGGTCAAGCTCTGCCAGTTGAGGAAAACAGAATAGATGATGATGTTAAAACCAAAAGAGCCAAGTGCGTAGAAGTCGCCGCGGAAGCGGGAGAGAACCAGGCCGATCAAGCCTGACGCAATGATCGTGATGAGCACGCCCAGCAAGAGAGCAAGGAAGAAGTTAAGCCCCGTGCTGGTGAGCAGGATCGCTGTGGCATAAGCGCCAAGACCATAGAACGCCGCGTGCGTTACGCTAAGCAAGCCGGTATAACCTACGACGAGATTTAAGCTCAAGCCGAGGATGCCGTAGATGCCAATCAAGATTGCGAGATGGATTAAGTAAGGCATTTTAGCTTATTGCTTGAGCAAGCCTTGCGGACGGAAAATCAGAAAAATAATAAGCAAACCAAAGGCGATAGCATCCTTCCACTCCCCGCTGATCTGCCAGATGCCAAAGTTCTCCACCGCGCCGAGGATGAAGGCGCCCAGCACGCCGCCGTACACATTGCCAATGCCGCCCACAATGGCCGCGATCACGCCCTTGAGCAGTAAGCTAAGACCCATCGTGGGCTCAATGCCGGTATCAAAGCCCACCAGCACGCCCGCCAGGCCGCCAATGGCACCGGCAATCAGGAAGACGATGCTGATGATCTTATTGGTATTGACTCCCACCACCCGCGCCACCTCCTCGTCATCGCCCACCGCGCGGATTGCCCGACCCGGTCGCGTGTAGCGCAAGAAGAGCGCCAGCAAGAGCATCACGGCCAAGCTTGCGAGTAAAATAATAACCTGCACTTGAGTAATGGCCCCGCCCCAGATCCCATATACTCTAGCCCCGCCAGCCGAGAGTGTCTGGAACTGGCTGGAGAAAATGATGGCGATCACAGCTTGGAGCGCGGTGAAGAGTCCGAGCGAAGCAACCAACTGCACCATGCTGCTGGACCGCCTCAGGCGCAACTTCTGGTAGACTAATTTATTGAAGGACCAAGCGACTAAGCCGGCCACCGCGAGTGCCACCAGCACTGCCAGCCAGAGCGGCCAGCCGTTAAGCTTGTAGAGCCAGAAGACAGCATAGCCACCCACAGCGGCCAGCACGCCATAGCTCAAGTCAAAAAATTTGACCGTGCTATAGATCAGATTAAAGCCAAGCGCGACCATAGAGTAGATCGCGCCGGCAATAATGCTATTTAAGATGAGTTGGGGAAGGATGCTCAAGTTGGGATTATTGGACTAAGTCCACCACTTCGCCATTCTTGATCTGTCTGAAGACCAAACCCAAGCCAACTACTTCGGGGATCTCAGGATCAAGAGAATAGGTACCAATGCTTCCCTCATAATTTTTCAATCCGTGCAGATAATCAGCAATTTTGTCTGTGTCTAAGCCGTTGAGTTTAATCGCGTCAGCAAGGATATGAGTAGCGTCATAAGAAGTGCCAACAAAGAACTTGTAATTAGGTTCTTTACCGTATTTTGCCATGTAAGCGGCAAGGAGAGCTTGGGCTTTTGCGCCATCACTTAATCCAGGTACATCAATCAGAATTGTTCCCTCTGCCGCTGGGCCAGACTTCACAAACTCCGGTCCGGTCAGATAAGCCGAGAAAAGTTGAACCTGACTGAGGCCAAGATCGCGGACTTGTTTAGCAATCTGGCCAGCATTAGCGCCGGATTGAGAGCTCATGAAGAGAGCCTCTGCTCCTGTGTTCTTGAGCTTGGTAATCAGAGCGCGGAAGTCTTTGGTGTCTGAAACATAAACTTCATCAAATACCACAGAAGCACCGTTAGCCTTCACGCCATCAACAAAAGTCGCCCGAATCCCTTGAGCATAGTCTGTCTGCTCAGAAATAACCGCCACTTTCTTGTACTTCTTGGCTACATACTCAGCTAACTGTTGACCAGCTAGATTATCGTTAGGATGATTCCGGAAGACATAGTTACCCAACGTGGCCACGCTAGCCGCAGATGATACCGGGGAAAATAAAATAACTTTTGCTGGAGTCGTCACGGGGGCAACGGCCAGTGTTTCCCCACTGCAAGTGCCACCAATGATTACTTTCACCTTATCAACATTCACCAGCTTCTGCGCCGCAGAGACTGCATCTTTACCATTACATTTACCGTCCTCGTAGATCACCTCCACCAACTGGTCATTGATACCACCGGTCTTGTTGATTTCATCAACTGCCAGGGAGACACCATGTTGTACCGATACGCCATATTCTGCCGCCTCACCTGTCAACGGCCCAATCATACCAATCTTAATCGGACCCGTTTCGCCACTCAGATTGGCTGGACTGGCCGGAGCGCTGTTTTTGGCCCAAAAGGAGAGACCGAGAACTAGGATCAGAAGAACAATGATGACCAAGATACCTTTAGAGAAATTACTCATTTTTTGTAAAAATTAAATGGATAAAAAACCCAAGCCAGCAAGACCAATCTGGCTCAATCTTAGCACTCAAGCCAGCCGAGGATCAAGCGCAGGCTGGTGCTGGCGGCTCCAGGCGTGGAGCGCAATTGCCGCGCTGGCGGCCACGTTCAGCGAGTCACAACGCGGGTGGAGCGGGATGCGGAGCAACACATCGCAGTGCTCGCGCGTCTTCTCGCGGATACCCTTGCTCTCGTTGCCGAGGATGAAGACGGCTGGCGCGTCAAACTTCTCCTCACTCAAGTTCTTGCCAGCACTACCCTCCAGGCCATAGATCCAGAAGCCGCGCTCTTTAAGATCTCTCACTGTCTGGTTCACGTTGCCAATCTGGACGAGAGGAATCTGATAAGCCATGCCAGCCGAGACGCTGATCACTGCATCCGTCACTGGCGCCTGGTTATGCTCCGGCAAGAGCACGCCAGCGAGGCCAAAAGCGGCGGCACTGCGGATAATTGCGCCCACGTTCTGCGGGTCTTGCAATTCGTCTAGCAAGACCAGAGCGGTGTCGGGAGTGATAGCGAGACTCGCGATAAACTCAGCATAACTGCGCACTAGATTAGCCCCAGCGCCACGGCTAGCGGCGAGGACGTGTTTGCTCAGTCTGTGTTTAGGCGCTTGTTTCATCTCTGTTCCTCAGTATACTAAACTAATAATGTTCTGGAATAAAGAGTACCGGCGAGGGGCTAAGCAAAAGAGGAGACGGGGGCCAGAGAGCCACCTGGCGCTCTCTACCGAGCCGAGCGAGGATTTGCTCAAGTTCTGCCGCTGGCTAGAGCGCGAAGCGGGCCGGAAATATCTCAATCCCATCGCTTCAGTTCTAGATCTTGGCTGCGGCAATGGCCGCAATCTGGTCTACCTCGCGCGCGAGTATGGCTTGCGCGCCGCGGGTTACGATAGCTCCGGCGTAGCACTGGCCCAAGCGCGAACACTCAGCGCTGGCTTAAATCTAAAGTTTACAGAGCACTCTATTGCTAAGCCTCTACTTCTACCTGACGCCTCGCAAACAATCGTCTTAGACATGATGAGTTCGCACTTTTTAAATAAAATAGAGCGGGAAAATCTGAGAAAAGAGATCGCGCGCGTGCTCAAGCCAAATGGTTGGCTGTTCTATAAAACTTTTTTACGAGAAGAAGACGAGCATGCTGAGAGACTTTTGCGCGAGCATCCGGCTGGCGAAGAGGGCACTTACCTCCACCCCGAGATTGGCGTAGCCGAGCACGTCTCCACGGAAGAAGAAATTAAATCGGCACTAGAGAAAGACTTCTTCATCCACAAGATCAACAAGTCCCACCGCCACACACGCGAGGCCGGCGGCAAGCGGCGCAGTATCTCGGTGTACGCGCAGAGGGTCTAGCGCTGCAACAGAGCGCGCACGCCAGCCAAGTTCTGTTCCCATTCCACGCTCTCGTGCGTAGTGAGCTCCACAGTGATCGCCGGTACATCAATAGAAGCCAGCCAGCCTTCAGCATCGCCAGTGATCGGATAAGCGTCAAAAGTCTCCACTGCCTGATAACCAGCCGCCTTCGCATAAGCGCTCATGATGGCGCGTGTCTCGGGCAAAATCCCCGCCTCGCACTCAGAGGCATACACAGCTCCGGCTTGACTGTGCCAGAAAACTACCGCGCTCGGCCTGCTGGCCAGCACATAGTCTCGCAAAGCCCGACTCTCCGGCTCGGAGAAGGCGGCAAGACCTGTGCTCACCGGCTGGCCGCGCCAAGCACTCTGCGCCTGCCACTTGCAGGCAAAATTGCGATTGAGATCAACATTGTGCGCGTTGAAGCGGCCAGGGGAAGCATCACCACTCGGCACATCTGCAAGCGCAAATCTCCCCTCTTTTTTAATTACTTTATAAACGCCGTCGGGATTGAGGTTGGGAATAATTGTAACGCGCAAAGAGCTTGGCACTTGCTCCGGCTGAGCAGAGAAATAATCTATAAACTGATAAGCGAGCAAAACACTATTCCACTCATAACCGCCATGGATACCGCCAATAAATAATAATTCCCTGGCACCGGTGCCAAAAGTGAAAGCCTCTATCGCGCGACCCTCCACGCTCTGGCCGATCACTTGTCTCTTGAACGCTACAGATTTGCCAGCCGGCTCGGCCGGCAGTGGCGCACTCTCTGGCGCTTGGCGAGAGAAAGTCAGAACACCCGCCAGAACAACAGTGATAATTAGAACCAAACAAACGAACAACGCGCGCCGAGACATTATTGATCTCGCCTACTGCGCGTAATGCTTGATGAGCGCCTCAATTCCAGACTTATTCTTGCTCCACTCACTGCTGGTGTGGTCGCTGAGCAAGACGCTAATGGCCGGGACGCCCTCGCGAGAGAGCCAGTTGGTGAGATCGCCAGTGATCTCGTAATAATCAAATTCCTCATGAGCGCGATAGCCGGAAGCTTTAGCAAAGAGCGTGGTGAGCGCGCGTGATTCCGCCACAGTCGCCGAGCTCTCGTTGTGGCAACTGGAAGCAAAGACGCCACCCGCCGCGCTATACCACACCACCACCGCTACCGGCTTGCTGGCGAGTACATAGTCGCGGATTGCCTGACTCTCCGGCTCGGAAAACTCAGCACTGCCGCCGCTCACGCTCCGACTCTGCCACTTGCCTGTGGCTTGCCAGTCGCAAGCAAAGTTGCGGTTGAGATCCACTTCGCGCGAGTTGAAGCGCGCGGCCACCCGCTCTGCAGTCCCCGCCGTGATCTCGCTGGGAGAGAAAGCCACGTCTGGATCACTCACCACTTTAGCCAAGCCATCCGGGTTGAGTACTGGTACCACCGTGAGCTTGAGACCAGCCGGCACAGCGCTCGGGTTGCTGGCCAAGTGATCCATCAGCTCGCGCGCCACCAGCGCCGTGTTAGCCGAGTAGCCGCCGTGGATGCCACCGACGAAAAGCAACTCCTTACTCCCCTCACCGTAGTGATAAGCCGTGATCTCCCGGCCATCAATGGAAGTGCCGAGGACTGTCTTGGTCTTATCCACCACCGGCTGCTTGGGTGTGGTTGTGGCTACTGGAGCAGCTTCATCCGGCACTGAGCTTGGAGGCGTATCTAGCCCCATATCCTGGCTAGAACCTTGCTTAAAGACATAGAAGCCCAAGCCCGCCAGCACGATAACCAGCAAAATGATTATTTTATTCATAAGTTTATTCTAGCATAAAATCGCCCCCGCCATGCACAAGGCACAGCGGGGGCGCACTTCAGGGAGAACTTCGTGGAATATAGGACGGAACCTCGGGTTATCACCTCCCTTCTTCACCAAAGAGGAAAAGGAACAGATCAAGCCCCAGTATAGCATATGCGGTTTTTCTCTGCCAGTTCAAATTACGCCACAAGTGTGCTAAGGTAAGAGCGCCTTGCCAGATCGTCTAATGGTAGGACATCGCCCTCTGGAGGCGAGTATCTAGGTTCGAGTCCTAGTCTGGCAACACGCTGATAAGTTTGAATTTTGGGCAGTGTTGGAAGTTAGTAAAAATTATAGAAAAACCATACTCAACAACTAGGAGTATTAGTAAAACAGCAACATGGACGCAAATTCTTGGTACTACACCTTCAGCACAGCCGCGCAAGTCGCAGCTGCCTTAGTTGGATTGTTCTCAATCTTTGTGGTTTATAAACTTCAAGAGTTATCGGGGGTCTTAGATAATTCAAAGAATAAAGCCATCAATACAATTTCTTACATTTCTTCCAATACTAAAGGTTACGAGATAATTCATACTCGTAACCTTCATGAGAAAAACAACGCTGAGCTTCTTAAAATTTTTCACGAATTGCTTGAAATACAGCGCACAGAACCCAACAGAATAGGAACCAGTGATCCAGGATTCACCGCGAAAGAATACGATCTGTTCAAAAAACTAGTTGATTTGAGGACAAAAATATTTGTGTCGTTCAAAGTGGGAATGACGATCGGTCTAAACATAATCGCAATTTCTCTTGCGTCACTTGTACTAACTAAATGGTTACTGGAAGCCATCCCATCTTATGTTAGCGTTGTGATCGCTGTACTATTTCTAGTTCTTTTTTTATTTTTTCTCTACGCGGTTGGCAAAAATACATACAAGATTGCCACGGAACCTTAGACACAAGCCGTAAGCAAAAACAACGACTTTTATACAAAAAAACAGCGATGTCCTCTCACATTACACCACACTTGTTCAATAGTTTCGTGTTATAATAACGACCCCATGCTCACCTACGACGACTTTAAGAAAATAGAAATCCGTGCGGGCAAGATCCTGAGCGCGGAGAAAATTCCTGATACTGATAAATTACTCAAACTGAGCGTGGACCTTGGCGAGCCGGAGCCGCGGCAGATTGTCTCGGGCATTGCTATGCACTTCCCTGACCCCAGTGTGCTAGTGGGCCGGACGGCGATGTTTGTAGCTAACCTAGAGCCGCGCGTGATCAGGGGCCACGAGAGCCGAGGTATGCTCTTTGCTCTCTCCACGCCAGAGGGCGCCTTCTCTATCCTGGAACCTAACTCCAGCATCCCGCCGGGGACGCTAGCGAGTTAATTACTCCTGTCCAGACGCAAGCCCCACCAGCGCGAGCTCCAGCGGCAGGCTGGGCACCACCGCCTTCCCCACTTCCTCATGCGCCGAGAGTAGCGCGCGCAGAGTATCTGGCAAGCGTCGGGTGTTCTCTCTCTTCCCCAATTCTTTGATAAAACCCACTTCTTCCCCGCTCAGGCCAGCCAGCCACTTGGTTTGATTTTTCTCATCTAGATTAATCAAGAGCGCCAGCCTCATCTGCCGCATTGTCAGCCTGATCAACACTCTAATATCATGATTATTGCTCACCGCTTGCTCTATGGTAGCGAGTGCAACGGCAATGTCTGAGGCAATAATTGCCCGTGCCAGATCGCGGACC
The DNA here is from genome assembly GCA_964460805.1 of uncultured Candidatus Saccharibacteria bacterium. Taxonomy (GTDB): domain Bacteria; phylum Patescibacteriota; class Minisyncoccia; order Phycocordibacterales; family JACOZG01; genus JADLCI01. The sequence continues at coordinate 84,665 of CAYWPU010000003.1, read as the reverse complement.
AGGCTGGCGGCTGGCGCGCCAGTGACCAGCTCGGCTTCCGTCAACGTGATCTTGTTATCACGTGAGGCACTGATCGCTTGCTGGAGGAGACCAACAGCATCACGGAAGGAGCCCTCAGCGATGAGAGCGAGCAGTTCAGACGCTTCAACTTCTAGTTTAATTTTCTCGCTCTTGGCGATTCTCTCTAAGAGCGCGCGGATGTCCGCCAGGCTTGGCTTAGCGAAAGTGAAAGACTGGCAACGCGAAATAATTGTCTCGGGTACGCGGTTCAGTTCCGTAGTAGCGAGGATGAAGACCACATGCGCCGGCGGCTCTTCTAGAGTTTTAAGGAGAGCGTTAAAAGCATCACGCGTGAGCATGTGCACCTCATCAATAATATAGACCTTCCGCGGCGAGCGGAACGGCATCGTCCCCACTGCTTCCCTCAGCGCGCGGATCTCGTCTATACCTCTATTAGACGCGCCGTCTATCTCATAGAGATCTTCTGGCTCAGTCTCCAGCTCGCGGGCGAGGATCCGTGCAATGCTCGTCTTGCCCGTGCCACGCGAGCCGGCAAAGAGGTAAGCATGGGCAACATTGCCCAGCTTGAGCGCGCCAGAGAGCACGCGGATCACAGTCTCCTGCCCGATCACTTCAGCAAACTTAGCCGGACGATATTTGCGATAGAGCGAGATCTCAGACATGTCTTTTTATTTTAAAATTATTATATCAGGCTCTCTAGTCTATCTAGATCAGTGCTAATCTTCTCTAGCCCGGTGCGGAAGAACTGCGGCTCGCGTACGTCAATACCAATTTGCCCGAAAATTTCCTCCGGCGAGGCACTACCGCCAGCAGAGAGAAATTGCCTGATCTTTTGCTCAAAATTATTGTCAGTCTGATAACGCGCATACAGCGCGCTGGAGACTAGCTCACCAAAAGCGTAAGAATAGACGTAGAAAAAGTTGCGCAGGTGCGACCAATTGACGAAGAAGTAGCCATCAGCTTCTGTAAGCTTAAACTTGGGCCCAAGATAAGCCTGCATGTGCTTGTTCATCAGCTTGGCGATTTCTTCTTTAGCCAGACTACCACGCGCGCGGATAGTCTGGTGCAGTTCCAGTTCAAAGTTGAAACAAGCAATCTGGCGAAAAATAGTAGAAACAGAGTCGTTTAATTTGTCGTGCAATGCTATCACCCGCTCGGCTGGCGAGAGTGTGGGCAAAATCTCATCAAATACAAAGTTCTCAAAGAGCGTGCTCGCAACCTCAGCCGTAGCCGTGCTGTGATCGCGGTAGAGTGGCGGCTGGGCCGCCGCCGAGAGCCGCCAATGGATCGCGTGCCCCAGCTCGTGCGCTAGCGTGGTCACCGAGCGGAAGTCGGGTGTATGGTTGAGCAAGATAAAAGTAGGTAGATGGCCGTAACTAGAGCAGAACGCGCCGCCGTGCTTGCCCTTGCGAGGCAAGACGTCAATCTGGCCGTTCTGCAAAAATTCGTCTAACACAGCGGAGTAATCCGAGCTAATGCGCGCGAACGCCCGCCGCACCAGCTCCACCGCGCGAGGGAACGGGATCGGCCGCTCCACGCGCCCCACTCGCGCTGAGCGATCGGCGTAAACCAGCGTCTTTTGCTTCAATAATTTTGCCTTAAGCTTGTAGAAGCGGTGCGCGAGCGGGAAGTGCTCGGTAACTGTCTTCACCAAGTTCTCAACTGTCTCCGGCTCGTTCTCGTAACCTAGCACAGTAGCTGAGTACGGCTGAGCATAACCGCGCAGTTCATCTCTGATTTTTTTACCAATCACCAGCGCGTTCAGCTCACTCTCGGCAAAGTGGGCAGAGCTCTTTAAGCTCTCGTTGATCAGCTCGCCCAGCGCCCGCCGCTCCCGCGTGGGCAAGGTAGAGAGCCGACCCATTGCCTCCGGCAGAGCAATCTTCTTGCCCTGCCAGCGCAGTTCCAGGCTCGCCAGCGCCTTCTCATTCCCCTGCACCCAGAGCTGACTCGCCGGCAAGCTGAGCAAGTTCAAGAGCTTCTCTTCCGGCTCAGACAAAAAGTGCTTGCTCTCGGCAAATATCTGCTGGAGAAAATAACGATACGGCGCTAATAATTTGCTCTGCAAGAATTGCTCTTGCTTCTCGGGCTTAATCTGCCCCAGCGCGAGCGTGAAGAAAGCGATCAAGTTGCCGTTCTTGCTCGCCTGCTCACTCAAGAGATTAACCTGCGCCTCGACCTCCTTATCCGCGCTGTCCAAGCTCTGGCGATAAGAGAAGTAGAGCAGTGGCTTCTCTAAGTCTAAATCTGATAGCTTCTCATAATCCGCGAGCGCCAACGCGAGCGCCTGCTCATCACTCAAGTAATCCTCCCGCCCGCGATATTTTTCCGCAAAAGCGACATAAGCCTGCTGGGCCGCTTTAAGATCGCGCGCGATCTGTGGATCTTGCGCGTTTTGATATAAAAGCCCGAGATTCCATTTTGTCTGCATCTTAGCCTCCAGTTTCTGCTTTGCTCCCATCCGGCTATCTTAGCAAAAATTAGCAATAAAAAAAGCCCGCCTCGTTAGAAAACGTAGGTCGGGCTTTGTTTGGTTGGAACTTTTGGCCAGTTTTCAGAGCAGTTGTCGCTACTCTTACTCAGGGTTGCCAGCCCGGGGCCAGGCAGGTCTTCCTCCCAAATAGACACATTGGGCCTCAGTTTACCTCTCCAGACCACCTGGAAAGGTCGTCGCCGAGATCAGTGCGCGCCGTCGTTGTCGTCGTTGCGAATCATAATAGAAACCTTGAGAAGAGAATGACCGCCGCCGTAATGCTTGTACGATGCCATAATGGCCTCCTTGAAAGATCTACCCCAGATGGTTGCCGGCACAGAGCAGGCGTTAAACCATCTGTATGGACAGTATAGCAAGCCCACAGAATTTGTCAAGCTTTTTTCGCGATTATCGTTGATGAACGCCAGAAAAGCCTTATTTTAAGCCATTTTTTAAATATCGCTCCACAATCAGCGCCACTTCATCTGCATTATTAGCTTCCATCAGCTCTAACCGCAACTCCTTTGCTCCATCCCAGCCATTTACGTACGCTTTATAATGCTTCTTCATCACCGCAAAGCTCTTGATGCCGCCCAAAAGCTCGGCAAATAATCTGGTGTGCTCTACCAGCACGCGCAATCGTTCAGCAATATCCGGCTGATGAGGCGGATTAGCAAAGAGCCACGGATTGCCAAAGATTGCACGCCCGAGCATCGCACCGTCAGCGCCGCTCTCGGCCACCCGCGCCTTGGCATCGGCCAAGTCGCGCAAGTCGCCATTGCCGATAATCAACGCGCTACTGCCGAGCTTATTCCTAATATCAACAGCTCGCGCTACATCCCCCCAGCGCGCCGGCACCTTGGACATCTCTTGCCTTGTCCGCGCGTGGATCGTTACCGCCGCCGGCTCGGCCTCCAGGAGCGCCGGCAGCCAAGTATCCAGTTCGTCTCGCCGGTAGCCCAGGCGCGTCTTCACCGAGACGGGCAATTTATCACCCACCCCTCGCTTGGCTGACTTGATTAACTCTTGCGCCAGTTTGGGACTCTTAATGAGCGCTGCTCCGGCACCCTGCTTCTCCACGCTCTTATCCGGGCAACCCATATTGATATCCACGCCGTCAAAGCCGAGCTCGGCGCAGAGCCGAGCCGCTTGTTCCATTTTCTCTGGTTTGCTAGTGAAGAGTTGCGCGAGGATGGGCCGCTCTGCTTCTGTATATTTCAGCGAATTAAGCAAAACTTCCCGACCTGGGCTCATCAGGCCATCTGCCGAGACAAATTCTGTCCACAACACGTCTGGTTTGCTGTACTTGGCGATGATGCGGCGAAAGGCAGCGTCAGTCACATCAGCCATGGGCGCGAGCACAAAGAAGGGTCGCGGGAGCTGCTGCCAAAAGTTTGATTGTGTATTTTTAGACATTAGACATCAGTTGCGGTATTAGCCAGCGTGGGACGGAAGTATTGGTCTAGTTGAGAGGCGCGCGTGCGGGCAGATTTAATCCCTTCTCTAGACAACTCCAGCTCCAGCACCAAGCCGCGCATTGTCTCGGGCGAGAAGTCTTGATCAAAAATAAAATTGCCCAGGCTATAAGCAATCAGACCGTCTTGATACCTCTCCACCTCCTGCGCCACGTGCGGATGATGCCCCACCACCACTCGCGCGCCGTGATCAATCGCCAGGCGTGCTAACTCTCGCTGGCGCAGGCTGGCGCGAGCCTCGTACTCATTGCCAAAGTGGAAAGAGACAAGCAGGTGATCAACAACCTGAGAAGCGAAGGCAATAATCTCCGGCAGATCCGGATCAGCCGCCAGGATGATCCCGCCGCTTGTCGCACCCGCTGCCAACCAGTTGGGGCCAACGTCGCTAAAGGCGAGCCAGCCAATCTTCTGACCAGATTTCTCTAGAACGACTGGCTGTATTACTTCTGATTTATTGCTACCCAAGCCCACAGCCTCAATCCCCGCTTCTAGCAAGAGCCGCTTGGTGTCGAGCGCGGCCGCCAGCGTCCAGTCGCCAATGTGATTGTTGGCTAGAGAGAGGATATCAAAACCAGCCGTTGCCAGCGCACCCGCAACAGCTGGTTGCATCCGGAAAGAATAAATACTCCCCACGTTCCGGCCCAAATCAGAAACGGGGCCCTCCAAATTGCCGAATAAAATATCCACCTCGCGCAAGTCTCTTGTGCTAGCAAATAGCCAGGAGAAGTCGCCATTGCCGTGGCGCATCACTGAGTGCTCTACGCCGCGGTCTAGCATGATATCGCCCACTAGTGCCAGTGTGATTGTGTCCGGTTCCGGCTGAACAACAGAACCAATTAGCGCTCTAATTGGTATTGGTGATAGCGGCTCTGATTCAGAGTCTGATAGTCCGGTGTAAAACAGAGCATAAGCCAACGCCAAAACGCCAGCTATCGCTAGTGCTATCACTATGACCCAAACAAGCTTGTGACTCATGGACCAAATTTATAGAACATCTTGCCTGCCGAGCGCAAGTCTAGATATTCCAGCTGGTGGCCCGCCGCAACGCTCTTGCGATATTCATCAAGAAAGGACTCTGAGTTGATAGCCGCACGCAAATCGCGCTCTAAAATAATTGGATCTGAGCTCTGCATTACCAGCACCACAGTGCGGCCGACCTGGAAGTGGAGTTCACCTGTCTCTTTTAAATCAACCATGGTGGGGACAGAGGCGATCACAGAGTCGCTGAGTACAGAAGATAGGCTGCGCGAGAGCAAAACTGTGGATGAGAACTCGCCTGGTGGGAGTGGCGAACGGCCAAGGACCGGCAACGCCGAGTGATCTATGATCTCAAAAAAAGGATGACCCGAGAACTCGGGCGCGTGATCAAAAGCGAACCCGTCGCGGTCTAGGAAGAGGCAAGGCGAGCTCTCCTCAGCTCCGCACCAGAGATACTCAGCGACACGCTCTTGAACTATGATCAGCAACTTTTGCTTTGAACGTTCCAGATCAATTTGCCTAAAAGCCGGATAATCTCGTGCCAGGCGATCTTGGATTGCCTGCCTAGGCCAGAGTAAAATATTGCGCCGGGGGAAAAGTCCAGCGTAGCGTCCAACCAAAACCTCCAGAGCAGTAGCTTGCACTCTCTCCGTTGCAATAGTTTGCGCACCCTGCACAGCTACTTCTGAAATTAACAGCCGATCCCAGTGTGCCAGGGCTACCAGAGTGATGACTAACACCACAGGCAAGGCAAGCAGGACATAAAAGCGATGTTTGCGCCGTGTTGACCGCAACTCGCGCGAGCGTCTCAGGATCTCGGCACGATCTATATTGGGGCGCGACACCATACTTAAGCAGTCGAGATCAATTTGCCGCCACGGAACTCCACACTCGTCCCCGGAGTCAGACGGCCACTGATAATCGCATCGGCTACCACTTGTTCTACCTTGCTCTGGATATGGCGATTAAGCGGACGAGCACCAAAGACGCGATCGCTACCGGCTTGCGCCACCTGATCCACCAGATCCTGAGTGATCTTGAGCTTGATACCCTGCTCCAGCAAGCGGGTAGTCAATCTCTCCAGCAAGAGCTTGGCTACCTTCTGCAACTCCAGAGGACTAAGCGGATGGAAGATGATGATATCATCAAAACGATTAAGCAACTCTGGGCGGAAGATAGCTTTGCTAATCATCTCGTCTACCAATTCATCACGCGCGGCGACCGGATCATTGCCCGCTTGCACCATCCGCCAGATGCTCTCAGCGGCAGCATTGGAGGTGGCAATCAAGATCAAATTACGCGCGTTCACCCGCCGGCCAAAAGCGTCGCTAAAGAATCCCTCGTCAAAAATTTGCAAAAACAGATTAAGTACCTCTGGTGAGGTTTTCTCAAATTCATCAAGCAAGAGGACGCCATATGGGGTCTCGCGCAACATGGTGGCCAAGATGCCGGGACGATTATCGGAGAACGAGCCAAGCAAGCGTGTGAGGGCATCACTGGATTGATACTCACTCATGTCCAAGCGCAAGAGTGCCTCCTCCCGGCCAAAGAGTGAGCGCGCCAGCGCTTTGGCCGTCTCGGTTTTACCCACACCAGTCGGACCCAAGAATAGAAAAGAACCGATCGGTTTGCGTCGATTAGAGACACCAGCACGATTACGCCGGAGTGCCTCACTAATGCTCCGGAGTGCCGGCTCTTGACCAATGACCTGCGCTCGCAGGCTCTGCTCTAAACTGGCCAAAGCCACACGCTCGGCTTGCCCGATTGCACCCATGGGGATCTTTGTCTTCTCCTGCACCAATGCCAATACATGCTCCGGCTCAATTGTTTGGACATGGTGCGCGATGGACCAAGGCACAATCTCCACTATTAAATCCAGTGCTTGGTCAGAGAGCTGCTCGCCGGGGAAATAACGCTCAGCACTCTCAATAGTCGCCTTAATTGCCGGGTAGGTAAAAAAGATATTTTGAGTTTCCTCAAACCGTGAGGCTCGTTGCTCTAATAAATGATAAAGACGCAACTGATCAATCTCATTAATCGTGAGCGTCTCAAAGCGGCTCAGTAGATCCGCCTGCTCAAATGATAACTTCTGATAAAGACCCGCTTCAACTAGAGCGATCACGGGCAGTGATGCCGAGCGCAGATAAGGACCGAGCAAAGAGACCAACTTGCTACCCAATCGCTCGGCACCGGCAAGCAGCACGCCCAGGTCGTCTATTACTAAAATAACATTCCCCGAGCGCTCCGCCTCCAGCAAGAGTCTGAGCATGGTACGCTCAAAGTCCTGCCGCTCGCGATGATCGGCAAGCAGCAAAGCCGTGCGCAAGAGCCACGGACGCCGGTACTCCAAGCCAGGCGGGACCCGACCGCTTTTGATCTCATTAGCCAGTTGCCAGACCACATCCAGCTTACTCTCGCCCGCCGGACCCACCAGGAGAGCGTTGGCCTCCTCACTGCGACTCAAGATAGTCTCTAACTGTTTCATCTCCTCTTCTCTGGCGCTAACTGCGGTATTGAAAATACCAGACTGCTCGGATTGGAGCATGTCCTCACCGTAACGCTCCAAGGCATAAGCCCCGCCGTAAGACCAATCTTTAGCCAGACCAGGCACGCGCGCCAATTGCTCGCGGCTCCACCAGCGCGCTTGTCTTGCCTCACGTTCAATATCGCCCACCACCCAATCCACGGCCGCGTGGAGGTCAGAGGTATTTAACTGTTGACGAAACAGAAACTTGGCAAAAGCGGAATTGTTGGCACAGAGCCAATCAGCCAGCGCGCGGAGAGTTAGAGGTTTAGCACCAGCCAATTCTAGATTAATATTAGATTGATTACCGCGAGACTGGAGAAAGGATCTGGATTCTTCGGCAGTGATCCCCAGCCGGCGCAAGACCAGCGCACCAGTCTCAGACTGCACAAAAGCGCGCGCGATATCACCATCGCGCGCGCGGAAGAGAATCCGGCCAACGGTGAAAGAGAAAAGGTCGGCAGTCTGATAATTATTGCTAATGATGCTGGAATAATAATGAGAGCGAAAATAAAGTTCTAATAAGTAGAACTTGGTGGCCACCACCAGTGTGAGCAAAGCCAAACCAGAGAGCAACTTTTCTTGACCAGCCACAAAGCTGCCCTGTTGATCAAAAATTAGCACGAGTAGAAAGGCAAGAAATAAGAGCTGGGTAATTACCAGCAAGGTGTGTCGCGCGCGACGAGAGATAACCTGCTCCAGCAAGAGTACCGGATAAAGTCTACTAGCTCTGACTCTCTGTTGCAGTTCACTCATGATGATCAAAAGATAAGATTGAGGGCGAGGACAAACACGGCAATTAATAATAGCGGCAGAGTCAGCCAGATCAGGAAGATCAGAAAGCCAATTAATAAAGCAACTAGCATAACCAGATAGCCAAACATAATGACCGCCAAGCGAGCCACCAAGCCAACCAGGCGCATGAGGCTATTGATAAAAAAAACACTCAGATAGGCGGCCACGTTAAATCGCTCAGGATAAGTCTCACCCAGGCGCCGCCAAGGAGCTAAGAGCGTGCGTGACAAAACACGAATAGAGAAAAAGTGATACAGGAACCAGATCAGGTTGCGCTCAATAGCCCAGAGCTCCACCCAGGCGTGTGAGTAATGCCAGCGCAGGTAGCTAAACGGCAGGACCAATGGTGTCATAGCCAAGGTACTTGCTTAAAGCGCTTGGGATCTTGATACTCCCGTCGGCTTGCTGATAATTCTCTACTAGCGACACCAAGATGCGCGGCGTGGGGATGGCGGTGCTATTAAGTGAGTGCGCGTACTTGAGCTTGCCGTCAGCCTCGCGATAACGGATACCCAGCCGGCGAGCTTGGAAGTCGTGGAAATAAGAAGCTGAGCTGATTTCTCTATATTTCTGCTCCAGCGGCACCCAGAGCTCAATGTCGTACTTCTTAACCTGACCCAAACCCAGGTCGCCGCCGCAATTGAGCACCGTGCGATACGGGATACCCAATAATTCTATAAACGCTTCAGTATTTTTATTCAACTGCTCGTGCTCTTGCACCGAGAGCTCATGGCTCGCCTCGCACAGGATCACTTGCTCCCACTTATAGAACTCGTGCACGCGGATCAGACCCTTCACATCTTTGCTATGACTCCCCGCCTCACGACGGAAACAGGGCGAGAATGCGAGATATTTGACTGGTAAATTAGCTTTTTCTAAAATCTCGTCAGCGTGCAGTCCCATTGTGGCCACTTCCGCCGTGCCGGCTAAGTATTCGCCATCTTGGGTTTTATATAAATCTTCTTCACTTTGAGGCAAGAAGCCGGTGCCAAAGAGATTCTCCTTCTTGACCAGCGAGGGCACGATCACTGGCGTGAAAGCACGCGCACTAAAGAACTCTAGCGCCAATTGCCAGATCGCCAGCGAGAGAGCTACGCCCTCGTTCTTGAGCACATAGCCGCGGAAGCCGGCAACTTTAGTCCCGCGCTCCAGATCCAGCATCCTCAGTTTGGTCATCAGCGTGATGTGATCCAGCGGCGTAAAGTCAAATTTAGTTTTCTCGCCCCAAGTTTTGATCTCTTGATTATCGCTATCGTCTTTGCCCTCGGGAACAGAGATATCCGGCACGTTTGGCACTTGTAGCATTAAGCTCTGCCAAGTCTTCATCACTTCCCGCAGTTCTTCTTCCCCAGACTTAAATTTAATTTTAAGATCTTTCAGCTTCTCCGCCAGTTCTGGCGTGCGCGCTCTGGCCATCTCCTCGCCAAGCTTGTTTTGCTCAGAGCGAAGCGCTTCCACCTCCTGCATCAGTTTGAGCCGCTTCTCGTCTACTTCTAGCAAATCCTCCACTTTAAACTCAATCCGCTTCTTGCGCGCGGCTTCTCGGATCAGATCAGCGTTCTCCCTGATAAACTTGATATCTAGCATCTTTGTCTCGTCATTATAACAAAAAAGCGCTCCCGTGGGTAAGACGAGAGCGCGGTGTAAACAATCAACCCAAACTAACAAACTACTTAAAAACTACCTAAACAGTCTAGAGTGCTGTGGCAGAAAGGTCTCCGGCACCCTTAACGCCTCTAGTGCCTCCAGCACAATATCAAACTCTTCGCGGCTCAGGGGAACAGCGTCTGGGAACACCTCTTCAATTACAGGATGTAGCGAGCCGTTGTGTCCACGAGTACCAAACAGAATGATCCGCTCTGCTGGCCAACCACCTTCACCAGCTTTGCGTACAGCACTCTTTAGTGCCACCAACATCTCTTCCGGAGAATTATAGTCTCCGCATTCGCCATTGATGTAACGATTGGGCGACTCAACCAAAAAGTGGTAAACATGCAGTACCCGCCCTCGGCACTCTCCCACTTTGTCCCGAAAAACGTGTACGTAGACCGTCTTTTGATCACGACCCAAGACACGACTCATAACTTTCCTCCCAGAAAAAAGAGTGGATTTTAGAGATCTAACCTGCCCCAATGTTACAATGTCTCACGCATGAGCGCAATCAGGACTTTATCCCCAAAGCAGTTCCCGGCTCTCTTGCGGGAAATAAACGACCCGCCAGAGAAATTATACTTAGAAGGCGAATTACCGCCGCCAGAGAGCATCTATCTCACAGTGGTTGGCTCTAGAAAATATTCTAATTATGGCCGCGAGGCGTGCGAGAAAATAATCGCAGAACTAGCCGGCTATCCGGTGGTAATAGTATCTGGCCTGGCCGTGGGGATAGACACGATTGCGCACAAATCAGCTCTGCAAGCCAGGTTGCTCACTCTCGCTATCCCCGGCTCCGGCTTGGGCAGGAGCGTTTTGCATCCCAGTTCTAATAGAAAGCTAGCTGATGAGATAATAGAAGCTGGCGGCGCGCTCTTGAGCGAGTTCCCGGAAAATTATCCAGCTGGACTGCACACTTTCCCGAGAAGAAACAGGATTATGGCTGGCTTGTCTAAAGCGATCTTGGTGATAGAAGCTGGAGAAAAATCCGGCACGCTGATCACGGCAAAATTGGCAACAGACTATAACCGCGATGTGCTGGCTGTCCCGGGTTCTATCTTTTCTGCTGGCTCACTCGGCACTAATAATTTGATCAAACAAGGCGCCGCGCCAGTCTGCAGTGGCCGCGATGTGCTACTCGCCCTCGGCTTTGACTTGCCGGACGAAAACGGCCAGCAGAAATTGGATTTGCAAAATTTGTCGGCGACAGAGAAAAAAGTTTATGAGATTCTCAAAATAGAACCGCTCCCGCGCGATGAGTTGATCAGAAATTTAAACCTGCCAATCAGTGAAGCAAACGTGCTACTCGCAACGATGGAAATAAAAGGAATAATAAAAGAAATGATGGGAGAATTGCGGGTGGGATAATGGGACATTTTACCTCCCCCGCTCCTCGTTACCACTCGGGGCACCCCCCCTTAATCAAGGGGGGGGTGGGTGGTTATCATAGTTATAATTTGCAAATATTTGTAATAAATAGTACTAATGTATTCACGTCATGAAACTTTTGATCGTTGAGTCGCCGGCGAAAGCGAAAACTATTTCTAAATATCTTGACGGCAAGTACACCGTGCGCGCGAGCGTGGGACATATTCGTGATCTGCCGAAAAGTAATAAGAACGCGATTGATATTGCCGCCGGCTTTGTCCCCCACTATGTGGTGAGCCCGGGCAAAGAGAAGGTGGTGAGCGAATTGAAAAGTCTGGCGAAAAAAGCCGAGCAAGTCTTGCTCGCTACTGATCCGGACAGAGAAGGCGAAGCGATTGCCTGGCATATTAAAGAGGCGATTAAACTGAAGAATCCGGAGCGGGTTGTGTTCCATGAGATCACCAGAGAAGCCGTGCAGGAAGCGATGGCGCATCCGCGGAAGATAGACGAGAATTTGCGCGCCGCGCAGGAGGCGCGGCGCGTGCTGGATAGATTATTTGGCTACGATCTATCTGGTCTAATCTGGCAAAAATTGCGCTACGGCTTATCCGCCGGCCGCGTGCAGTCCCCGGCTCTGAGGATATTGGTGGAGCGAGAGCGAGAAATCAGAGCGTTTATTCCGGAAAAGTTCTGGACAATAGAGGCGATATTTAAGACTGAGGGGAAGCAAGATCTAGCTTTTACCTGCGCAGAAGAGCCAAAGACGCAAGAGCGCGCAGATGAGATCGTGAACTTGGCCCGGGAAAGTCGGTGGCAGGTGGCAAGCGTGAAGCAAGCACCAGCCAAGCGCGCGGCGCGCGCACCTTTCACCACTTCCACACTGCAACAAGCGGCCAGCTCGCGCTTGGGCTACTCGCCTTCTATCACTATGAGGTTAGCGCAGAAGCTGTATGAAGCCGGCCACATCACTTATATGCGCACAGACAGCACTAATTTATCCAGGCAAGCGCTGGGCGAGATCGCTGGCGTGGTGCAGAGCCAATTTGGCGAGAAGTACTTGGCGAGCAAGAACTTTGCGACAAAAAGCAAAAACGCCCAAGAGGCGCACGAGGCGATCCGGCCCAGCCACGCAAGCAACCTCACCGCTGGCAACTCGCCGCAAGAGCAGAAGTTGTACCGGCTGATCTGGTCGCGCGCGGTGGCAAGCCAGATGCAGGATGCCGAGATCTTGAAGACAGAAATTATTGCCAAGGCCAACGAACAAGCTGTACCAGAATTCAAGACACTTGGCTCGGTGATCACTTTTGACGGTTGGCTGAGGGCAGACCCGGCGGCGCGGGGCGAAGATATAGAACTGCCTAAAATTAGCGAGGGCGAGAAATTAGACCTGCAAAAGATTGAAGCAACCGGCAAAGAGACCCAGCCGCCCAAGAGATACAGCGAGGCTGGCTTGGTGAAAGAACTAGAAAAAAGAGGAATTGGCCGGCCGAGTACTTATGCGCCAACTATTAAAACAATCATAGACAGAGGCTACGTGGAAAAAGAAGCGCGAAGCTTGAAGCCGACAGAAACGGGCGAAGTAGTCAGCGCTTTCTTAGAACAATATTTTGCCAGTTATATCTCAGACGACTTTACCCGCGAGATGGAAGATGATCTGGACGAGATCGCAGCTGGCAAAAAAGAATATGTGAAAACCTTGGAAAATTTTTACGGGCCGTTCACTAAAGAGATTAAATCCAAGAAGAGTATCCCCAAGATCACCAATCTCGGCGACGCGCCGGATGAGATCAAGTGCCCCAAGTGCGGCGATAAGATGATTATTAAATTAAGCAAGTCTGGCAAATTCTACTCCTGCGCGCGCTTCCCCGAGTGCACTGGCGCACGCAAGCTAGACGGCGAGGAGCTGGCAGGGCCAAAGGAAACCGGCGAACTCTGCCCTGATTGCGGAAGCGGCAAACTGATAGAGCGCGAGGGCCGCTATGGCAAGTTCATCGCCTGTGCTAATTACCCCAAGTGTAAGTTTATTAAGAAAGATCCGGCTCAAGAGGCCGCTGGCGATACTGGCGTAGAGTGTCCAACTTGCAAAAAGGGAACAATGAGAGAAAAGAGGGGTAGATTTGGCATCTTCTACGGCTGTTCCAACTACCCTGACTGCAAAAATATCATCAAAACTAAACCAACGGGCGAGCTCTGCACCATGTGCGGCGCGCTAATGATGGCGGGGACAAAAACGATTCCAAATAGATGCTCCAGCAAAGCCTGCCCCAATCACAATCCGCATAAGCTTAAATAATCTGCTAGAATTGCAGAATGCTATTCACGACCCTCCACCTCTTTGGCGTGATCCTGGGCGCGGGCGGCGCCTTTGCGAGCGATTGGATCTTCCTGAGTTCCGTCCGCGATGGCCGGATCTCGCACACCGAGGCCAAGTTCATCAGGCTAGGCAGTCGGATGGTCTGGACCGGCTTAGCAATTTTGCTCATCTCCGGCCTGGCGCTCTTCCTCCGCGACCCAGCTGCTTATCTCGCCTCGGCCAAGTTTTTATCAAAAATGACGGTGGTGGGAGTGATTATCCTAAATGGCTTACTCTTCCATCTCTCGCACCTGCCACGCATCCGCCGCCACGCTGGCTCACACTTCCCCTCTTCTGATGAATTTATGCGGCGCCGCTCGCTCTTGGTAGCGAGCGGCGCGGTGTCCGTAACCTCTTGGGCCACGGCAGTGATATTGGGAGCTTGGCGCGGCATCCCCTTTAGCTATCCAGAGATCATGAGCGGCTACCTGGCTCTAGTTTTGCTAGCAATCCTGGTCGCGCTCCTCTTGCCGCATCACTTTGTGCCGTCTAAATAGAAAAATTCTTAATATTATACAAATCCTCGTCTGCCGGTTCCTCGGCAGTCTCAATAGTAGAAGTGCTATCCTCCAAGCTCGCCTGTTCTAGCTCCGGCGCTACTGTTTGATTCTCTTCCTGATTCAAGAGCGCGAGGATCTGAGCCAAATCATCATTAGAGAAGAAGTCAATCACCACCTTGCCGCCCACCTCCTTCCTATCCACCTTCACTCTCGTCCCCAATTTTTCCGTCAATTTTTGCTCCAGCTCTATAATCTGCGGGTCAACCAGATATTCCTTCTTCCGCACTTTGTCGTAAGCGATGCGCCGCGCGATAGATTCTGTTTCGCGCACGGTCAGCCTTTTCGTCATAATTTCCTGGAACAGCGTCTTCTGCTCTTCCGGTCTATCTATGAGCATTAAGATTGGCCGAGAGTGGCCCTCACTGATCTTGCCTGCCACCAGCGCCGCGATCATCTCCTCCGGCATACCGAGCAGCCTAATAGAATTAGAGACGTACTCGCGGCTCTTGCCCACACGCTTGGCCACCTCGCCGTGCGTGAGCGTGAAGTCGTCCACAAGTTGACGGAAAGCCCGTGCGCGGTCTACCGGATTGAGATCCTCGCGCTGCAGGTTCTCAATGATCGCCATCTCCAGCTTCAATTTATCACTCTGCTCGCCATCTTTGATCACGGCCGGTACTTGTGAGATGCCGGCAATTTTAGAAGCGCGCCAGCGCCGCTCGCCAGCAATCAGCTCATACTCCACGCCAATGCCGCCGTCCTCGCGCTGGAACTCCCGCCGCGTTACCACCAGCGGCTGGAGCACGCCGTATTGCCTGATAGAATCAGCCAGCGCGCGCAGTTTATCTGGGTCAAACTCATGCCGCGGCTGGAAGGGGTTGGGCTTGATCTTCTCTACTTCAATCCAGAAGACGGCGTTATTATAAGTCTCGCTCATGTTTTATTAGCCCTATTTTAGCATATTTTAGATATTTCAAATTAGACCCTTCTGTGCTAAGCTCTCAGCGAGGCCGGAGTGGCGGAATGGCATACGCATACGACTCAAAATCGTACGGGCGCAAGCCCTTGTGGGTTCAAGTCCCACCTCCGGCACAGCAAGCTCTCGTAGTTCAACGGATAGAATATCTCCCTCCGAAGGAGACGATGTAGGTTCAATTCCTGCCGAGAGCACACTTCGACTCGCTACGCTCGCTCAGTGTAAACACCCACCAAGTGAGCGAGGCGAAGTACCCTGAGCTTGTCGAAGGGCCAATCATGAATTGGTTTGTCTATATTGCCAGAGCCAGGACTAATAATTATTATGTCGGCATTTCCACTAATCCCGACAAGAGGATAAGTGATCACAATGCTGGCAAAGGTTCCCTTATGGCCAAACAACAGGGACCTTTCGTCTTGGTCTATACATCTCCACCGTTTATCACCAAATCAGAAGCCAGAAAACGCGAAGCACAAATAAAGAAATGGACTCGACAGAAAAAAGAAAATCTCATAAACGGAACCTGGTCTTAGTCCTCCTCGGGCCAACGGCTTCTGGCAAATCTGACTTGGCGGTGAAGCTGGCGAAAAAATTTGATGGCGAAGTAGTAAGCGCTGATTCGCGGCAGGTTTATCGTGGACTAGATATCGGCTCAGGGAAAATTACAAAAAAAGAAATGGATGGCGTGCCGCACCATCTCTTAGACATCGCAAATCCCAAAGTGCGGCAAGTAGGTGGATTCTCAGTCGCGCAGTATCAAAAGTTGGCGCATAAAAAAATTACTGAAATTATCAAAAGGAGGAAATTGCCAATTATTTGCGGCGGCACCGGATTCTATATTCAAGCCGTGGTAGATAATCTAATTTTGCCGGAAGTGAAGCCTGACGCAAAATTACGCCACAAATTAGAACACAAAACTGCAACACAACTCTATGCGATGTTGCGTAATTTGGATCAAGCTAGAGCGGAAAATATAGACCAGAACAACAAAAGGCGCCTAATCAGAGCGATAGAAATTGCGAGAAAGCTTGGCAAAGTGCCAGAATTACAACACGGATCAGGGCATAGTTTGGCCCGAGATTATGATGTAATTTTTATTGGCTTAAAACTGGAAAAAGAAAAATTGAGACAGAATATCAAAACGAGATTGCAGAAGAGATTAAAGTCCGGCTTGATTGCAGAAGTGAAAAACTTACACGAGCGAGATAAACTGAGCTGGAAGAGGCTGGAGAATTTTGGACTAGAATACAGATTTGTTGCGCTCTATTTGCAAAATAAAATGACGAAGCCAGAGATGACAGAAAAATTAGAAAACGCGATCTGGCACTACGCCAAGCGGCAAATGACCTGGTGGAAGCGAGATGAGCGGATTAACTGGCTAGCACCTCACGCCGTGCTCTCCTACGCCACCAGAGCGCTAGCAGAAAGATGAGAGTAGAAGTGGTGGCGGAGATCAAGCAATACAAGCAGAGCGCTTTAATAACAAAGAACTGCAGATAAACGAACCAGAGCGAAGCGAGGAAGGCGAGCGATGAGAGCCAGAAGATGAGATTAAGAGGCTTGGCGCTATCTTGATTCTGCAGACGCAGGATCGCTAACACAATCACCGAGAGATAGAAGAGCGCGCCGAGCAATGCCACTGGCACCGGACCAAAGCTGGCATAAGCGCTGGTCGTTACCGTATCGCAGCCGTCTAAAATAGAGCAGGGCAAGGTGCCGCCGGTGTAATGCTTGATACTGAGATAAGTGGCGTCTAGGAAGCCAACCAGCGCAAACACCAGAACCAAAATAGAGAAGCGTTTATTGGACATTGGTAATAGGAGCGGGAGCGACGACACCAAGCACGAGATCGCGGAAGTCCTCATAAGTATTGGGTAGGCGGATCCGCTCGCCGTTCAGGAAGAAGCTGGGTGTGGCATCTACGCCGCTCCGCAGGCCGCTCTGGTAATGCTGGTCAACTTTGTTCTTAGCCGCGCTACTCTCGGCATCTTGCTTGAGTTTAACCAGATTGAGGCCGAGCGGGGCGAGCAGGCGGTAGAAGGTCTCCTGTGGCGCGATCTGACTGGCCCAGGCGCTCTGGTTCTGGAAGAGGATCTCTACCGCCTCCCAGAATTTACCCTGCACGCCAGCGGCCTCGGCAACCTCCGCCGCGGCTTGGGCGTTCTGGTGGATACTCCGGAGCGGGAAGTGGCGGTAGGCTACAGCGATCTCCTCGCCATGCTCCTCCACCAAACGCGCCAGCATTGGCGCATAGTCAGCACAAGCCGGGCATTGCAGGTCGCTATACTCCACCAGCTGGATGGCCGCCTCGGGGTTGCCGGCTAGCCAATCCCCAGCATTGAGCGGCTCGGTGAGCGAACCGGCAGGACCAGCGCCGCCCGGCGGCGTGCTGGTAGCCAGCTTATAGACGCCATACACGGCCCCGGCCAACACCAGCGCCACCACCAGCCAGGTCCACCAGCGCGAGCCGGAACCGCCAGTGCTAGCCGCACCGGATCCACGCGCCTTCTCCGCCTTCTTCTGCTCGTAGAGCTCCTTACCACTCAATTGATTTTCTGTCATGATTCCTATATCCTAGCAGAGTTGGGCCTGTATTTACAATGCATGCCCGGCGCTCGGGAAAAATGTGAGCTTGCTCCCATTTTATCCCTCACTTGGGCCTGTAGTTTCAATGGTAAAACATCGGTCTCCAAAACCGAGGTTCCGCGTTCGAGTCGCGGCGGGCCCGCCTCCGTTCTGCTCCGCATCACCCCGGCGGGTAAACCCGCCATCATCAGCCTGTCCCTTAGCCTTTCTTAGCCTCCTTATGCACCGTGTGCTTCTTGCACCAGCGGCAGTGCTTCTTGATCTCAATCTTGCGCTCCACCAGCTTGCGGTTCTTGCGGCTCCAATAATTAACCCGCTTGCAGGTCTGGCAGGCCAGCTTGATTAGTTGGTCTTGTGACATAGTGGAATAAGACTAATATAAAGGCTAGAAAAAGGCAAGAATGAGATATAAACGTAGGATCTATGTTGTCTTTTTCTTATTTTTCACATTCGCCGGAAATTCGTACACCAACTTCAATAGCATTTCAGAAAATGCGAGTAGGTCTGTGGCACTTTTTTCATCCATAATAACAATCTCGTGGTTTGCCTCGTTTCCTTTTTCCCTGATGTGGTTTACCCACTCTCTGGCATCGGGAGGAATATAGTTCTTGTCTGAAAGATATTCAACATATTCGATAAATTTTAAGTTTGGCTGGGCACCCTTCGCCACAGCGACATGCATTAGAAGCTTACGACAAGACAAAACTACCGCAGTAAAAGCATTCTGAGAGAAGCACTTGCGAGCCTCGTTGTATAACATGAGGACTTTTTGATCCTCGACACCACGTACATCATTTCCAAATTTTGGTCCCGGAGTCTGGGTTTCAAAATTTCGAGTGAAAAAAGTTGGACGATCACAAAAATGACAGATGTAGATGCTGTAAGCTGACGGGATATGGCTTGCAAGATCTTTATAATCACCGACAAATCCCACGGAAGAGGCGATGGATGCACCACAGTAACCACAAACATAACTGTGAGACACCAAGGTACTAGATTGCTTCCAGTTTATAGACATAGTTTATGTGCGCCGGGTAGGATTCGAACCTACGTAGCCCAGAGGGCGACAGATTTACAGTCTGTTGCGATTGACCACTCCGCCACCGACGCGCGGCTCCACTATACTACTTAGCACCAGCTGTGGCAACGCCGTCAGACCTAGCCACGCGCCTGCTCCCCTTCTTGAGCTCCAGCACTGGCTCGCCGCCCTTCATCCCTACTTCCAGCACACCGCCAGCGGCATCAATCTTGCGAGCGATGATAAACTCAGCCACTTGGTTCAAGATCTTGTTCTGGATCAAGCGCTTGAGCGGCCGCACGCCATACTCGGCGCTATAGCCCTCGCGTGCCAGGTAGGCCATCGTCTCGGGCGAGACACTGAGCGTGATGTTCTTGTGCGCCAGGCGCTCGCGGACTAGCCGGAGCTGGATATCTACAATTTCTTTTATCACCTCCGCCGGCAAGGGATTGAAGATGATGATATCGTCCAGGCGGTTCAAGAACTCGGGCCGGAAGTGATTCTTGAGGCTATCCATAATGCGCTGTTTGGTCTCGTTGTAGTCAGAGGCATCCGAGCTCTCGCCAGCCGAGAAGCCGATCTTCTGCAAGCGCTGGATGAACTCACTGCCGATATTGGACGTGAGGATGACGATGGTGTTCTTAAAGTTGACCGTCCGGCCTTTGCCGTCAGTTAAGCGTCCGTTGTCTAGAACTTGCAAGAGAATATTGAAGACTTCTGGATTGGCCTTTTCTATTTCATCAAAGAGCAGCACAGAGTAAGGCCTGTGTCGGACGATTTCCGTGAGCGCGCCGCCTTCCTCATAGCCCACATAGCCCGGCGGCGAGCCGATTAGTTTGGAAACCGAGAACTTCTCCATATACTCGCTCATGTCAATCCGCACCAGCGCCTTTTCGTCATCAAACATAAAGTGCGCCAAGGTTCTAGCAAGTTCCGTTTTACCCACGCCAGTCGGGCCAAGCAACATAAACGAGCCAATCGGCCGGTCGGGGTCGCCCACACCGGCGCGCGAGCGCTTCACCGCCTCGGCAATCTTCCGGATCGCTTCGTCCTGGCCGCGCACGCGCGAGCGCAGTTCCTCCTCCACGCGGGCAAGCTTAGTCACCTCGCCCTCCAGCATCTTGGTGACAGGGATATGCGTCCAGCGCGCCACCACTTTAGCGATCTCCTCGTCCGTCACTTCTTCTTTTAAGATTCTCCGAGAGCTCTGCAATTTCTTGAGCTTAGCATCGCGCGCTTTCAGTTCCTTCTGGATATTAGGAATCTTGCCATATCGGATCTCCGCCGCGCGCGAGAGATCCGTGCGCAGTTCCGCCTGCTCGGCCTCCAGTCGCAAACTATCCAAGTCGCGCTTCAGCGACTTAATCTCGCTGATCACCTCCTTCTCGTTCTTCCACTTCAGCTCCAGCTCACTCACCTGCTCGCGCAAGTCGCCGATCTCCTTCTCAATCTGCTTCACTCGGCTTTTTATTTTCCTATTAGACTCATTCAGCGCAAGCTCTTTTTTCAGCGCTTCTTTTTCCACTTCCAGATGCATGATCTTAGTATCCGCCTCACCCAGCGCCTCCGGCTTATTCTCCAGTTGCAGTCTCAACGCGCTCGCCGCCTCGTCTACTAGATCAATAGCTTTATCCGGCAAAAAGCGATCAGTAATATACCGGCTAGAGAGCTGTACCGCCGCCACAATCGCACTATCTGTGATATGCACACCGTGATGACTCTCATAGCGCGGCTTGAGTCCGCGTAAGATAGTAATAGCATCCTCCACGCTGGGCTCCTCCACATGCACGGGCTGGAAGCGACGCGTGAGCGCCTGGTCTTTCTCTATATACTTTTGATATTCTTTGATGGTTGTGGCACCAATCGCGCGCAATTCGCCACGTGCGAGCGCCGGCTTGAGCATATTGGAGGCGTCAATCGCGCCCTCAGCCGCGCCAGCGCCCACAATGGTGTGAATCTCGTCAATAAACAAGATAAATTTATTACCCGAGCGTTCCAGCTCCTTAAGCACGCCCTTCAAGCGCTCTTCAAACTCACCGCGATACTTGGTGCCAGCCACCAGCAGGCCCAAGTCAAGCGAGACCAGCTCCTTCTCTCTCAGCGACTCTGGTACATCGTTCTTGGCGATCTTGATTGCCAAGCCTTCTGCAATCGCCGTTTTGCCCGTGCCCGCTTCGCCAATCAAGATTGGATTGTTTTTCGTCCGGCGAGACAAGATCTCCATCAGTCTCTGGATCTCTTCCTCGCGACCAATGACCGGATCCAGTTTATCCGCCCGCGCAAGATCAGTGAGATTCTTAGTAAACTTTTCAATATTTTTAAACTTTTTACCCTGATCTACTTCCCGAGTCTGACTCATGCGCATCTCCTGCAACACCTTAAGCACGCGCTCTTTGGTAACTCTAAAGCGCGCCAGGATCTCGTGCGCTTGGTTCGGCGTCTCCAGCAGTGCGAGCAATAAGTGCTCGGTAGAGACGAACTCGTCTTGCAAGTTAGCGGCGATCTTGCCAGAAGTATCAAAAACTTTCACCAGCTCGGGCGTGAGATAGATCTGGTAAGCCGCCGAGAGCACTCCCGTTTGCTCTTGCCCCTCCAGGCTCTCAACCACATAGTCCGTGAGCATCACGGTATCCACTTCAATTTTATCTAAAATAGACACAAACATGCTCTCGTCCTGCAAGAGCAAGCCGGCCAGCAAGTGCAGTGGACTCACGTGGTTCTGCCCGCGCTCAATGGCCAGCTCGTGCGTTTTCCTGATCACTTCTTTAGCTTTGGCAGTGAAGTTAGCAAATGGAGGCATAGAGAATAAATATAAACTACTGACTGACACCTGCGAGCACGGCGTTGATCATCCCAGAGGTCAGAGCTACGCCGGGGTCATTGCTGATACCAATTACTTTGCCCCGGATATTGAGCAAGGGGCCACCTAGGTTAGCCTGGTTAGCAGCGCTGGTATTGATGGTAGCAATGCCAGTAGTGGAGTTGGTAAAGAGGCCAGAGACAATACCGCCAGAGACGGTGATCGGCCCGCTATCCGGCACACCAATCGTCACCACCGTCTGGCCGGGTAAGGCCTCAGCCTCGGCGAGTTCCAACTTAGCTAACTGAGCCACGGTTACCGGATCACCTCTGCTATCGCGCAAGCTGGCGGGATCTAGTTGGAGCAAAGTAACCCCGCGATCAACCTTGGAGGCCACCACCCGCGCTGTGCCCTGACGCCCCTGACTGAGGAAGACTTGATAAGGCTCGCTATCGGCCGGACGAGTTGGGAAGAGCTTGCTCACACTCGCGAGCATGCCGGCATCACCCACAATAAATCCGGAACCAATGGTTGTCCCGTCGCGTCCAGCAATACGCACCACTGAGGGTGAGGCCGAGTTGATCACGTCCACAATCAATTGCTCTTCGGTCACAATCACCGGCACCTCTTTGATAACCGTCTCAGTTTTGGTATCGCCGGGGACTGTCTTCTCAATAGTCCGCTCCACCACGCGATTGATCGTCTGGGTTACGGCCGCAGGCGCCTGCTGTAGTAGGGTGACTGTTACGATGCCAGTGGCAATAGAAGTGACAAAGCTCACTAGCAAGACCAGCAAAACGATTTGGTTTTTATTTAATTCGTCCATTTTTATTTATTTGTCATAATATACCATACTTTATCCCAATTCACAATGTTCCAGAAGGCGTCTATGTAATCCGCGCGCTTGTTCTGGTACTTGAGATAATAAGCATGTTCCCACAGGTCCAGACCCAAGACTACGTGAGCAACCGGCGTATCCTGATTAGCTGTAGTCTCTATCACCAGTTTCCCTGCCGGATCTAGACCGAGCCAAGCCCAACCAGAGCCAAATCTGCCGAGAGCCGCCTCTTTAAATTCTTTCTGGAAATTAGCAAAACTGCCAAAGCTCTCGCCAATCTTATTCTTCGCTTCTTCATTCTCTTTTGCACCCAAAATCTCCCAAAAGAAACTGTGATTCCAGTGCCCGCCCGCATTATTTTTCACTGTTGTCTTAATTTCTTCCGGCACGCTAGCCAGATTCTCCAGCAACCATTCCACGCTCTTTTCCTGCAATTCCGGATACTTCTCCAACGCGGCGTTTAATTTATCAATATAAGCCTGGTGGTGTTTAGTGTGATGAATCAGCATCGTCTGCTCATCAATCCACGGCTCAAGTGCGTTATAAGCGTAATTTAATTTGGTTAGAGTAAACATATTATTTTAAATTTTTCACACTGTTTAATTTCTGCAAAATATCCGGCAGGACTTTTAAAACATAATTTAAATCTGACTTTTTCGTCTCCAAGCTCAAACTGAACCTCACTGCGTCTATTATAGCACGCTCGTCATTTTTGCCAGGCAAACTGCAAGCCGCACCGGTAGAACAAGCCACACCGCGCGCATCCAGTTCCAGCACAATCTGCTCGCCCAGCAGACCAGAGAAGCTCACGTTCACGTTATTCGCCAATCTAGCGCCACTCGTCGGCTCCGGACCGTTCAATTTAGTTCCAGGCAATTTTAATATTTTTTTAATAAAATAATCGCGTAATTTGCTCACTTTTTTATTATTTATCTCCCAGTTTTTATTAGCCAACTCCAATTCGCGCGCGAACTTCACAATTCCAGCTACATTTTCCGTCCCCGATCTTAATCCTTGCTCTTGTCCGCCGCCCAAGACAATCGGCTGTAATCTAATTCCACGCCGCACAAACAAGCAACCCACGCCCGGCACACCAAGCTTGCTACCGTTTAGCGTCAGCAAGTCCACGCCCAGCCTCTGCACATTTAAGTCTAAAAATCTTGCCGCTTGGCAGGCATCTATGTGCAGGTAAGGCGTTCTGGTCTTATTTGCTAATCTAAATTTTCTGATTATTTTACTAATCGCTCTAGTGTCATGCACTGTGCCAATCTCGTTATGCGCGTAGATCACAGAAACCAGATCTGTCTGATTTTCCAGTGCTTTTTTCAGCGCAGAATCTGTGACTTGCGCGAGAAAAGTGTTTCTAAACCTCTTAGCTGGTTCTAACACAGACGCGTGTTCTGACTCTGTGGTGATCAAGTGCCTGGGTTGCGAGCCAAAAATAGCAAGATTATTTGCCTCTGTCCCAGAACCGGTAAAAATAACCTCGTCCGGCTGGCAATCTAATACTCGCGCCACGCGCGCTCTGGCTTGAGCCAACTTCTGGCTCACCAGTACTCCCTCGCGGTGGATACTTGAGGGATTGGACGCACCCGCTGCCGCATCTAGGTTAATCCGCTTAATTTGCTTCATCATCGCGATTCTAGTATAATTTCCGTCACGATGCCACTATTTGCTCTAGATCCGTTCTATTTGTTGTTAGCCGCTGTCTTGATCCTGCTCGCCTGGATCGGCTACCTGGAGTGGCGGCTCCGGCGTTTACTGGTCGGCAAGAGCGGCGCCAGTCTGGAAGACGCGATCACAGCACTAGTCCAGAGTGTAAACGAGACAGACAAAGTAAACGAGGCAATCCAGCAACACTTGATCAAAATGGAAGAGCGTCTACAGAAGAGCCTCCAGCAAGTCCAGACTGTCCGATTTAATCCCTTCCCCGACCAGGGCGGGAATCACAGCTTCGCGCTCGGCCTCTTGGACGAGCGTGGTGACGGCGTGGTGATCTCCACACTCTACTCGCGCGAGAAGACGAGCGTCTATGCCAAGCCAATTAAAAATCGTGCTTCAGAATTTGAACTGACTAAAGAAGAGCGGCAGGCCATCGCCAAGTAGCGCGGTGGGCAAATAAGTGCTAAACAGAGTTATGGCAAAAATCACCAGATCACCAATAGTTGTTGTTATGGGTCACATTGACCACGGCAAATCCACCCTGCTGGACTATATTCGGCAATCTAATGTGGTGGCCACCGAGGCTGGCGGCATCACGCAGTCCACCAGCGCTTACGAGGCGAGCCACGAGAGCGGCGGCAAGCGGTACTCTATCACCTTCCTCGACACGCCGGGGCACGCGGCATTTGCCGGCATGCGCGAGCGCGGAGCGGCGATTGCCGATATTGCTATCCTGGTGATCTCGGCAGAAGAGGGAGTAAAAGCGCAGACGCTGGAAGCGCAAGCAGATATCGCGGCGGCTAATCTGCCTTATATTGTAGCGATAAATAAAATAGACCGGCCGAACGCGAACCCAGAGCTGATTAAGCAACAACTAGCTGAAAAAAATATCCTGCTGGAGGGTTACGGCGGCACAGTGCCAGTGGCGGAGATCTCTGCCAAAACGGGACAAGGTGTCTCTGATTTACTAGATCTACTCTTGCTCTTGGCCGAGATGCAGAACTTAGAAGCTGACTCAAGCAAGACGGCGACTGGCTATGTACTAGAGAGCCACCTGGATCCGCGCGCCGGCATTGCCGCCATGCTGATCATCCGAGAAGGTACTCTGCGCACTGGTGACTATCTAGTGATTGCTGGCGAAATTAGTAAAGTGAAAAATCTCAAGAACTTTGCTGGTGAAGCCAGAAAGGAGCTTGGACCCGCCGCTCCGGCGCAGGTGATCGGATTAGCCAGCTTGCCGCCAGTGGGTGCTAATTTCCAAACTTTTGCAAACAAAAAAGAGGCGGAAAAACAAGCTGAGGGAGAAAAGGCTGGCCTAAAACAGAAGAATAAAAACACGACTTCTGCTCTCGCGGAGAACGCGATAGAGATTCCACTTGTCTTAAAGGCTGATGTGGCAGGCAGCCTGGAGGCACTAGAGAAAGAAGTGGTAAAATTGGGCAGCGATCAGGTGAGGCTCAAGATACTGGGCGCAAGCGTGGGGCGGATCAGTGATAACGACATCAAGCTGGGAGCGGAGATTGTGCTCGGCTTTAACACCAATGCAGAAAAAAGTGCGGTTGATCTGGCAGAAAAATTAAGTGTAGAAATCGTCACGTTCAATATTATTTATAAATTGTCTGAATGGCTGGAAGAGAAAATTAAATCTAAAATGCCTAAGCGGGAAGAGGTTGTCACTGTTGGAAAAGCAAAATTGTTAAAAATCTTCAGTCAGACCAGAGATAAGCAAGTGGTAGGCGGCGTGGTAATAGAAGGACGATTGGTGCTCGGCAAAACGGTTAAAGTCTGGCGGCGGGATAACGAAGTAGCCCGCGGTAAAGTGCTGGAATTGCAAGAACAGAAATTACCGGCTAAAGAAGTTGGGACAGATCACCAGTTTGGCGCGCTGGTGGAGTGCAAGTTGCCGCTTGCAGTTGGTGACGTGCTGGAAGCAGTAGATATTGTGGAGCGCTAGCCAGATATGAGCAGGCACAACGAGCGGCTGGTGGCAGAATTGAAGCGACTCGCGGCTGAGTTCCTCCAGCGCGTGGCCGGGCCGCAATCTATGATCACTGTTACTGATTGCTTGCTCTCGGCCGATGGCCAGCACGCCACCATCCTCTTTTCTGTTTTGCCGGAGGAGCGAGAGCGCGCGGCACTCGGCTTTGCCCAGCGCCAACGGGGCGACTTTGTCCGTTATGTGCACGAGCACTTGCGCGCTGGCCACTTGCCGCAGGTGCGCTTTGCACTAGATGAAGGCGAGAAGCATCGCCAAAAAATTGATAAATTGCTACAGCCCCGACAATCTGGAGATGTCGGGGAGCCGACTGAAACGTCGGCTTAGTTAAAGCAGAAAAAACTTTTTTGTGATATAAAGAGGCTCCGGCCTAGTCGCCAAGTGGTAAGGCAAGGGTCTGCAAAACCCTTACACGGCGGTTCGATTCCGCCCTAGGCCTCCCGGCATCGCCGGTTTCTCAGGAACTGGCAGGAGCTGGCCCGCCCGGGTGGCGGAACTGGTATACGCGCACGACTTAAAATCGTGTCTCGCAAGAGATGTGGGTTCGATTCCCACCCCGGGCACTTCTGTGTTATAAATTTAAGCACGCCCTGTTAGCTCAGTTGGTAGAGCAGTCGCCTCTTAAGCGAACGGTCGGGGGTTCAAATCCCTCACAGGGCACAGTTCTGGTTTTTGAGAAAACGCCGAGGTGGCGAAATTGGCAGACGCAACAGCCTTAGGAGCTGTCGGGGGCAACCCCATGGAGGTTCAAGTCCTCTCCTCGGCACCACTTGACAAACAGATAGCGATGGGTGTATAATGGGTATAGTTCTTTCCCTCGGTGCGTTTCTAGGGCTAAGGTTAGCCCTCCGAGCAGGATAAGTGTTGTTTGACAACAGGCTGAAAAGCCTCAAACAGAAAAGGAGATTGAGATGACAGATATCAACTGGACAAGCATTTGGTCTGTGGCAAGCCCCTACGTAGTAAGCTTGGGAATTGTCTTTATGATGATTCTGCTATATCTGGGTGTGTACAAACTCGCAGAGAAAGACAGGTTTTTGGGATTTGTCCCTCAAGGACAGATCAAAGCAATCATGCGAGGAGACTCTCTCAAGAGGATCTTGGTGAATGTGGGTGGGTACTATTACGACGAAGCTGCGCGAGAAATTAAAAGAGTAGACCCAGGCCAACCAAAACCAAAAGAACCCAGGAGCTTCCTGGGCATGTATTGGATTGGTCTACCACCTTTCTGGCGAGTACTCACCTACAAGTTCTCTTGGGTCAAGTGGGATAAAGCAGAGGGTAGCGATGAGTTTGCCCTCATATCCCGAGACCGAGAGGATGTAGACTCTCTGCTGTTCCGTTACCCATACGGGATAGAGGTAAAAAAGGTCAACATGGAAGGACTCGCAGAAGTGAACATCGTACTGGTGGTAACCATAGAGATAGTCAGGCCCGAGACTACTCTGTTCCGGTTGCAACCAACCGGGAACTGGCTTGGGCTGGTTGTAGCCAAGGTCGCAGAAGCAACGCGTGGCTACGCTGGAGAAAAAGATGTCACTATCGAGACTCTACGAGCCTTGAAAGCAAAGGAAGCGGGGGCCACGAATGACTTGCGTACCCGGATTATGGAAATGAACGGAGAAGCGGTGCCATCTGTCGGTACAGAACCGGCAATAGCAGAGGCCGAGGATGGCATCCTCAGACTCTGCGGTGTCAGGATTGTCTCTGTGGAGTTCCAGAACTTCGAGTTCAGTGATCCTGCCGTCGGTGAAGCTTTCCGGAAAGAAGAGGTTGAGAAGAGGACAGCGGCTGGAGTCATTGCTAAAGCAAGAGGAGAGGGCACAGCGATTCTCAAGAAGGGCAATGCTGAAGCTGCTGTAGTCCGCAGAAAAAGAAAAGCCGCAGGAGATGACAACCGCCTGGTTGCAAGACTGGCGGAAGCAGAGGCATTGAAGCAAACCAATGTCAAAGTCCTGAGTATCGGCGGACAACCTCCGATCAACACTGTTCCCGTTGCCGGTCCCGGTTCTGTCACAGACGAACCGTGACACGGGGGAGAGCTCCTAGAAGAAAACAAGCCCTAGGCGGTATTCCGTCCGGGGCTTTTCTTATACTTGACAAAATCTGTGTATTTGCTATAATAGGGTTAGATACATAGTAAAGCGGCTTAAGTTAGCCACTTTTTGACAACTGAAACTGAGGGGCAAGAACGGCTCCAGAAACGTGAGGTAAAAATGGACCCGGTTAAATTGTTCGCTCTGGTAATCGTGATCTGGATGACGATAGAGCTGATCTATCACTGCCGGGCAGAGATCGGCTGGGTACTCCGGCGCATCGCTGATGCTTGGAGGGTCAGTCGCTTCTTCTGGGATCAAGGTGAACGTTGGTGGAGACTGGGAACAAAGATCATCTCCCTACTCCTGAAACTGTCAAAAGCTGAAAAAACACAGAACAAGAAAGTGAGGTGAACTAATGAGGAAATTCCGAGGTTTAGTGATTGTCGTGACTCTGTGTTGTGGGATCTGGGTCTTGATTGCAAGGTGCAACTCCAGCACTTCTACTAAGATTGCCGCAGAAGCTCCCATAACAGCAACCAATCCACTTACTGCGACTGAAACGGCCGTAGTCTGGGGACTGATAGCGGGGACGATCTTGTTGTTCTCGCTCCTCATCCGATGGGTCTGGCGATCCATCACAAAAAAGAATGGCGATACTGACCCACCCCCCAGAAACTATGCAGGCTGGAAGAAATTCGGCAAATCGCTGGGGACGGTGGCTATCTGCGTTCTCATAGGCTGGGTGATATACCTAGGCTATGGGTGGTGGGAGAAACCAAGAACATCTCAGAGCCCGGGACGAGAGGTGGCTGTCGCGCAAAAGCCGAGACAGCCGGGTTACGACGAACTGATCGCTACAAGTGACGGTTGGTCTAGACCCATTATCGTCCCTCCCCAATCCGAGTGTCAAATCTACGAAGACGGATACGGATGGATCAAGTTCCCATCCGGCGAAGTGCGAGAAATTGGTCCAGATGTTAACGTGCGCTGGCCCGAAGTAGCACCAGGAGAATTGAGGTTCAAAGCCAGGAATTCTCCGATCACAGTTAGAGTATTTTGGGAGCGGCGTTAATCGCAACAACCAAAACCCCGCGCGCAACTACTTGTTGCCGCGGGGTTTTCTTTTTTGTCTAATTATTTCTTATATTTTTTTAACCAGCCAGCCTCAGTTACAACCAATCGTGCGGCAAACCACGTTCAGTATCCCCATCACCGAGAACATAATGAAGAGTCCCACCACACCCCAGAGCATGTGCTGTTGGCCAGTCTGCCGCGCTGTTTCGTTGTCTGATTGCGACACCATCTCATACACTCCGTAGAGGAAGGTGATAAAGGCGAGCGCGGATAGGAACATGATCAACGGGTTCACAATCGCCTGGTTGATCTTCTGCAGTATCGGCGGCGCGGCGGCGTAGGCAGTGGCGGCGAGCCAGGGCATGGCAGAGCTTATTGCCTGATCTCTGGCAGTGGTGGCGGCGTGGTGGTGAGGTTGAGAGTACCGCCCAACACGTTCACCAATCCCCAAACAGCAACCATCACAAAGAGCGCGATGATGCCATAGATCATGTGATCACGACCCGTCTTCTTTTTATCTTCATCACCAGCGGCCATCACATACTGAGCCACACCCCAGAGGAACCAAACCACCGCCAAACCAATGATGATCGGGATAATATAGCGATTGATGAGATCCAAAACGAGATCAAAGATGCTCTGGATATTGCGTCCCTGGGCAAAAGCGAGCACTGGCAGAGCGCTCATTGCGCCGGCAGTCAGGATTCTAGATAACTTGTTCATCTAATTTTTATAAATTAATTAATAAACCAAACAACCTCACTAACCTTGATTCAGCCCTCTGAAATCGGGCACGGGAGGACTATAATCCTCAAGGAGGAACGTCCCCCTCAAGACATTGACCAACCCCCACACCGAGATCATGACAAAGAGAGCGACAATCCCGTAGAGCATCATCTTCCGACCCTCTTCCCGAGCCTTGTCGTCACTGACTTGCCGGACATATTTTAGCACGCCAGCAAGGAAGTACACAACCGCGGCACCAATGAGCAAGCCTGTGAGCGGGCTGAATACGCTGCCGATCACGAGCGAGACAAGACTGGCAAAATCAGGGTTACCGTTTGGCATATTTTAATTTATCTTAGACTGTTCACCGTATTCTCAATCGCCGCGGCGATCACAAAGGCGCCAAGCACAATGGCCGCGCCAATCACCACGGCCAAGAGAGCGTGTTTGGCTTCTGTCAATTTAGTCTCACTCCCCCGTGCGGCCACGAAGAGGAAGCCCACATAGACCACCGCCACCACCAGCACTGGCAGGCCCACATAGACCACGACCTCTAATATCTTACCCACAAACTCGCGCAGAGTATTGACGTTGATGGGATTCTTGATCAAGCCACCACCTGAACCAGTGGGAAAAGACTGTCCGGAACCGGTAGGGAAAGATTGTTGCGCATAAACCACAAAACTATTGAAAATATCAACCATATTTATATCTTGGAAATAATTCTAACAAGTCTCACTAAGTCCCGCTAGGGAGAGACTGGTTAATGTTGCTCTTGAGTGTATCGTTGAGCAGGTAATTAGTGATAGTGGTGACGATCAGCCAGGCGCCCAAGGCCAGCGCCAAGCCGATTACTGCTGTCATGATAATGCCATTAGACTCAGCTAGCTTGCCGGACTCCTTAGGATGAAGTATCCGAGTGATACCAGCGTAAGTAATCGCAATCACTGCTGCGGGGACCGCGAGAGTAAATACAAAATATCGCACGATATTATTAGCTAGAGCAAAAAAGGCGTTAACGTTGCAATCCGCGCCATCGCAAGGCACCAGCCCCCCATCTTGCGCCAATACTGGCAACACAATAAAAACAAAACAAGCAAACATCGCACCAGATATTTTTAAGATTCTCATATATTTATTTAACGCGGCAAGAGTGCTTCAAGTTCTGCGTCGGCCTCATTGATTGCGCGATTCACATCCGCTCGACCAAGATTGATAGACTCGATCATCCGGCGCAACACGGTTGCCGACTGCACACGGTCCGGATCTAGCCAATCGCGGGCAACCACTGCCGCTTGGTAAAGCAAGTCTTCATCTGGCTCACCGGGTAGGGTAGCAAGCAAGTCATTGCGCGCCGGCGGCAGAGAGGCCGCGGTAGCCAGCTCGGCGGCGAACTGAGGACCAGTGAGCAACTGCGCAACAGTATAAGCCGTTTGCGGATTGGCAGATGCGCGCGGTATAGCCAGGAAGTGGAACCGGCCCAAGGTAAGCTGGTTAGCGCCAAGATCTCGCTGGAACGGGAGCATGAGTGCAAAGTTGAGCTGAGGATTCTGTGCTTCTAGCCTAGTCCGCTCACTGCCCCATCCTAAGTAGAAGGCCAAGCGCCCACGGAGGAAGGCCTCTCGCGCCTCCGGCTGGGAACTATTCCAAGAGTAGAGCGTGTTTGCCGGGTCAGCAAAGCGGAGGAAGAAGGCCGCCGCCTCCCCTGCTGGTGGACGATTAAAGCCGAGCGGGTCCTTGAGCGTTACCTCCGGCAGGCCGGCGTTACGCGCCACAATAGGATTGCCAGCCTGCATGAGGAGCAGAGCTAAAATATCTTTAGCATGAGTAATGTTGCTAAACGAGCCAAGCGCCGCAGCGCTCTCGGTGATATTGCCTTGGCCATCAGCCTTGGTGAGCAGGCGGATCACGCTTGCCAAATCGCTCCAGGTCTGGGGCGGCACCGGCAACTTGGCGTTGGCGAGCAAGTTCTGGTTATAGTAGAGCACGAGCGGATCCACGTAGAGCGGCAGGCCAAGCACGCCATCAGTGCCAAATAATAACTCCCACTCGCGGATATGCGTGCCAAGAACAAACGTGTTGCGGAAGTCTTGTTTAGATAAAACTGAGTAGGGAACCGGCAAGAGCTTGGCTGACTGGCGCAGGAGCATGCTGGAAGAGAGAGTCACCAAGTCTGGACCGCGACCCAGCGCCAGCGCCTCTACTAGGTCGCTCTCTAGTGTGGCCTCGCTCTTCTCCACATACTGGAGCGTGAAGTCTTTGCGGTAGTCGCGGCCGATAGTCTGGAGAAAATTGGCCAGGCGCTCTTCCGGGATCGTCCCCCACCAGAGCACTGTGCCACCCACGCCGCCACTGGGAGCGCGGAAGCCGGGTATCACACCAGCAAAGATCAGCGTCCCCACCACGAGCGCGATAATGAAAACAGCAAGGATGATCATCTGGAAGCCGTTCATCCCGTTAGAGACAGGAAACGCCTTAATCTATTTTTTATATAACGTTTGCCCATGCCAGATTTGAGATATTTTTCTCTCGACCGAGCGTCATATTCATTGAGACACCCTTCATAGTAAATAATTTTAAACGGTCCACGTCCTTTTGTCCACGTAGACAAGCCATTATTGTGTTCCTTAAGGCGTTTCCGCAAATCAGTCGTATATCCAGTGTACCAACGACTGTTCTTTCGGCTCTCTAGAACATAAGTGTAAAACATCTTAGTCTCTAACGGGATTCATGATTAAGTGGTTTTAGCTTTCAGAAAAATCAGTCCGTAATGTTGCGCGCCGGCTGGGAACTCGCTGGCAAATTGGAAGCCAGCTTGAGCAAAAATCTTTTTCACCTCCTCCGCCCGCACCACGCGCTCGGGCGGCGGCGAGAACTGCCCGCCCGCGCCCAGCCAGTCAATCACAATCGCCCGCCCGCCAGGCTGGAGCACCCGCTTGGCCTCCAGCGCTAGCGTATACTTCTGCTCAGATTGAAACAGCACGTTGGCGATCACTACCGCATCTAGCGAAGCGTCCCGCAGAGTGGAGCCGCCAAGTTTATCCACATCACCCCACACAATTTTAATATTCCCCGCGCGCGCCTGCTTGACCTCTTTGCTCAGGCGCTCTAGCAGATCTTTCTGGATTTCCACCGCGTAGACCACTCCCGTGTGCCCCACTTGCTGCGAGAGCGCAAGGGCATAAGCACCGGTGCCAGTGCCAAAGTCGGCCACCCATGCGCCTTCCGTCAGGCCAAACTTCCTCACATTCTCAGCCGGATCAGAGAACATGAGGAAATTATAACACAACTTACCGCTACTTAAGTGCAGGTTAAATTACACCACATAATTACAACACAATGTGGTCTAATTTTATGATGTAATTTGGTACTAGAGGAACGCCAAGCTGGCCAAGCTATCGCCCTCGCGCAACTTCATAATCCGCACACCCTGAGTCTGACGGCCAAGAGATGGGATCTCGCCAAGAGCAGTGCGGATCACCTGACTCTGCTTGCTCATCGCCACCACCTCACTCTCTTCCGGGTAGATCACCTTGCCGCCCACCAGTTTGCCCGTCTTGCTGGTGATCTGAGCTGTCTTGATACCCGAGCCGCCACGTTTCTGTGTTTTATATTCTTTCAGTTTAGTTTTTTTACCATAGCCATTGGCCGTCATCACCAGGAGTGCGCTCTCGCCATGCGCTTGCTTGATCACGCTGGCGCCGATCACCTCATCGCCTTTCTTGAGCTTCATCCCCCGCACGCCACCGGCGCCGCGGCCCATCTCGCGGATATCTTTCTCTTTAAACCTGATCGCCTGGCCAGCCGCGCTCGCCACTACTACCTCATCGCCTGTCTCTACGAGCAAAACAGAAAGTAGGGCATCGCCCGGCGCAAGTCTAATAGCAATGATGCCGTTGCGCCGCACGTCGGCAAAGCTCCCGCTCGCCACCTTCTTGGCCACACCAGCTTTAGTCACCATCAAGAGCGCGCTCTGCTTGCCCTTAGCCGCCTTGGGCACAGATAGCACCGAGGTGATCTTCTCGCCGTCAGCAAGAGGGAGGAAGTTCATCACACTCTTACCGCGCGTGGCGCGCTTTCCCTCGGGGATATCGTACATCTTGAGTTGGTAAGCCTTGCCCTTGTCAGTAAAGAACAAGAGATCACTGTGCGTGTTAGCTGAGAGCAAGATGGTAACAAAATCTTCTTCTTTCACATTCAAGTCCGCCACGCCCACACCGCCGCGACGTTGCGAGCGATACTCGCTCGGATCAGTGCGCTTGATGTAACCACCGGCTGTGACCACCAGCACGTTCTCTTTCTCTGGCACTAGATCTTCCGTACTGATCTCCTTCACGCCCGTCTTGATAATTTTAGTCTTCCGAGGCAGAGCGTATTTTTGCGAGATTTCTTCAAATTCAGTCTTAATGACAGCAAGGATCTTCTCTTCGCTCGCAAGTAGCGCCTTGAGATACTTGATCAACTTTTGCTTCTCTTCCAGCTCTTCCAGAATTTTCTTGATTTCCAGTCCAGCCAGCTTCTGCAGGCGCAGTTCCAAGATCGCCACCGCCTGCCGCTCGGTGAATTTAAATTTCGTAATTAAATTAACTTTAGCCGCCTCCGCGTCAGCGCTCTTCTTAATGGTCGCGATAATTTCATCAATAATATCAATCGCTTTCTTGAGTCCCAGCAAGATGTGCTCGCGCTCTTCGGCTCGGTTTAAGTCAAACTGCGAGCGCTTGGTCACAATATTCAGCCGATGCTTGATGAATTCTTCTGTAATATCCCGCAACGAGAGTAGTCTAGGCACGCCGTCTACCAGCGCGAGTTGATTATAGTGAAAAGTGGTCTCTAGCTCTGTATTTTTATACAGTGCATTCACCACCTTCTGCGGGTAAGCGCCCTGCTTGAGATCAATTACAATGCGCATGTCCTCCAACGTGGTAGACTCATCGCGCATATCCCTGATACCTTCTATCTTCTTCTCCCGCACTAGGTCAGCGATCTTGGTGATCAAATCAGCTTTATTAACCTGATACGGGATAGAAGAGATCACAATCTGGAACGAGCCACTCTTAGCCTCCACAATTTCCGTCTCGCCGCGCACTAGCACGCCGCCGCGGCCCGTGGCCGAGGCGTGCGCGATATCCTTCTCATTAAACGCGAGACCGCCAGTGGGGAAGTCCGGACCTTTCACAAATTTCAATAAATCCTCAGTCGTTGCTTCCGGATTATCTATCAAGTGCACCAGAGCCTGCATCACCTCGCCCAAGTTGTGCGGCAAGATCTTGGTGGCCATACCCACGGCAATGCCGACTGTGCCGTTGATCAACAGATTGGGGATAGCCGAGGGCAAGACTACCGGCTCTTGCCGGGTAGCGTCATAGTTAGGCGCAAAGTCTACCGTCTCTTTTTCTATATCCCGCAATAACTCCGCCGCGAGAGGCGCCATCTTGACCTCCGTATAACGCATCGCCGCCGGCGGGTCGCCATCAATAGAGCCAAAGTTGCCCTGGCCAAGCGCTAGTGGGTGCAAGAGCGAGAAGTTCTGCGCCAAACGGGTGAGAGCGTCATAACAAGCCACATCGCCGTGCGGATGATATTTGCCCAGCACATCACCCACCACCAGCGCCGACTTGCGGAACTTGGCCGCCGAGCTCAAACCCAGCTCATGCATGGAGTAGAGGATGCGCCGGTGCACCGGCTTGAGACCATCGCGCACATCTGGCAGCGCGCGCGCCACAATCACGCTCATGGCGTAGTCAATATAAGACTCCTTCATCTCCTTGACGATATCTATAGAGATGACCTGTCCGCTCGCGTCTTTATTTAATTTTTCGGTATTATCGTTTGCCATCCGGTAATAATTTTTAATTTAGCATCCGCCAAGCCTTGCCGCCAGTCTGGTGCTACGCTTGCCTGCTCAGCCACCGGCGCTGGCAGCTCAACCGGCGTGCCAGCCCGCCACGTAGCAAACCAGCCCAGTGCGATGATCAGCGTGATTAGCGAGGTGCTCCACCAGAGGAAGCGCCGCCGCTTGGCCTCCGGCTCCTGGCGTAACTTCTCTACATAAGCGATCACGGCTTGCATAAGTTATTATAGAGATTTTCTAAAAAGATTTGACCACCATCACCTGGCTCTCCTTGTCGCTCAAGTCCTTCTTCTTAAACGTCCAGCCTTCCATCACGCCGTTTCCCTCCTCGCCCTGATCTTTGAGAAAAGCATTGAGACCCTTCTCATCATAATCCACCGGCACCACTGCGCGCGGCTTGAGCAAGGTGAGCAATTTGCTGGCCGCTTTAGCTTCCAAGTTAGCCAGAGGCAGGAAGAGCACATCCACCGCCCCCAATGCCTCCACCACCTCGTTAGGTAGCGCGGCAGACGCCAGCGCGCCCAGGTGCACCAGCCGCACGCCGTCCAGCACCAAGAGATAAGCTGTATTAATCCGCCCGCCGGCTTGCCCGCCTGCGGCGGGACCAGCAGTGGCAAAACCCTTGATGAAATTGCCATCCACCTCATACTCGCCGGGGCCATCTATCACAAAGGGCACACGTTCGCCGCGCGAGACGTGGCGCACGCCATTGTAGCCGTTATCACCCAGGCTGACCAGCGCAATATCCGCGCCAAACTTGACCGGCTCGCGGCTCGCCTTATCACCAATCGGATTGAACACAATCACCCGCTCGCCGAGCGCCACCTTCACCATCCCCAAGCCGTAGTGATTGATGATCATGGGTTAATTCAAGTTCACCGGTTCGCCGTTCTTAATTTGCTTCAGAATAATCTGACGTTGGTAGATTCCGTTTACGTCAAAATTACCAGAAGAATTCAGCTTATCTTTCACACAAGCGTAATCACCTTGGCAATCTTTGACTGCTGACGACAATAATTCTGCCGCCTGTTTGGATAATTCGTACACCGCGCCCTCTGCACCCGCCAAATCACCAGGGAAAGAGTAGTAAACATCGGGTACTAGCGCACGCACCGCAGGCAACTCTGCTACATAAGTTGTAAAAATTGGAACGGTCACCTTACGCTCGCGGAGTTTGCTTACACCATTAGCGAAGAAAAATGAGATGTCCGGAGAATAAATTGCATCCACCTGTGCCGCACCAATCTTGGTCACCTCAGTAGAAACGTCAGTGGTCTCATCTAGAAACCTAGACTCTATTGCAATCTGACCCTTGAAGTTCTGTTTAAAACTATCAACATGAGTTTGCGAGAATGCATTTGCATAATAAACCAGAGCTACTTTGTTGTAGCCTAAAGCCAACATCCGCTCAGCAATAAATTTAGACTCGTCTTGGAGTGAATACTGGATGTTGTAAAAATTACTCCCGCTCTGGCCAAATAGATCGGTGGAAGCGGCAGCTGGTACGACTGTCAGCGCCTCTTTGTCTGTTAACAACGGCACGATAGCCTCTTGTGGCGAACCACAAGCCGGGCCAATCAAAAATTTCACTTTATTAAACTCAATCAACTTCTGATAAGCCGAAACAGCTTCTTTGGGATCGCATTTGTCGTCTTCGAAAATTGCTTCCACACCAGCAACAAGGCCAGCCTGGACACCCTTACGAATTTCTTCCCCAAAATCAGCTACTGGTCCAGTGAGAGGTGCAATCACTCCAATCTTAATCACCTCTCCCTCTGCGGGTACCTGCCCAGTCGGATTCTTGGCCGCCCATATGCCGCCGATAACGAGCAAGATAATCACAATAATGCCCCAGATGTTTGATGTTTTCATCTCTCTATTATAACAAAAAGCTGGCTCTAGAGCCAGCTTTTTGCGTTGTGATACTGTGGTCTAATTCGTCTTTAGTTCTTCACGCAAGTGCCAAAGTAACCCATGGAAGTGCCAATACCAATCGTCATGCCAGTGTAGCCAGTCGGGCAGCTCAGCAGAGGCGCCACGCCAATGGACTTTCCTTTGCAGTCCATCTGGCCGCCAGCGCTGCCAAAGGAGACACCACACCAGGTACCGCGAGGATTGGCGTCGTTACTGCAGTTGGCCGGATCCATGGAGTTCTCGCCCACGCAGAGACGCTTGGCATAGATGGTACCGCCATCACCACCGGCGCGGATATCGCCGTTCACATCCAAGGCCGCCTCTGGGTTAGCTACGCCCACGCCCACCCGGCCGCCATAGAAGATGTACTTAGGATTAGCCCCACCACCAACAGAGAAGCTCATCTGGCCTGTGCCATCGTAGAGCTGGATCTCGTTGCTGTGATTACAACCTGGGCAACCATAAGCTTTACCCGAGCCGATGCTACCCTGAGGCAAGACGGCAATATCACCCGCCACGCTCAAGCCGCTCACGTTGAGATTGGTATTGAAGCTGGTCAGGTTAGTCTGCGCATTGCCCTGGCTCACGTTGGAGAAGTTGCCTGCGCCACCGCCCGAGCTAACAGGCGTGCTCACGCCGGTGGTCAAGTTGCCGGCAATCTGAGAAAAGAGATCAGCAATCGCGGAAGCCGAGAGACCCGAGGTCTGCGAGGGCTGAGCCTGCGCGTGTGTGAGAGCGGCAGGTACCACCAAGAGCGCCAAAACAGCCAAAAACATTGCTAAATTTTTAAACATAATGAAAAACGCTAAAATCTGTTAATTCTGATAATACCCACCAATTATACTTGATAAGAAGCTGAGAATGTATATAATGCTGTGGATATGTCAAAAGATGAAGTAATAGAAGTGCAACCCCAGACCCAGATGGACGAGGTGCTACGCGAGGCGCCAGAGAGGCCGCGCGAGCAGACTATTGTGTCGGGCACGGTGATCGGCAAGGACAAGATGGCTGTGTATGTAGATATCCCACCCTTTGGTACGGGTCTAATCTTTGGTCGGGAATACTTGAACGCCAGAGAGCTGCTTAAAGAGATCAGCGTGGGCGACACGGTGAGCGCCAAGGTGGTCGCCTCGGAGGGTGAGAACGGCTATATTGAGCTCTCGCTCAAGGAGGCCAAGCAAGCACTGATCTGGGCGGAGGCCAAGCGCGCGATTGAAGACAGCACACTCTTTACCGTCACAGTTAAGAACGCGAACAAAGGCGGACTCACCTTGGATTGGCAAGGCTTGGACGGCTTTATCCCCGCATCACAGCTCAAGCCGGAGCATTACCCTAAAGTGGAAGATGGCGACAAGAACAAGATCATGGAGGAGCTCAAGAAGTTGGTGGGCGAGCAATTGGAAGTTTATCTGATTAGCGCTGACCCCCGAGATGGCAAGCTCATCTTCTCGGAAAAGGCTGTCTCCAGCAAGAGCCGGCGCGATATTGTGGCTAAATATAGCCTCGGTGATGTGGTAAAAGGCACGGTTACCGGCGTGGTGGACTTTGGCGTCTTTGTGAAGATTGAGGAAGGCTTTGAGGGTCTAGTCCACATTTCTGAACTAGACTGGTCGCTGGTAGAGAACCCGCGTGATCTCTATAAGACTGGTGATAAGATCACGGCTAAAATTATTGAAATTAAAGAGGACAAAATCTCCCTCTCGGTGAAGGCGCTCAAGCCTAACCCGTGGCAAGCGGCAGAAGCTAAATATCACAAAGACGAGCACGTTACCGGCGTGGTGATCAAGCACAATAAGCACGGCGCGCTGGTGAGCATTGAGGAGGGCGTGGCTGGATTAGTACACGTCTCGGAGTTCGCGAGCGAGGATGAGCTGAAGCAGAAGCTCGCGCTAGGCAAGAGCTACCCCTTCACGATCAATATCTTTGAACCTAAGAATCACAAGATGACACTCTCCTTTGGCCATAATCCGCCCAAGGCCGAGACGCCAAAAACAGAAAAGCCAGAAAAAGTAGAAAAAGCGGCAAAACAAAAGTAGCGAAAAAAGCGAGCTAGAATTACTGATTATAGAGCGTCATCGCCTTCTCCAAGCTCTCATTAAGAATTGTCTCAATCGCTGAGGCAATTTTTTTGGCCAGTCTCTCTAGCATCTTCCGTTCCGCCGGCTTGAACTCACCCAAGATGTGCTTGAGCACGGCCTGCTCACCACGCGGCTTCTTCACTTTCCCGCTCGGCGTTACCGGCGCGATACCCAGTCTCACTCTGATAAACTCTCTGGTCTTGACTTGCCGCACAATAGAATCCAACCCCCGATGCCCGCCCGTGCCGCGATTATAGCTAATCCGGATACTGCCCAAGCCCAAGTCTAGATCATCGTGTAGCACGATCAACTGACTAGCCTGCTTTTTACTCTTCACTAATTTAATTAGATTCCGGCCCGAGTGGTTCATCATCGTCTCAGATTGTATGAGCTTAGCCGGCGACTTTCCTGCCCTGAACGAGGTTGAAGGGTCGCCCCAAATCTTCTCCAATTCAGCCACGATAATTTTCCCCGCATTATGCCGCGTGTTCTCATATTTTTCCCCCGGATTCCCCAATCCCAAGATCAAATAAGCCATGTTATGAGAGATATTAGCACAGAAAATATAGAAAAATAAAAGACCCGCCCTGCTCCTCCGCAAATGAATGCAGAAGAAACAGGACGGGTCTAGCCACGCTTTTTAGCGTATCCACCAGCAGAACCAGGCCACACCAACAGCAGTCCAACTCAACCAGTTAAGGGTCTCGCTCACCAGCAACCAAGTGCGATTACGCTCCCAACCCGCCTCGCGGATTGCCATTACTGTCTGACCGATTCTAATCAAGATAGTTATGTTGCCAGCAATAATAGCCAAAGCTGGAACTCCGGCCCCACCAATCTGTAACACCTTGTAAGTCATCATAGACTGGGGCAAGGCTTTGAAGAGTACGGCGAGAACGCTCTTGGGTAATGGATCGCGCCAACTAAGATTCGTCAGCTTCGTTGCGCTAAACACGACAACAGCACCACCGAAAGCCAATATCGAAGTCCAGGTGTCGTTAGCGCTCCAACGATACTTCCCGTTCCACCACAATGCGCCAATGTTCGAACCAATCAGAACAATCCAGATCACAAAAGTCAGAAGTGTCTGATAAGTTACACGACTTGGGGCAGCACGATGAGAACCAAGAGCCAAGGCCAGATGCAGAAGCAGATAGACTTCCATCAGCAGGAGCATGGCCAGACTATAGCCATCGGTTGTATCAAGAAACCGGACAAACTGGCTCCCGCATAAAACACAACCGCCAATGACTTGGACCGCAAAAAGCGAGTCCGCAAACATCTTGTTGCGCACAGACATAGCAAACCCACCTTTCTTACTTTGTTTGTCTTACAAAGATCTAGCCAGGACAACCCTAGCTTCCAACCCCTATTATACACCCAAGTGGCTATTTTTGTCAATACCACCAAAAAAACGGCTTAAAATCAGGCGCTTGCGGGAGGTGAAAATTTGTTATAAACTGGCGCATCATGTGGCCCAAGATCAGGTCGGGAATCTGGGAAATCATCAAGTTTGTGGTGATTACACTGGTCATTGTGCTCCCGATCCGCGCTTATGTGGCCCAACCCTTCATCGTCAGCGGCACCTCCATGTCGCCCACTTTTGAGGATAAAGAATATCTGATCATAGACGAGCTCTCTTATCACCTGCGCGAGCCGGAGCGCGGCGAGGTGGTTGTTTTTCGTTATCCTAAAGAGCCGAAAATCCACTTCATCAAGCGGATCATTGGCCTGCCGGGCGAGACGGTAACAATCCAAGACAGCAAAGTGAAAATAGAAACAGTAGCTGGTGAGGAAATTAATTTAGATGAGAGTTATATCGTCGGAGACTTTACTGCCAACGTGCGCGTGAAGCTGGGGAAAACAGAATATTTTGTGATGGGCGATAACCGCGATGTGAGCCTGGACTCGCGCGCCTGGGGACCACTCCCCCGCGAGATGATGACCGGGCGCGTCTTCCTCCGTTTATTGCCGCCCACTCGCGCCAGCTTGCTCCCCGGCCAGCCGGAGTAGTTTTTATAAAATTTTTAGAAAAACATGAAAAAAGCTCCCAAAATCGCTCCGCTCCAAGCACCCAAGGGCACGCGCGATATTTACGACGAGACTTATTACCACTTCCAGGGCTTTGCCGAGCGCGCGGCCGAGATCGCGGCCTATTACGGCTTTAAGCCTCTGGAGACGCCCACACTAGAGCACGCTTCACTCTTTGCTAAAGCTGAGGGCGAGACCTCAGACATCGTAGATAAAGAGATGTACACACTCAAGACCAAGGGCGGCGATCATCTCGCCATGCGGCCGGAATATACACCGGGTGTGATCCGCGCTTATTTTGAGCTCGGCCTGCAGAGCGAGCCGCAACCGGTACTGCTCTACACTTACGGACCCGTTTTCCGTCACGATCGGCCCCAGCGCGGGCGCTATCGCGAGTTCCGGCAGTTCAATTTAGACGTGATCGGCACCAGCAAACCCGTTGCTGATGCTTTAATTATTAAACTAATGCTCTTGATTCTCGCCGAGGTTGGCTTAGATAAACTGCAAGTCTCTATCAATAGCATCGGCGATAAAGACTGCCGGCAGAACTATCGCAAAGAATTAGTAAATTATTATAAAAAGCATGTAAAAGATATCTGCGCTGACTGCCGCGAGCGGCTCAAGCATAATCCCCTGCGTCTCCTAGACTGCAAAAAGCCGGAGTGCCAGCCGATTAAAGCCGGTGCGCCCAGCTCTATCACTTACCTCTGCCACAATTGCCAGAAGCACTTCCAGGAAGTGCTGGAGTACTTAGATATGATGGAGATTAATTATGAGATCAATAATAGTCTGGTGCGCGGCTTAGATTATTATTCTAGAACCGTTTTTGAGATCAGCGAGCCGGTAACGCCAGAGATGACCGAGCCGCCGCTCTCTATTGCTGGCGGCGGGCGCTATGACTACTTAGCCAAGATGATCGGTGGTAAAAAAGATGTGCCAGCCGTGGGTGTGGCTATCAGTGTAGACAGGCTAGCGCTCTCGGCTAACTATAAGCCGATTTATCCCAGAATAATCAAGAAGCCTAAAGTATTTTTTATTCAACTCTCGTTTGATGCCAAGCTCAAGAGCTTTGGCGTGATTGAAATCTTGCGGAAAGCGAAGGTGCCGATTGCTCAGTCTATCTCTAAAGACAGCTTGGGTGTGCAATTGGGCTTGGCAGAGAAGCTGGGCGTGCCTTATACAATCATCCTGGGACAAAAAGAAGCGATGGAGAACACGGTGATTGTGCGGAACATGCAGACCCGCTCGCAGGAGACCGTGCCCGTGAGCGCCCTTGCGGAATATATTAAAAAGTGTTAGCTTATAAGCCTCTATGGTAACAGTAATAGAAATCAAGCGGGAACAGGGCGAGTCTAGCTCTAGTCTCTTGCGCCGCTTCCAGAAGCGCGTGCAAGGCGCCGGCATTATCCGCCGCGTTAAGAGCCTGAAGGCGGCCACCCGCGCTCAGTCGCACTACAAGCGTAAGAAGTCGGCTCTCACTCGCCTGGCTCGCCGCACGGAATATGAACGGCTTAAGAAACTGGGAAAAAATTAAAAGCGAGGTCCTGGGC
Source organism: uncultured Candidatus Saccharibacteria bacterium (assembly GCA_964460805.1). Lineage (GTDB taxonomy): Bacteria > Patescibacteriota > Minisyncoccia > Phycocordibacterales > JACOZG01 > JADLCI01. The sequence goes on along the minus strand of CAYWPU010000003.1, from coordinate 41,389 downwards.
GAGGCTTACGAACTAAGCCTCGCTTTTGTTACTGACCAAGAATCTGATCACAACGTCCTGAGCTATCCGCTCTCAAAAAGTAGCGGGGAAATTTTGATAAACAAAAAAGAAGCAAAGAAAACCGGCCACACCGTGCTGGAGCTCTTTATCCACGGACTTTTACATTTGAAAGGAATGCGCCACGGTAGTAGAATGGAGAGAGAAGAGCAAAAATTAATCAAACGCTTCACCACTAATGGCGCGCCAACTCGTCACGGGATTAGACATCGGCACCTCTAGCATCCGGCTAGTGGTCACTGAGGTTGTGCCAGAGTCTGCCGTGCCCCGGATTGTGTGCCAAGTGCGCAAGGAGTCGCGCGGACTCAAGCGCGGTTACATCGTCAACTTTGACGAAACGCTGGAAAACTTGAAAGAAGCGGTGCGAGAGGCAGAAAGACAGACTAAAGTTAAATTAAAAAACGTCTTCTTGTCCATTGGCGGCATCACGCTAGATGCTAAAACAGCCACGGGCCAGGTAGCGATCTCCCGCGCTGACTTGGAAGTGAGCGAGGCGGATATCAACCGCGCTATTGAGGCGAGCCGCGCCCAGCTGGGCGAGCTGACAAACAAGCAAGTGATCCACCAAGTGCCTCAGGTGTGGAAGCTGGACGGCGAGCGCGTACTGAGCCGCGTGGAGGGAATGAGGGGAGCTAAATTGGAAGTCCGCACGCTCTTTATGTATTGCCTGAGTCAACACTTGAACGACTTGGTGCGCGTGGTGGGCCTGGCTGGGCTGAGTGTGGAGGACGTGGTGGCCGCGCCACTAGCGGCAAGCTTTACCGCGCTCTCCACAGCGCAGAAGATGGCCGGTGTAGCGCTCGTCAATATTGGCTCAGAGACAACTTCTATCATCACTTTTGAGGAAGGTATCCCAATCTCAGTGCAAGTCTTCCCTTTTGGCTCTAGCGATGTGACTAAAGATATTGCGCTCGGCCTGCGCGTGCAGATGGAGGAAGCCGAGCAACTTAAGCTGGGCGGACAACATGCCGTGGGACTCAAGAAAAAATTAGATGAAATAATAGAAGCCAGACTGACAGACATTTTTGAATCAGTAGAAGCGCATCTTAAGAAAATTGGCCGGAACGGCCTGCTCCCCGCCGGTGTGATCATTGTGGGCGGCGGCGGAAATTTGGAAAATATTGAGAGACTGGCCAAGAGCTCGCTCCGCTTGCCAGCGCGCATCTTTGATCCACTCCAAGCGCCACAATTGAAAAATCAAATCAAAGACGCCGCCTGGGTGGTGCCTTATGGCTTGTGCTTATTTGGCTTTGGCTTGGTGCCAGAAGATTCGCCAAGCGTAACCCTCATCCGCGATACCAAATCTAGCCTTGTGCGTTGGCTCAAAGAGTTCTGGCCGTGATTTTTTAGAAAAACTTAGTGTAGCCAAAATAAGCTTATTTCTAGCCGTCCGCCAGCTGGCGGATTAGTGGTATTGACAAAAATAGCCACTTGGGTGTATAATGGGGGTTGGTAGTACTGGGTACGAAACAAGCGGGTCTTTGAAATAGAAGGAAGGAGGTCGCTCATGTGGTGGCCATTCAAGAGAAAAGAAACAATCGTTCCCCCACCCAAATTTGACGACTGGGGTCCATGGGAGATTGTCAGCGGACCGACACTGGAACAATTGCAGGAATCATTTGACGCCAGCAATGAAGCCCGGAAACTTCGGCGGTTCGATCTGGAAAAAGTGGTCACGTTTTGTTGCGCTTCGCCAGATGGTAGCAAGGCAAAAAATCCTGTAATGACCATCACAGAACTAAAAATTGCGGGCGAAGTCTGCGAGTTCATTGGTCTGTGCCTCCTGCCTAACAGGTCTGGAATATCGGCAGTGAACGCTAGCGGAACCTATTCGTCGTCAACCAATCAAGGAATACTCCGCTTAGACACTCATTAACATTTAGCCACTACGACTCGTTCGTAGTGGCTTTTTTCGTGCCAAAAATCGCGATTTGGCGCTAGTTGCATTTTCTCTTGAGACTGCTAAACTAGGCAGAATTATGCCTAAGATTGAGCCAGAGATTGAGGCTTTTGCCCGGATCAAGGTGATCGGCGTAGGCAACTCGGGCACCAACGCCGTGAGCCACATGGTGCGCTCGCACGTGAAGGGCGTGGAATTTATTGCTATTGATACTGATGCGCAGAAGCTGCACCACGCGCTAGCTAAGAAAAAGGTGCATATTGGCAAGAACTTGACCCGAGGCCTGGGCGCGGGGATGAATCCGGAAGTGGGCCGCAAGGCGGCTGAGGAGAGCATGGAGGAGGTGCAGAACGCGCTCAAGGGCGCGGATATGGTCTTCATCGCCGGCGGGGCAGGCGGCGGCACGGCGAGCGGCGCCAGCGCGCTGGTGGCCAAGGCGGCCAAGGATCAGGGCATCCTCACTGTGGCGGTGATGACCAAACCTTTCTTCTTTGAGGGCAACCAGCGCATGCAGATCGCCGAGCGCGCAGTGGAGGATATCCGCAAAGAGGTAGACTCTATCATCATCGTGCCAAACGATAGACTGCTGGGCTTGATTGATAAGAACACCACGGCGAGCACAGCATTTGCGATGTGTGACGAGATCTTGCGCCAGGCGGTGGAGGGCATCTCTGACTTGATTACCACGCCCGGCATCATCAACGTAGACTTTGCTGATATCAGAGCGATCATGGCCAATACCGGCTCGGCGCTGATGGGCATTGGTAAGAGCGCTGGTGAGAACCGCGCGGTGGAGGCGGCCAAGGCCGCGATCAATTCCCCACTGCTAGACGTGGCGATAGACGGCGCCAAGGGCGTGCTCTTTGCCATTGCTGGCGACCAGAATATGACGATGTTTGAGATCCAAGAAGCGGCTAAAGTGATTATCGCTTCTATTGATCCGAATGCTAAAGTGATCTTTGGTGCTATCCACGATGATAAGCTTGCTAAAAATGAGATTAAAGTTACCGTGATCGCGAGCGGCTTCCCCGAGAACTCGCGCAAGAAGAGCGGACCCATTTCAGAAGCGAAAATTATGGACGACAAAAAAGACGAGCCAGAGAGCTCACTGCCGGATCTCAAGAACAACAAGAAAGATGATAACAGCACCGGAGCAACAGAAGATGAAGACTGGTCCTCTATCCCCGCTTTCCTCAGACGGCCAAAAAAGTAGTTTAAAAAAATAGAAAATTAAAAAATAAATAAATGCTGTTTGATTTAGTTATCATTGGCGGCGGACCAGCAGGTGTGGCGGCTGGCGTCTATGCGGCACGAAAAAAATTAAAAACGCTTTTTATCACCTTTGACTTTGGCGGGCAGTCTAGTGTCTCGGCCGAGATCCAGAACTGGATTGGCACCAAAGCGATCTCTGGCACAGAACTGGCCGAACAGCTTAAGTCTCATCTCTATGCTTACGAGTCTGCTGACTTTGTAATCGCCACAGGCGAGAAGGTGGTTGATATTTCCCAGTCTGGCAGCAATTTCCAGATCAAGACTGATAGTGATAAAACTTATGAGAGCAAGACCGCGCTCATCACCACCGGTGCCGAGCGACGCAAACTGGACGTGCCAGGAGCGAAAGAATTTGAGCAGAAAGGCATCACTTATTGCGCCACTTGCGATGGCCCGCTCTTTGCTGGCAAAGATGTGGTGGTGATCGGCGGCGGCAACGCGGCGTTTGAGACTGCCGCGCAGTTACTAGCTTATTGCCAGAGCGTCACGCTTGTGCACCGCGGTGAGACCTTCCGCGCTGATGAGATCACAGTAGAAAAAGTGAGGCAGAATCCCAAGATGCAGATCATCACCAACGCCGAGACTATTAAATTTTCCGGCGATAAATTTGTAAACAGCTTGAGTTATAAAGATCTCAAAACTGGCGAGGTAAAAGAGCTTAAAACAGCCGGCGTCTTTATAGAAATCGGCCTGGTGCCAACAACTTGGTTTGTGAAGAATCTGGTTAAACTTAACGACTACGGTTCTATTATGGTAGACCCAAGAACTCAGGCCACGTCTGTGTCTGGCATCTGGGCCGCCGGCGATGCGACCGACGCGCTCTACCACCAGAACAATATCGCCGCCGGCGATGCTATTAAAGCGCTGGAGAATATCTATGCCCACCTCCACCGGAACAGTTAACGTCAAGATAGAGGGCGGTGCAACGCTCTCGGGTACGGTTACAACTAACCGCTCTAAGAACGCCGCGGTGGCGCTACTCTGTGCCTCCATGCTCAATAAGGGCAAAACCACGCTCAAGAACGTGCCAAGGATTGAAGAGGTGAACCGAATTATTGAAGTGCTGGTGAGCCTGGGCGTGAGTGTGCAAGAATACGGCCACGACCTAGTGATCCAGCCGCCGGAGAAATTGGCAGTAGAAAAAATTGACACAGAAGCGGCCAGCAAGACAAGGAACGCATTACTCTTGATCGGCACGCTGGTGCACCAGTACCAACGCTTCAGCTTCCCTCATCCGGGAGGCTGCAAGCTGGGTGAGCGCACAGTCCGACCCCACCTCTTTGCGCTAGAAAAACTGGGGATAGATATCAAATCGCGAGAAGATGATTACGAGGTAGAAGTGCCAGGCTTGCATCCGGCCGAGATTGTACTCTATGAGACGGGAGACACGGTGACAGAGAACGCTCTGATCGCGGCTAGTCTAATCACTGGCCAGACGACCATCAAACTGGCCTCCAGCAACTACATGGTGCGCGATCTCTGTTACTTCCTAGAGCTCCTGGGGGTAAAAATAGACGGCATTGGCACCAGCACGCTCAAGATTACCGGCGCAGAGAAAATAGCAAAAGATGTGGAATTTGAGCTGAGCGAGGATCCGATTGAATCAATGCTCTTCCTAGCTATTGCGGCTACGACTAAATCTAGTCTCACCATCAAGCGTTGCCCCATAGACTTCTTGGAACTAGAGCTCTTGAAGCTAGAAAAGATGGGGTTAAAGTTCTCCTTGAGCGAGCGACACAAGAGCGCCAACGGCCACACTGAGCTGGTAGACATCAGCACCCAGCCGTCTGAGTTGCGCGCATTGGAGGACAAAATCCACCCTCTCCCCTTCCCCGGCCTCAATATTGATAATCTCCCTTTCTTTGTCCCAATCGCCACCCAGGCTACTGGGACGACACTGATCCATGACTGGGTCTTTGAGAACCGCGCGATTTATTATTTAGAATTAAATAAACTGGGTGCAAATATTAAGCTCGCTGATCCGCATCGCGTTTACATAGAGGGACCAAGCCACTTGCGCGGCACTGAAGTGATCTGCCCGCCGGCGCTCCGTCCGGCGGCGATCATCCTCATCTCCATGCTCGCCGCCCGCGGCACTTCTATCCTCCGCAATATTTACTCTATCAATAGAGGCTACGAAGACTTGGTAAATCGTCTCAAAGAACTGGGTGCGAAGATTGAGGTGGTGGAATAAAAAGAGAAAAGCCCGCGGATTTCGCTAAATCCGCGGGCTTGAATTCTTGACTATTAATGCCACGCTTCACTGGTCATTGAGGTGCCGACATCCTCTCCACTTCCCGCCAACACCGCTCCGGGCATTGGCCGACCACAAAGAAACAGAGTCTGTTCCAAAGTCAGTCCAGAAAGCTCAAGCTTGCCTTGAATCCTGATATTACCCAGAACCAGAGAGACTTGCACAAAATCGCCGTCTCTAATGGCCGTGAGTTCTCCAGATAAATCCAGGGTGTGACCTTTTTGAGTACCGACAATGCTGTCGTGATGCGCCTCAAGCGTACCTTTGACCTGAACCGACCTGCCATCTGTGCTTGAGATCAAAGTTAGGTTAGCGCGAGCCAAAATATCCAACAAACCACGAGACATCTGCAGCCCCTTTCTCGGTCAACCTGCTACCAGATTCCGTCCCTCACAATGAAGAACTTACTACTTCTAGTATAGTATAAAAAATCTAATCGCGCAAGCTGGAGCGATGCGGGCAACCTGGCCAGCAACACGGCCGGCGTTTGCCTTGCTTGAGCTCCTCTCTGGTGCGCTTGAGGTGGAGCCGTCTCGTCTCCGGCTTCTTCACCGACTCAATCCAGCAAAGCCACTCGTTGCGCGCGAGCGGCGTGATGTCCTCCCACGCCGCTCGCGCTTTAGCATCCGCAAGCAAGATCGCCCGCAGGTCGGCTGGCACCTGGTGAACGACGCCGTGAGGGATTAGCATTCTGTTAATCTTAGCAGGCTTCATAACTTGTTGTTAATTTGCTACAATAGTTATTATGGAAAATAAAAATATCATGACTAGCATTGTAATACTTCTACTCGGCTTGGGCATTGGCTACTTTGCAGGAACACACGCTGTAGGACAAAAGATGTCTACTATTTACACGCCCCCACACAACATGCACGGAGCAATGCAAGGCATGATGGGTGGCTTAGAAGGGAAGAGCGGTGACGCATTGGATCAAGCATTTATTGACCAGATGATTATCCATCACGAGGGCGCAGTGGAAATGGCGCAGATACTCCTCAAGAGCACCAAACGTCCGGAACTTATCCGACTCGGCAACGACATCATTAGCGCACAGACTGGCGAGATACAGACAATGAAAAGGTGGCGAACAGAGTGGTTCGGGCAATGACTCGCTTAACGAGAAACAAACGAACAACCCATATCACTACGACCCAAAATAGTTTTTTGATAAGATGGGATAGTCTATGGATACCGAGGACACAAGGTTTGTTGAAATGGCCAAGAAAAACCCTGGGGCGTATGAGAAGTTGTATAGAAAATATGCAAACAAGGTTTTTAACTATATCTGGTATCGCACTGGCCACAATACGATGCTGGCTGAAGATTTAATGCAAGAAACTTTTCTCAGAGCTTTTCAAAATCTTTCCAGATTTCGTATTCGTGGATACTCGTACCTCACCTATCTTCTCACCATTGCTCGACATTTGCTAATTGATCACTACCGTAAACCGATCTCTGTACCAATAGAAGATGTGGGGGACATCCCATACGAAGTAACTGATGGGATTGAGAGAAAATCAGACGCCGACGCCTTGTGGCACGCAATCCAAGACCTACCCGCATCAAATCGAGATGTTCTTCTGATGAGATACCAGGACGAAAAATCAATTAAGGATATTGCCGCCATTACAAGATCAACAGAAAATGCTATAAAACTCAATCTCTCCCGCACCCGCAAGAAATTAGCCGCACATCCATATCTGAGAGACATTGCCTCCTTCGGACATAAAAAACTAAGATACACCAAACCGCGCTTTCTCAACAAATGACACCTTTTTGGTCTTTACCCGTTTATTTTAGTATATGAGAGAACGCGAAACTGTCTACATAATTTCGGCTTTTTTAGTGGCAAGCGTTATAGCGAACATATACTTGTGGAACAGGTCACAGGGGCCACGATCCTCGGTGCCAACGCAAGTTGTGACCTCGTCAGATGAGGTTTCCATTGACTCGCCTTATGGATTCCGAAGTGAGGTGGTGGCGGTGTATGAAAACGGCAAAGCCAAAACCCATGCCACCACAACACCAATTACAGAAGAAGATTTAGATCAGATGCGAAAACAAACGGAGGCAAGGTTAAAGGAAGTGGATGACTATTTCCGTGAACAAGAAAATTTCTTCAGGTCGTTATGGTACAGTTTCTGATGACACCTTTTGCCCCGGTGGTCGTTGAATAAAGTGTAGGCGGAGTAGTCGACCGCCGCTAAGCAGAAAATAATGTATGACTTTAGTGAAGCAGATAATGAGCGGTGCTTGGCTAAAGAAATTCATTCGTTCGATTTCTGATGCCACTTAGCATCTCCTCAAAAACAATTAAATAGAGTGCAGGCAAATTCGCAAATGCGAGGATACGGGAATCAGAAGTTCTCTAGAGCTAAGGGGGAAACCGAATGGGTATCCTTAGCTTGTGTGTAAGAAAATTTAATTCCTTGTGTGAGGTCGAATGCAAGGGGACATTACTAGAAGTTAATCGCAAAAAACTATGAAAAACGAAATCCAAAAAAGAGATGGCAATACGCAAGCTCTTTCTAGGCGCGGTAACTTCGCGAGCCCCTTCTCTCTCATTGACAGATTCTTCGACGATTCGTGGGATCCGTTCAACATGATGACGCCGAGTCTCTTTCGTAATCGCGGGCTCGGTAATGTCTCTACGATCTTTCCCCGAGTTGATGTCGAGGAAACGGATAATGAGATCAAAGTAATGGCAAATGTGCCTGGTATTGATCCGCAAGACATCAATGTAGAGGTTGGGGACGATTACATCTCGCTCTCTGGCAAGATAGACAAGGAAGATAAAGAGGAAAGAAAAGGAAAAGTCTATCGCTACGAGCGCGAGTATGGCGAGTTCAGGCGAGAGTTTGCTCTCCCTGCTCGGGTCAAGAAGGACGACATTGTGGCAAAGTCAAAAAACGGTGTCCTTACAATCACACTCCCGAAGTCGGAGGAAGAGATAAAAAAGCGCGTCAAGATAGATGTTGAGTAACCACAAAGCCCCGCAAATGCGGGGCTTTGTGGTGTGAGAATTCAAGCTTCTTCTCTGGTGTGGAACACAAGCCCACTCACTTAGATTTTGGTGACCCCACCGGGAATCGAACCCGGATTACCGGCTTGAAAAGCCGATGTCCTAACCGTTAGACGATGGGGCCAAGCTAAACATCGCGATTATAGCTAATCTGGCGATAAAAGTAAAAAAGTGCTAATTTAAGGCTGGAAGAGTGGCTGAGTGGTTGAAGGCACCGGTTTCGAAAACCGGCATGGGCGAAAGCTCATCGTGGGTTCAAATCCCACCTCTTCCGCAAAAGGGGAAACTCTGCTAAATTGTTGGCACCAAGCAGGGCGGTTAGCTCAGTTGGTAGAGCATGTCTTTGACGTAGACAGGGTCAGAGGTTCGAGTCCTCTACCGCCCACTTCAATTTTAATCGCGGAAACATTAAAAAATAAGAAACAATTTAAGCCCGACCTCACAAGTAGTGAGGTCGGGCTTTCAATCTTCATCTTCTGTGTGATCCCTGACTCCCAGCCGTTCTAGTTCAAGTCTGTACAGATACTCCCGATAGCGCCGCTCCACCAACCCAATAATTGCTCGTGGATGAATATTGGCCGAAACAGCATATGCCACACGGCGCTTGCGATCGAGCACGGCCAATGACACATCACCCTCACGCCACCCGAATGCCGCCTCCAGCACCCCCTCATGCCACTCGACACGACGCTTCAACCGTTTGAATGGACCAATCAGAGCGCATGCTACCCCACCATCCTTGAAGTGGAGTTGCAGATTGATGTAGTAGAACATAATCACACCTCCTCTCTGGTTCTAGTTTATGACACACAAGAACTCACCCGAGATCCATTCTACTCCCCTCCCGCCGCTTATGCTATGCTGGCGCTGTGCATATCTTAGCAATAGAAACTAGCTGTGACGAAACGGCCGTGAGCGTGGTGCAGGCCACCGGCGAGTTTACCGCGCCAAGATTTTCTGTATTAGCTCACCTTGTCTCATCGCAAGTGAAACTGCACGAGCCGTTCGGCGGCGTGGTGCCCTCGCTTGCCAAGCGCGAACACGCACGCAATCTCGTCCCACTCTTGCAAGAAGCGCTGGCGAAAGCTGGATTATTGATGAAAAGAGAAAATGCGGAAAAGCTGGCACCAGAATTACATCACAAATTACAACACACTCTTGCGCGCGAGCCGGAATTATTAGAGCAACTGGTGCCATTTCTAGAAGAAAATAGTGTGCCTAAAATTGATGCTGTGGCCGTCACCCGTGGCCCAGGACTGGAGCCGGCGCTCTGGGTAGGACTCAACCTTGCCCGCGCGCTTGCCACTGCCTGGAGCGTTAAAATAGCCGCCATAGACCACATGGAGGGCCACTTTCTCTCGCCTCTTGTTAGCCAGCAAATTACAACACAAAATTACAACACGCTCTTCCCCGCTCTGGCGCTACTCATCTCCGGCGGGCACACGGAACTAGTCTTGAGTAAAAACTGGCTGGAATACCAGAAATTAGGCGAGACGCGCGATGATGCCGTGGGCGAGGCGTTTGATAAAGTAGCCAGGATCTTAAATCTACCTTACCCGGGCGGGCCGGAGATTGGTAAACTCGCCACACAAGCCGAGCAAGAAAACTTGCCAGCGCTAGAGCACAAGCTCCCGCGGCCAATGTTGAGTTCACCCGATCTAGATTTCTCTTTCTCTGGTCTCAAAACCGCTGTTTTATATTTAGTAAAAAATCTGGGCGAGATTGATGAAAATAAAAAGAAACAAATTGCGCGCGAGTTCCAGCAAGCAGTGATAGATGTCTTGCTCAGCAAGACCAGCAAAGCAATCACACAATATAATCCAAAAACCTTAATTATCGCCGGCGGAGTATCAGCGAATCAAGAATTACAAACGCAATTTAGAAATAAATTAGCGCCAGACTTCTCAAATCTTAATTTACTCATTCCCGATCTCAAACTCAGCACCGATAACGCCACCATGATCGCCGTGGCCGGCTACTTCCGCGCGCTCAAGAACGACTTTGCCGATCCGGAGAAATTGACAGCAGACGGCAATCTAAACATTGACAGCAGATAATTAATCTGCTAGAGATATAATCAGCGTTTGAGATAAATTTGGCTCTTTAAGGAGAAAAACGTGAGCGAACTTTTCCGAAAGTGTTGGCAAACAGCCCATGAGATGTACTTGTTCGCAGTAGGAGAAGACGAAGATCCGTTATATACGCCGATTCCTGAAAAATCTTCCACTGACCCTAACCATCTCCCGATATACTGGGAGGAGCGGGACTACCATCGTTGCTGATTTCCTCACGCTACACCGTCACTTACCGCCATCCCCGCTGGCGGTTTTTTTATTTTCGCCAAAAAGGCTTAATTTTGCTATATTTAGGCCGTATTTATGGCCAACAAGATGAACGAGAAACTGCTCAAGCCTTACCAGCCACAGGAGACGGAAAAGCGGATCTACCAGCTCTGGGAAGAGGGTGGCTTTTTTAATCCAGACAAGCTCCCGGTCCGTCATCAATCTGGTCAGCCTTACACTATCGCTATTGCGCCGCCAAACGTAACCGGCTCACTCCACATGGGCCACGCGCTGGAGAATACTATCTCGGATATTTTAATCAGGTTTGAAAGGATGCGAGGGCGGAAAACGCTCTGGCTGCCGGGCACAGATCACGCCGGCATTGCCACGCAGAACGCAGTAGAGAAAAACTTGAAAAAAGAAGGTTTATCCAGGCACGACTTGGGCCGGGAAAAATTCTTAGAAAAAGTTTGGGAATGGAAAGAGAAATATGGAAATATAATTCTAGATCAGCTCAAGCAACTGGGTTGCTCGCTGGATTGGTCGCGCACTAGATTCACGATGGATGAGAAGTATCAGGAAGCGGTGAAGCGTGCTTTTCTGCACTATCAAGAAAAGGGTCTAGTTTACAGAGGCAAGAGAGTAATTAACTGGTGCATTAAAGATCAAACAGCGCTCTCAGATCTGGAATTGGAATATACAGAGGAGACAGGACGGTTTTATTATTTCCAATATGGACCATTCATAATCGGCACCGCACGGCCGGAGACCAAATTCGGCGATAAATATGTGGTAGTGCATCCCAAAGACGAACGCTACGCACAGTACGAGCATGGACAAAAGTTTGAACTGGAGTGGATCAACGGACCAATTACAGCCACGCTAATTAAGGATGAAGCAATTGACATGGACTTTGGCACCGGTGCTATGACAATCACGCCAGCACATAGTCTGGTGGATTACGATATTGCCGAGCGGCACAAACTAGACAAAGAAGAAATCATTGATCAATACGGCAAATTACTCCCGATTGCCGGTGAATTTGCCGGACAAAAGATTACTGATGCACGGGAGAAAATTGTAGAGAGATTGCGTGAGAAGGGTCTGGTGGTGAGAGAGGAAGAATTGAAGCACAACGTTGCACGCTGTTACCGTTGCAACAGCGTGATTGAGCCGCTCTTGTCTGAACAGTGGTTCTTAAGGATGCAGCCGTTAGCTGAGAAAGCCTTGAGAGCGATAGAAGCTGGCGAGGTGAAATATTACCCCGAGCGCTGGCGAGATATCGCCGTGGATTGGTTAGAAAATATCCGCGACTGGTGCCTCTCCCGCCAGATCTGGTGGGGCCACCGCGTGCCAGTGGAAGGCTCAGAAGATACATTTGATACCTGGTTCTCTAGTGCACTGTGGCCACTGGCTACGCTTGGCTGGCCGGATAAAAGCGCGGCGGACTTCAAAACATTCTACCCCACGCAGTTCGTCACCAGCGCGCGGGATATCTTGCACTTGTGGATTTCGCGGATGATCATCTCTGGCTTGGAGTTCGCCGAGCAAGCGCCGTTCCAAGACGTGCTAATCCACGCTACCGTCTTGGCAAAATCGGGACAGCGCATGAGCAAGTCGCTGGGCACGGGCATTGATCCACTGGAGATGATCCAGAAGTATGGCGCCGATGCCACGCGCTTTGGCCTGATTTATCAAGAGTTCGGCGGCCAGGAGATCAAATTTGGCGAGGATAATATCCTGATGGGGAAAAAGTTTGCGAATAAACTCTGGAACATCGCTCGCTATATTTTATCTAAAACAGATAACAAAATATCCAGCCAGAAACCCGCGAGTAACGCTGACATTTTAGTAAAACTAGAAGCAGTTAAACAAACAGTGACGAAAAATCTAGAAACTTATCAATTTGGCAACGCGGCGCACGCGCTCTACGACTTTGCCTGGCACGACCTGGCTGATCAATATCTAGAAGACACGAAGAATAAAACTGACGCAGAGACTAATCTAATTTTAAGTTATACTTTAGATCAAGTCTTGCGCTTATTACACCCCTTCATGCCCTTTGTGACTGAAGAAATCTGGCAATTAACTGAACATGCTGAAGGTGCGCGTGAGTTAATCATTGCAACATGGCCGAGCATCTAGATATCGTCCTGGCGATCATCGGCGGCGCACTGCCAGCGCTGGTTTGGCTCTCCTTCTGGCTCCGCGAGGACACGCGACAGCCAGAACCAAGAGGACTCTTGGTCGGCCTCTTCCTGGCTGGCGCTTTTGCGGTCCTGCCCACTTACCTGCTCCAGGAGCTCCTGCGAGAGCTCTGGGGCTTGGGTCTGGAGCAGAACGTGCTCTATACCATCCTGGCCTGGGCCGCTTCTGAAGAACTAATAAAATATCTAGTGGTTGCGGCACTAGCACTGAGCACTCCCTACTTTGATGAGCCAGTGGACGCCCTCATCTATCTCATCACAGCCGCGCTCGGCTTCTCTGCCGCCGAGAACTCGCTCTTTATGATCAACGCGCTCAGCGAGAGTGGGAGCCAAGTCCACTTCTGGCTCAATGGCAATCTCCGCTTTATCGGCGCTACTATCCTGCATGTGGTCACCTCCAGCGCGCTGGGTACTTGCTTGGCGCTCGCCTTCTGCGGCACCAAGCGGCAAAAGTTCCTTGCCACGCTGGCTGGATTAATCAGCGCGATTGCTTTGCACAGCCTCTTTAATTATCTTATAATCAAGAGCGGGGACGGCGAGGTGATGAGGATTTTTCTCCTCTTCTGGACGCTCACGATCATCGTTATTTACCTCTTTGAGCGGATCAAAAGGATCACCTGTCGCCTTACCAAGACAAGCAATAAGCAAGAATAGCTAAACTGAAAAATATAATAAAAAAATAGATGAGCAAAAAGCGATCATTCCTAGAGAGACTCACCGGCAGTGTGCCAGCCGGCGATGAAGACATCAACCTGGAGCAGAGGTTGAGCAGCCCGGATAGCGCCGCGTGGCTAAACGAGGAAGAGGGCGAGCTAGCTGTGGATGTGTACCAGACGCCCTCAGAGATCGTGATCCAGACGATGGTCTCGGGAGTGAAGCCGGAGGACCTAGACGTGGCTATCACTCGCGAGATGGTCACGATTAAAGGCAAGCGCCACCTCACTCGTGAGATTGACCATGATAATTATTTCCATAAAGAGCTGTACTGGGGCTCTTTCTCCCGCACTATTCTCCTGCCCTGCGAGGTGGAAGTGGAAGAAGCTGAGGCTCTAGAAAAGCACGGCTTGCTCACCATCCGCTTGCCCAAGATAGACAAGAGCAAGAGTCAGAATCTCAAGATCAAGTCGCTTTAATTAAATCCGGAGTAGAAAAGAAAAAATAAAACACCTGGCGCAAGTTAATGCGCGAGGTGTTTTTTTGCGTCAAGAATTTTCTGCCTTCTCCAGGAACTTGCTAGTCATCAGGCCGAGCATAATAATCAGCATATCCACAAACTCACGATCGTCAACAAAAACTGCCCCGCCAATAAACGGCTTTCCATCTGGGGTGAGGCCGTACTCAAGTCGCTCCGGTCCCTCGTGACTCCAGTGGCCAAAGCGCGCCCGCCGCGACAAGCTCCCGGCTCTGTCTTCAACAGTCGATCCAACAATAGGCACCGCACTTCCTCCTTCCAGAAAAAGCAACTGAGTTAATCAAAGACCTACACGGTGCCCAGAGTCAGATTTGCACTGACGACCCTTCGCTCTTCAGGCGAATGCTCTACTAACTGAGCTATCTGGGCAAAAAGTTTTGGAAATCGGGTAACGCGCTATAGAGCTCTAGAATCTTGTCCACATACGGCTGGAGATAATAATAAGCACCCAAGGCCGAGCCAATAATCAGTGCCCAGCGGAACACTGACCAGAAGCTACCCCAACGATGGATACGGCGCAGACTCTTTATGATCTCATTATTCTCCTCTGTCAACTTCCGGATTGACTCCAGCAACTCGCGTTCCTCCGGGTTCATGGCAGTAGTCTAGCTGAAAGCGTGCTAAAAAGCAACGGAAGAATCAGAAGCTTAATTAATTACCTGTGCCCTCACTCTGAATCGAACAGAGATCTAATCCTTAGGACGGATTTGTTCTATCCATTGAACTATGAGGGCTGGAGCTTAGACTCCGAGCGTAGAGGCGAGCGCGCTTTTATCAAAGCCGACAATGATCTTCTCTTCCTCCAGATCATCGCCACTGATAGCGATTACCGGCACGCCCATCTGGCCGCTCTTGTTAATCATCTCCTCCCGCCTGGCAGCGTCACTGCCCACATTATACTCCTCGTAACTCACGCCATGTTGCTGGAAGAACTCTTTAGCCAGCTTGCAATAAGAGCAAGTGGGAGTGGTGTAGATCACAACTTTTTTCATTTTATTTTATTTAAAAAATTAATTAGCTAATTTGACTCAAGGCCTCCATATTATCACCTCTTGCCATTTTATTCCACTTTTCATGTCCGCAGAGCTCACAGCGGTGCAATATATCCTGCTCACCCACCGCTCCACGCCAGCTCACCGGCCGCATTAGCCCGCCACAGCCTGCCGCCCGGTCGCCCGGGTACTCGTCCACATGCCGGCTATATAAGCACGCCGGGCAATGGTTAGTATAGCCATTGCCAATCACACTCGCGCCACAGTGCAGGCAAGTGAAGTCCTCTTGAGTTTTAATAAAAGTCTGAGACACTATTTAGCCGACAAGCGCTCTACATAAGAGAGTAAAACGGCAACCACAATCGTTACCACCAGCGCATAGAACAACTTAGCCAGCACAGAGCCGCCGCTATTGGGCAAGAGCTGGTCAATCAAGCTCCGGATTGCATCGTTCCACGCCAGGCCTGCTACCAAACCCAAACCGCCAGCAATATAGCCTAGCGTACGCGTGCGGATCGCCTTTCTTGCTTCTTCTAGCATCGCTTCTTTATTTTACAAAAAGAGAAGCTGAAAGCAACCCGGGTTGATTTGATTAAATATTGTGGAGATGGCGGGAATCGAACCCGCGTGCAAATGGTGTAACTCCCCGGTTCTACGTGCTTAGCTCACTTGGTTGTAGCTAGGCTGGCTCTAAGTGAGCCAAATGCCAGACTAGTTAGCGTCTATTTTGTTGAGAACCAAGCGCGACGCGCTGCTGGTCTCTAGCTTGCGGATATAACACCCCGTTCCCTCCAGCAAGCAAGGAGAGACGAGACGCCGGGTTAAGCTAAAGCGAAACTCGGAACGCCGAAGTACGGGGAAACCGTACCACTGCGCTTAGCCATTGTGTTGGCAATTGTGTTTGTGCCTGTTGATTAGCGAGAGTCGGGCGCTCTCGGCATGCCCCAAGGGAAGGATCGCCACTTGTCTAGGCCGATCATCCCCGTTTATAAATTAGTTTTCAAGGTCCGTCTCAAGTCGCGTTCTGTCTCGCGCTTCTTGATATTTTCCCGCTTATCAAACTGCTTCTTCCCCCTGGCTAGCGCGAGATCAAGCTTGAGCTTACCTCCCTTATTATATACAGATAGGGGGATAATTGTCAAGCCTCGCTCGCCTTCCCTGCTGGCCAAGCTGGCGATCTCCCGCTTAGTCAGGAGCAACCTCACGGCACGCCCTTTCTCATAACCAGGGGGCAAATTGGCCGCCTGGTAGGGCTCAATGGCCGCACCCACCAGGTAAGCCTCCCCACCCCGGACCAGCACTCTGGCCCCGGCTAGCTTGCCTCGCCCCAGCTTGAGTGCCTTCACTTCAAAACCGCTCAGCTCCAAGCCAGCAGTCAAGATCTCCAGCAAGTCGTAGTCATAGCGCGCGCGGGGGTTATCAACCAGATTAGCCATCCGGCCTATTGTAGCATTGCAATTACGACCCATTCCAGTATAATAGAGGCACTCGACAAAAGGGTCGATGAATTATTTAGAAAAATTAAATAGCAACAAAAATGACAAACAATAAGAACGGCTTTGGCGTTGGCACGCTTGTGGTAATCATCGCCCTAGTCTTGATCATTGGCGGCTATATGTACTATAGCAACCAAGACACTGTCCCGGCTGAGACCACCGACATGACCGCAGAGACTGCTGATATGGGGGCCGAGGCTACCATGCCAGCTGGCCAGATGGAGACCGGGACTGCCGCTCCAGTGGCTCCAGGGGTCGTTACTCCCGCCGCTCAATAAGATAAGAGCTGAGAGATTAGCGATACTGCAATAAACATAGAAAGTTAGAAAAAGTCAATTTGCTACCTGGCAGATTGACTTTTTCTTCGCCCTAGATTAGACTAACGGGGTTCTTTATATTTTAAGTTCCAGACTTCATTGTCGATTAATCCTAGAATCAACCATCAGATCCGCGCTAAGGAATTGCGCGTGATTGACGACCAGGGCGCCAATTTGGGCGTTCTCAGTTTGAGTGAAGCTCTGGTGGAGGCTGAGAAGCGGGGTGTGGACCTGATAGAGATCTCGCCTAACGCCGTGCCGCCCATCGGCAAGCTGATGGACTACGGCAAGTATCAGTATCTGGAGAACAAGAAGCAGAAGCTCTCGCGCGGCAAAGCGCAAGTGACAGAGACCAAGTCAATCCAAGTTAAGATTGGCACCGGCGACCACGACTTAGCCATTAAGGCGGCGAAAGTATCAGAATTCCTCACCGAGGGGCACCGGGTGAAGATAGACCTCTTCCTCCCCGGACGCGCTAAATACTTGGATGAGAAGTTCCTGAGAGAACGCCTAGAGCGCCTGCTCCACCTGGTGAGCGCCAGCTACAAGATTGCTGATCCGGCGAAAAAAGGACCAAAAGGCTTGAATATTGTGATAGAAAAAGCGAAATAAATAAAAAGTAAATTATGAAAACTAATAAATCTTTCAGCAAGCGGATCAGAGTCACTGCCAGTGGCAAGCTCTTGGCGCGCCAGGGCGGCAAGAACCACTTTAATGCCAAAGCCAGCCGCCGCTCCCAGCTCGCTGGCAAGCAGAGTGTGAACTTTGAGCTCAAGAACAAGCCCGGCAGTCGCTATTTGCCGAATTTAATTAAATAAAAAAGCAAAAATATGCCTAGAGTAAAAAAAGGAGTAAACGCGCTTAAACGCCGCCGGAGTGTGCTCAAGAGTGCCAAGGGTTTCCGCTTTGGCCGCGGTAATAAAGAGCGCGAGGCACGCACCGCGCTCTTGCACGCTGGCGTCCACGCCTTTGCCCACCGCCGCGATAAGAAGAACGACTTCCGCCGGCTCTGGAACGTGCGCATCAACGCCGCCTCCCGCCCGCTCGGCCTCTCTTATAGCCAACTGATCTCCAAACTCAAGAAGAATAAAATAGAACTAGACCGCAAGGTGCTAGCCACTCTTGCCGCCGAGCAACCGGCCGTCTTTGAGCGCCTGGTTAAGTCTCTCTAGCTTTTTAGTTTATAGCTTTACAAAATCACTTCCGGCCCCGGCGCACAGGTATTGCTATCAGCGTCGCCAGTGTTTGGACCAGGATTTTTATAAGCTCGGAACTCATCTACTCTCTCCTTCTCTGCCTGCTCGATCAGCCGCGCCACCAGCTTAGCCGGGTCAGAATCAAATAGCACTCGCTCACTAGTGCGATTGCCTTTTTCCATAATATCTTTAATCACCTCATCAGTCGGCCACTCGCCCTCCAGCACACCCACCAGCTTGCCGTCTTCAAACACAATAGAGAACTCATTAATAGTGCCCACGCGGCCACAGCCCACCACCATCGCATCCGCCGAGCGCGTGAGCAAGAGATTGCGGCCGGAGTAGCCAAAGCCGGTATAGACGATTAAATCCATATAATCTAGCGGCAAGCCATAGACCTCCACGTGCTCGCGAGCGTTGGAAGCGGGGGAGAAGCCAATAGACTGCCCGCCAGCCTCCTTGGCACCCATCGCCGCCCAGAGCGGGAAACCGGTGGTGGCGCCAGTGACCAGCACCGCGCCCTGCTTGGCAATCTGCCGGCCCAGCTCCTTGCCGATCTCCATCGCGTTTGGCCCACAGTGGCCAGTCTCCGCCGCGCCAGAGACGCAGATCTTGAGTTGGTGGTGAGGGTGTTTGAGGTGGGATTCCATAGATTATTCTTCTAGACGGACAAATTGGCCATTTTTGACTGTCTTCAAGAACATCACGGCAGGTTTCAGATCACCTCGCTCATCGACAGAAGTCAAACCGAGAACTGTCGGCAAATTGCTCAAGTTATCCAGATAATTTTTCCAACAAGTTTGGTTGACTTTATTACCACAAGTATTAGCCGCTTCGCCAATCAACATGAGACCAGTGTACGCTTCAGCCACATACTGGCTGGCTACCCGGCCATACAGAGCCTGATATTGGTTAGCAAAGTCCGAAGCGTTCTCGTCTGATGGATCGAAATAATAGCTATAAACTAGCCCTTCTGCTGCCACCCCCGCTCCGTCTAACATCTGTTTATTTTCTGCAGCCCCCTGACTCATAAACTGGGCATCAATTCCGATGTCCCTTGCCTGCTTAAATATATTACCTAGTTGTGGTGCAGTCCCCGCCGCAAAGAAGACATCCGGAGTCTGACCTTTGATTTTTGTCAAAGATGTTTTGAAGTCCTTTTCGGTCGGCACATAACCTTCCATGCTGACAATCTCTACATCACTACCAGAAGCCAGTTTTTCAAAGGCTTCTTTGTAGGTAACACCGAAATCATCAATCGGATAAAACACGGCAAGCTTCTTGAGATTCTTCTCTTTCATGTACTCAAGCAATACTGGCGCATTGTCGTCAGAAAGCGGCGTAGTGCGATAGTTCAAGTCGTGCGTCTCAGAGTACTCACGAGCAGCAGACCAAATTGCCATTTGCACAACACGATCTCTATCCGCCACTTCTTTAAGCGGCCCAGAAATCTTTGTTCCACCGGAGATCACAGCACTGACGTTGTGGAGACTACGCACCCGTTCGTACACGCTTAACGCTGTCTTGGGATCATAAGCAGTGTCTTCATAATACACTTCCAGATTAAGCTCGGGGTACTTTATTTTCAAATCTTTTACGGCCAACTCTATGCCTTGTCTATTTTCCTCACCAATAGCGGCGGCTATGCCAGTCAAAGGGATTAGAGCACCAATCTTAATCGTCTCCCCGCTCTCTGGACTAGCCGGAGCTTGTTTATTGATAGCGGATAGACCCCAGGCGACCAAAGCCAGAACCACGATCCAGACGATAATTTTGAGTGTTTTATTCATGATATTTCGCCATTATAACTCAATCTCTACCCGCTCGCCCAGCTCAGGCGCCCGGGCCGACAGGCCAAGATAGTCCCTGATCTTCTGGACTAGATAGAGCGAGGCCTTAGGCTCGCCCATGGCCACAAAGACACCCTTGAGCGTATCGGCCGTCTGAGCCACAAATTCTAGCAGATCGTCCGAGCCCTTGTGGCCGGAGTAGCCGCTCACCGAGTGGACCCGCGCGCGGACCTCAATATCGGCGCCCAAGATCCGCACCCGCCGCGCGCCACCCTCCAGCTGGCGCCCCAAGCTACCCGCCGCCTGGTAGCCAGCGAGCAAGAGCGCGCTATTTGGATCGCTCAGGTAGCGCTTCTCGTGATGCAAGATCCTGCCGCCATTGCTCATGCCGGAACCAGCGATCACGATCTTCTTGCTCTCGGCCTCGGCAATCGCTTTGGACTCTTCGGTACTGAGCGAGCGGATGAGCTGAGGGAAATGGAAGAGGCCGTCCCGGAGCGCGTCCTCAGCCAGTGCGGTCTGGTTAAAATATTTAACGTGTTTTTTATAAATATCTGTCACTTTAATCGCGAGTGGCGAGTCTAAGTAAACCGGCACCGGCGGCACCCGGCCCGCCTCCATCATCTTCTCAATTTCATAGATCAGCTCCTGCGTGCGCTCAATAGAGAAAGCCGGGATCATCAGTGTGCCGCCCGCCTTCATCGTCTCTTCTATCAAGTCTTCCAACTGCTCGCGGCTGGAGGCCTTGCTCTCGTGATTGCGATCGCCATAGACGCTCTCTAACACCAAGTAATCAGCATCTGTGATCACATCAGAGTCTGGGAGCAATAAGCTGGGAGAATTGCCCAGATCGCCAGTGAAAACAATCTTCTTGCCACCAACTGTGAACTCTACTATTGCCGAACCCAAGATATGCCCAGCGTCATAGAATTGGACTGAGAGATCATCGCCCAAGTCTAGTGGCTTGTGATAGGGCAGAGTCGTCCATAGCCGCATCGCTTTCTCCACATCCGCTTCCGCATAGATCGGCGGCTGGCCGGAGCCGCGTGCTTCTTTCTCTAGCACGCCCAAGCTATCTATCAAGCTCAGTTCAGAGATATCGCGCGTGGGCGGAGTGGAATAAATCTTGCCCTTAAAGCCGTCCCTAACCAATTTAGGTATACGGCCGATGTGATCCAGATGCGCGTGGGTTACAAATAAATAATCAATACTCGCTGGATCGTAATTAAAAGCCTGACGATTCTGATCTTCGGCCACTTTACTGCCCTGGATCAAGCCGCAATCTACCAGGATCTTCTTCCCGCCAACTTCTAGCAAAAAATTAGCGCCCGTAACGCTCCCTGCTCCGCCGTGGAAAGTGATAGAAGCTTGCATGATATCCAGCCATTATAGCACTAAAAAAGCCCTGGAAATAGGGCTGTTTTAGTGAGGTTACTTGAGAATATTGTCCTAGAAAAGATTCTAGGTGGGTTCTCGCAATCTTACGCCAAGGCGCAAGATATATTGGGATCCCTGACAATATTTATCTAGAGAATATCCCAAATAACCTCACCTTCCATTTTCTTCCTATTCCAGAATGCCGTCAAGATTGACGTCATAGATAATCTGCTCTTGAACTAATCTATAGTCAGTCAGTTCTTCGGGCTTGAACCAATGCGCGATCTCCAGTTCTGCTTCCGGCACTGTGCCGGAAGCGTGAATTAGATTGCGCACACTGCGGCCATCGCCATCACTCATCTGGTAAGAATCCAGCACAAAGTCTCCCCTAATCGTGCCAATATCAGAAGTAAGTGGCTCGGTGCCGCCAGTGATCTTGCGGACAACTGGCACCGCGTGCGCGCCTTGCCAGACCATCGCGATCACCGGACCACTCGTCATATACTTCTTTAAATTGGCAAGAATCCTCGCTGTAATCTCTAGGGGGTCAGTACTCGGCGGCTTGAGTCCCTTTTTCTCATAGCTCGCAATCGTCTTCTCGCCCGTGATCCGCCGCCAATTGGGGTCAAGCGTATAGTGCTTCTCTATCATCTCCGGCGTTGGCACCAGCATCTTGATGCCCACCAGCTTGAGGCCGGTGCGCTCATAGCGCTTGATCACCTCGCCAATGAGTGTGCGCTGCACACCGTCCGGCTTGATAATCACCAGCGTGCGTTCTGTCTTGGGATGAGTCATGACAGGTAATCTAACACAAAAAACCGCCTAATGAAAGGCGGTTTTTTGTGTCTAATCAGAAAATCTGAGTAGCCAGAAACTAATTCATTGACGGGGCGGCCGGAGACTTGCTACCGCAACCCATGCAGTTCTTCTTATGCGTCACCAACTCATAGATAGCCGCGAGGCCCACCAAGACGAAGATGATATTGCTGATGGGCATACCTAGCATACCCACCACGTTCCAGTTGCCGCCCATCCAGTTGCCAATGCCCACCAAGCCCCAGTTGAGGCCACCGATGACAAGCAATAGCCAAGAAATCATGTGCATAATAAAAATATAGTTAAACTAATAATCCAAACGCCAGTCTTATTATACCACTAAGGAGTTAAGATTTCAGCCCCATCACTGTTGATAACAATAGTCCGCTCGCAGTGAGCCGCCAGCGAGCCATCGGCAGTGGTCACCGTATAGCCGTCAGAGAGAAAATTAACCCGCCAGCCGCCAAGCGTGAACATAGGCTCCAGCGCCAGCACCATCCCCGGCTCTAGCACTTCCCCCTCCCCGCTCTTGCCAAAATTGGGCACAAAGGGCTCCTCGTGCACCGCATAGCCCACGCCGTGGCCAGCCAAGTCTCGCACCACGCCATACTTGCCCTGCTTGGCCACAGCCTGCACCGCCGATCCAATGGCCCCCACGCGCTCCCCAGGCCGCGCGGCGGCAATCCCCGCCGCCAAGGCCTCTTCCGTCGCCTTGATCAACGCCAGAGCCTCAGGAGACACCTCTCCCACCGGCACAGTGATCGCCATATCGGTAAATAAGCCGCCGTGCTTGAGACCCAGGTCAACCGTAACAATATCGCCGTTTTGCAAAGCTCTCTCGCCCGGGATGCCGTGCACTACCTCGTCATTGACCGAGACGCAGAGCGCCGCCGGATACGGCGCGGGAGCTCCGGCCGGCTGATAGTGGAGGAAAGACGCTTCATCGCCATTTTGCGCTATCAAGTCACGCGCCAGAGTATCCAGCTCTAGTGTGCTGATCCCCGGCAGCACAGCCCGGGCAACTTGACGCAAAATAGCCGACAAACGCCTGCCGCCCTCGCGCAAGATCGCGATCTCGTCTGCTGATTTTTTTCTAATCATGTCTTGGTCGTGCCCTAGCCTAGCTAGCAATCTTAGTGATGATCTCCTGATGCACCTGCTCTATAGTCTGCTCGCCGTGGATATGGAGGAAGCGGTGGCTAGGATGAGTATTATAATACTCAATCACCGGCACCACGTCGCTCTGGAACCAAGTAAGGCGCTTCTTGATCCCCTCGCCGCTATCATCAGCGCGGCCAGCCTGTGCCGCCCGCTTGCTGAGCTTATCCACCGACCACTCGTCCTCCACCGCCAAGTGGATAATAGTCGGCCGAGCGGAGCCGTAGAACTGCAGTGCTGTATCTAGCGCTTCTGCCTCCACCGTAGTCCTGGGCGTGCCGTCTATCACCACGCGCTCGCCGCCCTTGATGTGGTTGATAAAATAATTAGTCCAGTTATAGATAGCAAGGAAGACGAGTGTCATCCCGCCGCCGCCCGCGTCTATCACCTCCTGCGTGAGCCGCGAGGTGTAATTATCCCGCGACTTGAACTCGCGCAAGAGCGCGCCAGTCTCCATGTATAGCACCGGCTGACTCGGATTCTGCTTCTTGAAATATTCTATCAAGAGGGCGGCTTGCGTCCCCTTGCCCGCTCCTGGCCGACCTACAAAGACGTAAGGCTCTATCGCCTGTTTGGTGTCCATATAGAGGCAGTATAGCAGAGAAAAGTGAGAAAAAGAAAAAGCCCCGCACTTTGTGTTAGTACGGGGCCTAGAGTGGCACGTTCAGGCAGAAGTTTAGGAAAACAAGATAGTATATAGGGCCAGCAATAGAACACAGCTGGTTGCAATATTTCGTATCCAGTAACTATATCGCGCAACCAAACCACAACGGTATCGCTGCAAGCTGACTGGACTATCGGGAGACATCTTTTCCAAATCTCTATATCGAGTCCAAAGACCTCGCAATTGAGCGTCCGCCTTCATAAGCATCACTTGAGCAGAAAGTGCCAGAATCACCAAAAACCAGACCAGTCCGAGTGTTATCGACATAGTTTCCTCCTCAAAAGCGTTTGTCAAAGATGGCAAAACGGCCATATACTGTTCCAACCCCTATTATAGCAAATGGGTAGAACTTGTCAAGTGGTTAATAGAAAAACGGCCTAAATAGGGCGTTTTTTGAGGTTTTTTAGGTAAAAAACTTAGTACTCTCTCATTGAGAGCTGGGCGTCAATCTGCTTCATGAACTCA
>CAYWPU010000003.1:14073-16832 GCA_964460805.1 uncultured Candidatus Saccharibacteria bacterium | reverse complement strand
AAAAACTTAGTACTCTCTCATTGAGAGCTGGGCGTCAATCTGCTTCATGAACTCAATCGCGACTGAGACCACGATCAGGAGACCAGTGCCGCCAATGGCGAGCGAGGTGAGCCCCGTGAGCGACTGCATGGCAAGCGGCAGGATAGCCACCAGAGCGAGGAAGACAGCGCCAACCAGCGTGAGCCGGTAGAGCACATAGGCCACGTGCTCGGCTGTGGGCCGGCCCGGCCGGATGCCGGGGATGAAGGCGCCGTTCTTCTGCAGATTAGTCGCCACTGACTCTGGATCAAAAGTGATGGCAGAATAGAAGTAGGTGAAGAGGAAGATGAGGACAAAGTAGAGGATGCCGTAGATCCAGCCATTGCCGAGCGCAGTGAGCACCCAGCCGGAGAGATTCTGGATCCAGCTGATCTCTACGCGGGAGAGGAAATTGGCGATCATCTGGGGAAAGAGCAAGATAGAAAGCGCAAAGATGATGGGCATCACGCCGGCTTGGTTGAGACGGAGTGGGAGATAAGTAGAGACACCGCCATAGACCTTGTTGCCTCGCACGCGCTTGGCATAAGTAACCGGGATCGGCCGCTCGGCCTCGGTGACTACCACCACCGCGGCAGTTACTACCACGGCAACAACTAAGAAGACGAGATAAAGCGGGATCTGGCTGGGGTCAAAGTTGACGGCCAGTTGGCTAATAGAAGCCGGGATACCAGCCAAGATACCAGCAAAGATGATGAGCGAGACGCCGTTGCCAAAGCCGTATTGGCTGATGAGCTCGCCCACCCACATGAGCAAGATAGAGCCAGCCACTACGGTAATCACGTTAATGATTTTATCGGCCAAGCTGAGATGCAAGATCACAGCCTGGTTCTCTAGCAAGGCCATGAGGGCAAAGCCTTGGATCGCGGCAAGCGGCACGGTGAGCCAGCGCGAGTACTGGGCCATTTTGCGGCGGCCAGCCTCCCCCTCCTCGTGGTACATGCGCTTAACGGCCGGGATCATGATGGAGAGCAACTGCATGATGATGGACGAGGTGATATACGGACCCACACCGAGCATGAAGATGGAAAGATTGGAGAGGCCGCCGCCAGAGAAGACATTGAGCAAGCCCAGGAACTGATTGCCGGAGAAGAAGCGCGCTAGAGCCTCGGCATTAACGCCCGGCACCGGGATCGCCGCGCCAAGGCGGAAGAAGGCCAGCGCGGCGACCACAAAGAGCAAGCGCCAGCGGAGCGAGGCATCGGCGAGGATTAGTTTAAGTTTGGTGTTAAAGTTGTTCATCAAAAGAATTTAGGCCAGCTTGCCGCCTAATTTCTCTACCTGAGCGCGAGCTGAACTAGAGGCAGTGCAACCGATGAAGTTGAAGGCTTTATTAAGTGGCCCGCCTGCCAAGAGCTTAACGCTAGGCAGAGCTCCCGCGCGGCGGCGGATCAGACCCACTTCCAGCAGAGCGGCCGGGTTAACAGTGGCACCAGCGGCGAAGTATTTATTCACCACGCCCAAGCGCACCACAGCCGGCTTCACGTTGGCCGAGTTGATAGCTTGGGCGCGGTTCTTGCCATGACCGCGGAGCTTGGGGATCTTTTTAATAATATCGCGGAGCTCGGGGCGGAGCTTGCGGCCGGCGCGCGCCAGCTGACCCTTGGTGCCACGGCCAGCCGTCTTGCCGCGCTTGCCGCCGCGGCCCACCTGGCGACTCTTCTTGTTTGGATGCTGGCGCTGTAGTTGATGTAATTGCATGGTGGTAGAAAATTGAAAATTATTGGGCAAAAGTCTCAAGCGCCTTCATCGTCGCACGGGCATTATTGAGCTTGTTCTTGCTCTTGCTCAAGATCTTGGCGCTCACGTCGCTCACGCCAGCTAGGTTGAGGATCGCCCGGGCGGCACTGCCGGCGATCAAGCCACGGCCCGGTGCGGGCTTCATCAGCAAGCGCGAGCTGGCGAACTTGACCAGCGTCTCGTGCGGGATGGAATTGGCCTTGTTAAGCCGGAGCGTGAGCATATTCTTCTTAGCCTGATGGAATGCCTTCTCAATCGCGCTAGAGACATCGCCGCTCTTGCCGATGCCCAAACC
Source organism: uncultured Candidatus Saccharibacteria bacterium (assembly GCA_964460805.1). Taxonomy (GTDB): domain Bacteria; phylum Patescibacteriota; class Minisyncoccia; order Phycocordibacterales; family JACOZG01; genus JADLCI01. The sequence continues at coordinate 14,761 of CAYWPU010000003.1, read as the reverse complement.
GATCTTGCCCCGGCGATTGCCGGCGGCCAGCACGAGAGAGAAGCTAAAGCGCCGTCCGCCGCGTACCACGCGCGTAACCCGCCGGATAGTGATGATGCTCTGATCAAACTCGCTCTTGGGTCGGTCTGGCCGCCCACCGCGCGGACCACGGCCACCTCTGTGGTGACCACCGCGACCGGCTCCTGCTGCTGTCCCCGTCCCTGTTTGTGCTTTATCGTTCATAATTAATATTTTAAAATTCCAAGCCGCCGACCCGCGCGCCCTCGGCCAGCTCCTTAACTCGACCAGCGTAGATATAGCCGCCGCGATCAAAGGCGACGAGCTTGATCTTTTTCTCCAGCGCCGCTTTGGCCAGCGCCTCGCCTACCGCCTTGGCTGTGAGGGCAGATTTAGCCTTCTTGCCACCCAAGTCGCTAGCGGCCACCAGCGTCTGCGCCGCCACGTCATCAATGATCTGCGCGTAGATGTGCTTGCCACTGCGGAACACTGCCAAGCGCGGGCGATCAGCCGTGCCACGCACTCGCGCACGCACGCGCGCGTGCCGCCTGATCCGTCTCTCCTTTTTGTTAGTAATCACAGTCATGGTCTAGTTAATTTAAATTTAAGCCGTCACCTTCTTGCCCGCCTTGCGCCGGATATACTCACCCACATAACGGATACCCTTGCCCTTATAAGGCTCCGGCGGGCG
>CAYWPU010000003.1:0-13973 GCA_964460805.1 uncultured Candidatus Saccharibacteria bacterium | reverse complement strand
GGCTTGATCGTCAGCTCGTTGCCTGCCACCGCAATGGCAAAGCGCGGATCAATCTGCCGGGTCAGCGTCCCCAGCGGACCAGACACGGTCACAATATTATCCGCCAGGCTCACAGCGACTTTCTCCGGTAAATCAATAATTTTTTTGCCAATTCTCGACATATCTAAAAATTCTAAAAAATAATTACCAGATTTTAAATAAAATCTCGCCGCCGACCTTTTGCTCTCGCGCTTCTTTATCGGTGAGGATGCCCGCTGGTGTGGAATAGATAGCGAGGCCGTGACCCTGGCGCACCGCGTGGACCTGGTGATGCCGGTGGTAGATCCGCCGGCTGGGTTTGGAGACTCGGCGCACATCGTTGATCTTGGCCTTGCCGTCATGATAGATCAGCTCGGCTTCAATCGTCTTCTTCACCTTCTTGCCCTTCTTGGTTACGCTCTTGAGATAGCCGACTTGCTTGAGCTTCTCTGCAATCGTGAACTTAAGTTCAGAAGCAGGGAAAGTGACCACCGGCTTGTGGACCATACCGGCGTTCTTGATGCGCACAATCATATCGGCAATCGGATCTTTCATGTTTTATCTAATTTTTACCAATTTTTACCAAGAAGACTTTTTAACGCCCGGGATCAGGCCCTCGTTGGCAAGCTCCCTAAAGCAAATACGACAGAGCGCAAAGTCGCGCATATAAGCGCGCTTGCGGCCGCAACGGAAACAGCGCCGCACCACGCGGGTGCTGAACTTGGGCGTCTTTTGCGACCGAGCAATAACTGATGTTTTTGCCATTAAAATTAAAATCAGCCCTGTAAAGCTGGTGTCTTATCCTAGCAAAAGGGATGAAAAAGGTCAAACCCCGTTAGAAGTGGCCCGCGTCTCAATGGACGCGACTTCTAACGGGGTCAAAGGCTGGTTTGGGGCAAGAAAAAAGCCCCACATCACGCCAAATCGGCGTGATGTGGGGCTCGCAAGACGAGCTGGTCAGACTGTCAAAGCTTTTGGTTTGTTTGACTTGACCCTTGTCCGTAACCAGCCCAACCCAGAGAAAATTGCGCCGCATAGAATTGCTAAGCAGACAATCCCCATGGGTATGGCAAAGTGAGCATGCCAACGGAAGTCAAATAGTACCTGACTGACACCATTCCATCCCACTAACCGAAAGGCTTTAGATAGACCACTCAGGATGATGGGAGAGAAGTAGTAGAGTAGCCAGGTAGTTGTAATCCAACCTGGACGAGCAAGAGGAAGATGACCGAAGTAGCGAGTAGCTCTTTCCCTTCGCCAGCCAGCGTCAATTGCAGTTGTGATATATGCAACCCAGAGCGCTGCCGGCCACCAGAAAAACATAAGACTAATTCCGTCAGGTGGGTCACCTCCTGCTAGCCATACAAGAGGAATTGACCCAAGTCCCATCACGAGAGACATTAACGCCAGGACTATTAATCCACCACCAACCCAAACCACCGATTCAAGTTTACTGCGCATCTTGCGCTCCTTTGCTAGCCATACAAGAGGAATTGACCCAAGTCCCATCACGAGAGACATTAACGCCAGGACTATTAATCCACCACCAACCCAAACCACCGATTCAAGTTTACTGCGCATCTTGCGCTCCTTTTGTTGTAAAGACCTTGTTTCGTACCCAAGTACTGCAACCCCCATTATAGCAAATGGGTAGAACTTGTCAAGTGGTTAAGAAAAAACAGCCCCGGTAGGCTGTTTTTGGTAAATGCGTGGAAATCTAGCTTATTTCTCCCCTTTCTTGAACGGGAAGCCGATAGCGTGGAAGAGCGCGATGGCGTCTTGCTTGCTCTTTGCTCTGGTTGTGATGGTAATAGCAAGGCCAAAAACATCTTTTAGTTCCTCATCGGCTGTTTCAGGGAAGATGGTGTGCTCGCGCAGGCCCAGCGTGAGGCTCCCCCGCTCATCCAAGCTAGTCTCGGGGAAGCCGCGGAAGTCGCGGATGCGCGGGATCGCCACATTAAGGAGTTTGTCTAGGAAGGCCCACATCCGCTTGCCACGGAGCGTCACCGCATAGCCCACAATATCGCCTTGGCGGCTCTTAAATGAGGCTATGCTCTTCTTGGCTCCGCGCGGCGCTGCCTTCTGCCCCGTGATCCGGCCCAGGCGCTCGGCGATGAAGTCTAGCCGCTTCTGATCTTTAATCTTACCCACGCCGGTAGAGACCACGATTTTCTCTAACTTGGGGAGGGCAAGCGCGTTCTTGAGACCCAGCTCGGCTTGGAGCTCTTTATGCTTGGCTTCTAGCTTCTGTTTGGTTGTCTTCTGCATGTTTGTGTTAATTAAGCAGTCTTCTGCACATTAGAGACGTGGATCGGCGCGGCCACGCTCAGCACCTGACCCTTCTCACCCTGCTTGCGCGGCTTCTGCCGGCGCTTGATCAAGTTCAAGCCCTCCACAATCACCCGCTCTTGCGCCGGTAGAGACTTAATAATCTTACCGGTCTTGCCTTTATCTTTGCCGGTCAGGATCTTCACATTATCGCCTTTTTTCACGTGCATAATATTTATTTAAAAAGTTTAGACAATCTCCGGCGCCAGCGAGCCGATCTTCTGGTAGCCCTTCTCCGGGATCTCGCGCGGGATGGGACCAAAGACGCGCCCGCCGCGTGGCTCGCCCTTGTCGTCCACAATCACCACCGCGTTCTCGTCAAAGCGCACATAAGAGCCATCGCGGCGGCGGTAGGCATCGCGCTGGCGCACCACCACTGCCTTGCAGACCTCCTTCTTCTTGATCGCCTTCTTTGGTTCCGCCACCTGCACCGAGAGCACCACCAGCTCACCTAGCTCGGCATAGCGCTTCTTAGATCCGCCAAGCACCTTAAAGATGCGTCCGATCTTGGCGCCGGTATTATCTGCAATCTTCACAATAGAGCGTGGCTGGATCATAAGTGATTATTAATATAGCTAACTTATTTAGTGATAACAGTAAAGCTCTTGCGCCGCGAGATTGGCCGGCACTCGCTGATCTCCACCTTATCGCCCTCCTTGTGCGCGCCAGATTCATCGTGAGCCAGGTACTTCTTGCTCCGAGCAATATACTTTTTATACTTTGGATGCTTGGTATAGCTCTTAACCTCCACTACTACCGTCTTCTGCATCTTAGTAGAGACGATAATACCCTGCAAGATCCTCGGCTTAATGTTTGCTGTTTGTTCCATAGTGTATATTTTTAACCAACGCGGGTTACTAGTTTAGTCTTGAGTGGCAGTTTAGCTCCCGCCTTGCGGAGAGCCGTGCGGGCTGTAGCATCCGCTACGCCATCTAGCTCAAAGAGTACTCGCCCCGGCCAGACGATGAACTCATAGCCCTGCGGGTCGCCCTTGCCCTTACCCATGCCCACCTCAGCCGCCTTCTGCGTATAAGGCTTATCGGGGAAGATGCGGATCCACATCTTACCGGTCTTATTGATCTCGTGCATGATGCTCTTGCGCGCCGCTTCAATCTGATTGGAGCGCACCCGGCCCGGCCCGGCGGCCTTGAGACCGTGAGAGCCAAAGGCGAGCGTAACGCCGCGCGTCTCCACCTTGGGCTTATTGGGATTGCGCCGGAGCGTCTGCCACTTGCGATGTTTTACTTTCTTAGGGAGCAACATGATGAAAAATTAAATTAAAAAATTATTTATTGAAAATCTCACCGCGGTAGATCCAGACTTTGATACCGATCACGCCGTAGCTCATGTAGGCCTTCTCGCGGGCAAAATCAATATCCGCCCGGAGCGTCTGGAGCGGCAGGCGCCCCTTCTTGAGCGTCTCGGTGCGGCCGATGTCCGAGCCGCCAAGACGGCCAGAGAGCGTAACACGGATACCGCCCACGTCGCGGTTGCCTAGCGACTTATCAATCGCCTGCTTGACGACACGCTTGAAGGGTAAACGCTTCTCCAAGCCCTCTGCGATCATCTGGGCCACCAAGCGCGCTTGAGTCTCCACGTTCTTGACCTCTTCAATATCTACACGGAAGTCTTTGGGGATCTCCTCACCCAGGCGGGTCAGGAACTTGATCACCTCGTTGCGGAGCTTGGTGGAACCCTCGCCCGAGCGGCCGATGATCATGCCGGGCCGGCCAGTCTTAACAGTGAGCCGGAGCGAGTTCTGCCCCCGCTCAATCTCAATCGCATTGACCTGCAAGCCGCGCAAGCGCTTCTCCAAGTGCTCGCGCAAGAGCACATCCGCGCGCAGGAACTTTTGATACTGCCCGCGCGTGCCAAACCAGCGCGACTGCCAGTCCCGGATAATGCCTAACCTATGCGCGTATGGATGAACTTTGTGGCTCATAATTTAATTACTTCTTTGCTTCTTAACTACCTTTACCGGCTTAGCTTGCTTAGTTTTAGTTTCAGCTTTCTTCACTTCCGACTTAGCTTCCTTCTGAGTCTTAGACTTAAGCGTGAGTAAAACGTGACTAGTGCGCTTGTTGATCCGGAAGGCCGAGCCACGCGCCCGAGGGCGGGAACGCCTGAGCGTGGGGCCCTTATCTACACGGAACTCACCGATCACCAGCTCGCTAGCTCCGGCGCCAGCATTGGCCGCCGCACTCTTGATGAGCTTGGCGAGCGGCAGGGCCGCCCGGCGCGGCAGGAACTGGAGTTGCTCCAGCGCTTGACTCACAGTCTTGCCTTGCACCAAACTGGCAACAAGTCTGACTTTGCGCGGAGACTGACGGTAATTACTCAGAGCGGCTTTCATGTTCTTATTCTAAAAAATTAAAATTACTTCTTAGCCGCAACTGTCTCCTTAGCCGCTTTAGCCGCAGCAATTTCGCCCTCCTTCTTCTTCATCTCCAACTCCTTTTGGATCTTGCCGCCGTGGCGGATGAACTTGCGCGTGGGTGAGAACTCACCAAGCTTGTGCCCGACCATCTCCTCCGTCACCAGCACTTCCACATGATCCCGTCCGTTGTGGACGCCGAACTTGAAGCCCACCATCTCTGGGCTGATAGTGCTGGCCCGAGCCCAAGTCTTGATCACATTAGTAGCACCCGGCTTCTTGCCAGTGATCTTTTTGATCAATTTGGGGTCAACGTATGGACCCTTGTGCAGTGATCGCGACATTTTAAGACTTGAGGTATAAAGAAAAACAAGCCCGTTTCCGAGCCTGTTAATGCTAACAAATGGCCAGAATATGTCAAATCCGGCCTTTCTATCTATAGCTAAAGAAAATCCCCCGGACCTTTCAGTCCAGGGGATTCAGTGTTTCCAAACTCAAGCCTTACTCGGCGGGACAGCAGCCGGGCGCCGCCCGTCCCAGCCAACGCCGAGCCAGCCGTAGCCTGCCTGCCAGCGGCCCCCGTGCCAGTGCGGACAGCGGACGAAGAGGTTGCCACCGGAGTCGCGATAGATCGTGCCCCAGAAGTAGATGAAGCGGGTTTGACCCTTCTCATCTTGCTTCCACGATTCCGGGATCAGGTGCGGACGATCCAGCAGGTAGTCCAGCAGGTTGGCATTGTAGGGCGAGAGTGTCGCCACTTCTGCCAAGAGCTTTTCACCTTGGATCGTCTTGCCATCTTGCTGACTGGGAGAGAGGTGGAATACGACTTGATCCGGATTCCACTTGAACTTGCCACCGGGCTTGTGTTCTTCCACCCGCCAATCAGAGAAAGGGATGAGTGGCTTGGCATCCAGGTCAACGATGTGTTCCACTTCGCGAACCTCCACTTCATCACGGAGCAAGCGTCTTGCTCCATCCTCGCCACCAAGCTTCTTGATGACTGCATTCAGTTCGCCAGCTGTCATGTTCTGCGATGCGAACAACAGGGTAGTAGTTGACATAAGAGTCTCCTTGGGCTAAGTTGCCCTGCAGAATTTTGCCTCTTACCCGAGGCGGGGTCTGATCGCACATGCAAGTCAAAGAGCTACTGTCCAACCCCCATTATAGCAAATGGGTAGAATTTGTCAAGTGGTCTGCTTTATTACAACATACCTGTCAATCTTGACGGGTGAGAATATGGCTCTAGTTGGCCGCTTTATCAAAGGCCGCGCGGGTGTACTTGTTGGATGGATCCCACATCAGCCAGCTGGTGAGACCGGCATCATAAGTAGCCTGCTTCTGCGCCCGCACCATCTCGGCGGTATAGTCAGCACCGAGGTCAAAGTCCTGCAACCAGGGGCGCAGTTTGAGCGGCGAGACGCCCAGGGCCACCGCTTTCTTTACCCCCTCATCCATCGCATATTTGATGATCTCATACGGATGCTCAGCCGGATTCTTGTAGCCCAGGAAGGTGTCGGGATAGTGAGACGGGTAGACCATGGGCATCACGTAATCAAAGTGCGTGAGCGCATCTTCCAACTTCTGCCCAATGCCCAAGTCGTCAGCGCTAGAGGTGGTGAGGCCAAAGAGATCAGCCGAGATAGGGATCTTGAGGTGTTCTAGTTTTTCATCTAGATAAGCATAGAACTGGCGCATATTCTCTTGCTTGGAGATATTTAATTTGTCAAAAAAGGGATAGGCAATGTCGTTCATGTTGCCGTCTGAGGGGAAGCGCACGTAGTCAAAATTAACCTCATCAAAGCCGAGCCGCTCGGCCTCTTCTGCAATTACCACTGTATAGTCCCAGACCTCGCGCGAGGCCGAGTCCACCCAGGTCATGCCCTTGCGATCCTTCCACACCGCGCCATTGCTCTCGCGCTTCACCGCCAGGTCGGGCCGGGCGGCGGCGAGGAAGGGGTCCTGGAAGACGGCCACCCGGCCGATCACATACACACCCTCAGAGTGCAAGCGCTCAATGAGCGCGCGGATATCGCGGATGCGACCATCCGGCGCGCCGGTGGCCACCAGCGTGGGGTGATCGCTCGCAAAGGCGATCCGACCGCTATAATCTTTGATGTCCATCACCAGAGCATTCACCTCGCTCTCGGCCATAAACTGGATCAAGCCCTCGCGCAAGGAGGGCGTGCTGGCTACCCAGCTAGACATGTAGATAGCGTAGAGAGGCTCCGGAGGAGGCAGGTGGCGTGGGATCACAGGGGCAGGCGGTGCGACTACCGGCGTCTCATCTCCGCTAGCACGGTCGACAGCGCCAGAGAAGACAGCGCGCTCGTAGTCCAGCGAGCCAATCTTGAGCGGTAATACACCCAGCGAGACCCAGAGGCTGGCCGCGCCAGCGGCCAGCGTAGCGAGCGAGACAAAGACTCTAGAGGGTGGGCGGCGTGGGATCTTGTACTTCATAACGGCGAGCGCGACCAACACGAGCAAGCGAGAAGAGGACGATGAAGAAGCCGAGCGCCACCAGCACCAGGTCAGTGAGGCGATCCGGCAGGCCGAGGAGCGGAAAGATCATCACCAAGAGACCCAGGGCAAAATTATTCCAGTTCTTGTACTCGTGATTATACATAATAAAATAAATAACTTGCGGCTGATTATAGCAGATGCTCGGGCAAGGCCGAAATATCGCCAGCGCCCATAGCGATAACCAAGTCGCCGGTTTTAGTCTCCTGCTTGAGGTAATCAGCAATAGTGCTGAAGTCTGGCAGATACTTTGCACCAGCGGCCTGAGCCAATTTCTCGCTACTCACTTCCGGATCAACCACCTCGCGCGCGGCGTAGACGGGTGCGATGATCGTCTCGTTAGCGTCGCCAAAGCTTGTAGCCAGTTCGCTAAAGAGCAGCTTAGTCCGGCTATAGAGATGAGGCTGGAAGACGGCAAAAATTTTATTTTTCCCTGCCAGCTCGCGCGCCGCGGCAAGTGTGGCTCTGATCTCTGTAGGGTGATGCGCGTAATCGTCATAAACTTTAGCACCGCTCGCCATCTCGCCCTTATACTCAAAGCGCCGCCAAGTACCGCGGAAGCTCTCCAGCGCCTCCACAGCCACAACATAGTCTACCCCCAGCGCCTCGGCTACCGCCAAGGCGGCCTGTGCGTTCTTCACATTATGCGCGCCCGGCACCTGCAGAGAGAAGTGCCTGGTGATCTTGCTGTATTCCTGCTCAGTGATCAGCTTGCCATCTGCGGGTAGTTTATTTTTCAGTTCTTCAAACGCGCTCTGGATATCAGCCAAGTCACGGTAATAATCCAAGTGATCATTATCAATATTAGTGATGACCAAGATTTGCGGCGAGAGATGCAAGAACGAGCGGCGGTACTCGCAAGCCTCAATTACCAAATATTTGCTCTTGCCGGCAATAAAATTGGTTCCGCTCTCGGCAAGCAAGCTACCCACGATCACTGTGGGGTCCAATCCAGCCGCCTGCATGATCTTGGCGATCATCGCCGTGGTGGTAGTCTTGCCGTGGGTGCCGGCAATGGCGATAGTGTAGTGTGTGCGGGAGAGCTCGCCCAAGGCCTCCGGATAGCTCTGGACCTTCAATTGCAATTCTCTAGCCCGCGCGAGTTCCGGATGATCATCTGACACAGCGATAGTATAGATCACCAGATCCAGATCAGCCGAGATATTTTCCGCTTTTTGTTCTAGAACAATTCTCGCCCCTAATTTCTCCAGTTCCTGAGTGATGCGTGAGTTGGCGCGATCAGAGCCAACCACTTCCCAGCCTTCCAACAAATACTTGCGCGCCAGAGCACTCACGCCAATACCGCCAATGCCGATAAAATAAGCTTGTTTTCTCTCTTTTTCCATCTTTGACTCGCACAGGATAACATGTTAGAAAGACTCTGGCGAGACAGCAACGGGCTGTCTCAATTAGTACCTAGACAAGCCAAAAAAGCACAGGAGATAACCTGATGACAACCGCAATGGCAACAGTCCATCCAACTAGTCCCACACTAGAGCTGGGGCCCTGGCACAATGTACGCGTGGAAGCCTACGGCCGGCCGCATGACTGGCGCATTGGCGATTGGGATCAAGGAGAATCATTTACCAAAGTGGCTCGCCTGGCCCGACGCTACGGCCTGGAGGGAATCCTCTGTCCGCGGGCCAATACCTTTACTGGCGAGCTCTGCCGGTTCCGCGAGCTAGATCGTGTGATCACGCTTGAGGGAGTAATGATCCGCCGTGGCAAAGAGGCCGAGGGCGCGGTGATCCCGCGGGGCTGGGGACTCTTCCTCGCCACCGCCGACTGCCACACGGTAGTCGCCTACGGCGCTCAAACCAAGACGCTAATCGCCGCGCACGCTGGCCGAGACTCGCTCTTTAACCGCCCATTCGCGAGCGGTCACGAGAACCCACACAGAGAGCCTACTCCGCTCAAGGGTATAGTACATCGGATTGTGGAGCGACTGGAGGACGATCGAAAACACATCCATGTGTCCTCCGGCCTGGGCATTGGAGGCAAGAGCTATCCGCACCGCTTTGATGACCCAGCGTACGGCCGAGCTAACCGGCTGATCGACCAGTATCTCCGCATTAAATATGGCCCAGCCGCCGATATGGACGGAGACTACCTGGATCTTGGACGCCTGATCCGCGCCCAGTGCCAGTGGAATGGTATCCCCGATGGCAATATCTCCACCGACTCGGTGGATACTTATGCCGATAAGGGCGCAGATGGCCAGCCTCGCTGGCACAGCGCTCGCCGCGGCGACGAGAGCCGCAACGGCATCCTGATAGCCCACGTGGCTTGATTTGATGAGATCAAGTTGGCCACACCCCAGCCCTGACGAGAAATCGTCAGGGCTTTTTTATTTCAATTTTTTGACTAACTTATTGAACTGTTCGCCACGGTCAAATTCGTTTTTAAATAAACCAAATGAGGCAAACGCGGGTGAGAAGAGGAGCGTGTCGCCTCTCCGGCAAGAGTTAAGCCCTAGCTTGAGTGCTTCCGGCAAGTCTTTAGTCAATCTCGCGTCAGGGACTAGTGACTTGATTTTATCGGTCCCTGTGCCGGGTAATAAGATAACTTCTTTACAGTATTTGCCCAGCTTAGCTAGCAGTTCGCTCATGTCTAGAGTTTTATCTGCGCCGCCCATGATCAGGACGAGCTTCTTCTTCCCCGCCAGCGCTTCTAACGCCGCGAGCGTGGCCGCGGGCGTGGTGGACGTGGTGTCGTTATAGATCTTGATCCCCCGCCAAATCTTTACCAATTCCAACCGGCCGGGCACGCCCGCAAAATTCTCCGCTGTCAGCTTAATAATCTTCTCCAGCACACCCAGCTCGCGCGCCACGGCCACAGCCAGGGCCATGTTCTTACGATTATGCTGACCGGGCAGTTTTATTTTCCAACTTTTGGGCAAAGCGGGTACTTCTCCACCCCAGAATAATTTATCGCCTTTGTTCTGATATTTAAAAATATTAGCTTTATCAGCAAAATATTTCTGCATATCACCGTGATAATAATTAAGATGATCAGGCATAAAGTTAGTGAAGACAGCAATCTGCGGACTAATCTGAAGAGTCCCAAAGCCCTGTAATTGCCAGGAATCTAATTCTAAAACGACCAGATCTCCTGATTTAATTTTTGGCAAAAGAGCAAGTGTGGAAACACCGCGCACATTGCCGCCAAGCCAGACTTTTTTTCCATCCCGCCAACGAGCAGATTGCAAAATTTCATAAATCAGCTGAGTAGTAGTGCTCTTGCCCCGCGTGCCGGTGATGCCAATTATTTTTGCTCCCGCCTCACTCGCAAACTTGGCAAAGAGCGCCGTGCTCATCAGCACCGGAATCTGATTTTTCTCCGCTTCGTCAATAAACTGCGAACTAAGAGGGACGCCAGCGGCTTTAATAATCAAATCTCTGTTCCTAAAATCTTCCAGTCTATGCCCGCCCAGTGTAAATTTAATATTTTTATATTTTTTTAATTTAGCTACGGAGCTTTTCAACTCTTTCTCTGTTTTCAAATCCGTAACAATTAACTCTCCGCAATATTTTGCCAAGAATTGCGCGTCTCCCACGCCGCGGCCAAGCAAGCCCAAGCCCATTAGAGTGATCTTTTTGTGAGAGAAAAATTGTTGGTAATTAATCATTTTTATTTAGCGTCCACGACAGAATTGATTGCAGTTGTTATGAGCAAATATAATCCGATCACAAGTGCCATTGATAGTAGCCAAACAAAATATCGTTTGTTCTTATTTAATTGACCACTGTAATTAATTTTTACCGCTATGAACTCACCCATTTCAAGAACCCACATATAAAAAACTGCCCAAGAGACCCAATATATTGCCGCTACCAACACCCCGCTGGCCTTATCTTTAAAATAATGCAGAGTCGCGAGGATTAGTGAAAATTCCAAAATCCTAAACCACCTGTCCGAAATAAACCACAATTTTTGAATGTTGTGTTTCCTTATCTCGATTGAATCTAATTCACTAGCATTATTTTCCATAATCTAGTGCCGAGGAGAGGACTTGAACCTCCATGCCCTTGCGGGCGCACGCCTCTGAAGCGTGTGCGTCTGCCAATTTCGCCACCTCGGCTGGCACTCGTATCCTAACAGATTTTTGGCATAAAAGAAGCCCCGAGCGCTTTGCGCTCGGGGCAATGATTCTTAGCACAGATTAGGGACTCTCCAATCCTCGCAGTTCCGGCTCAGTCAGGGCTAGCCGGAGCAATTCCAGAAGCCGTTCGGCTCGGACAATCTTCTTGTCGTCTGCCGATACCGACGCATGGAGACACAGTGAGACAAGCAACGAGATCTTGGGAGTTGGGCCAAGATCGCGGAATGGGGCATTGGCAATCCGGCACAAGTGGCTAATATCCAAACTCTCTACCTGTGGCAGAGCCCCGCCCGTAATCTTCCTGACTTCCGCGCGAGCTTCCTTCAGCGCCAATGACAAACCAAAGTGGCCGAAAATTTGCCCCACAGGATTTGCTGCTGGTTGCCGCAGGAGCCCAAGCAAGAGATGCTCCGTGCCAATGTAATTGTGGCCGAGATTCTGTGCCTCCTGCGCAGCATACGCACGCATTTCCCGCGTCTGCACACTGTATGGGAGTTTGCCCGCCACCACGTCAAGGCGACCAGGCTTGATACTCCTCTCAATCTCAAGTTGCATCTTGTGTAAATCAACATCCAAGGCGCGCAGGACCTTGGCGCCAGCACAAGCTTCAAACTGAATTCCAAATTTGACCAGCGCCAGCAAGATGTGATCCGGATCCAGAAACTCGTGCTGAAAGCGATGAGCTTCGTTATTGGCCAGATCCATCACCCTCAGAGCTGTGTCTGTGAGATTCTCACTCATCTCTCGCTCTCCTCTCTTGGTTTAGAGTTCTCGTTCCTGTAAATGATCTGCTACTAACCCAATAACTACCAGAGAATCGTCCGGTTAGCAAGTCTCTACTCTACTCCCGATACCTTGGATTCCTAAATTTGCTCTCTACCGCCTCTTCAATATAACTCTGGAGATCCATGGCGCGCTTGTCTATCTTGGCAGAAAATTCATCTTTGAGATTTTTGGCCAGATTATCTAGTTCTAGCTTCTGCAATTTTCTGACATAGACCACCTGCACTACTACCAGCACAGCGCTAGCGAGCAAGAAGGCGAGACCCAAAACCAGCACATTTTCCATCATAGTGCGCATGGTAGGAATCGAACCTACGACCTCTGTCTTATCAGGACAGCGTTCTACCACTGAACTACACGCGCGTGAAGTGAGGTGAATATAGCAAAAAACCGGCAAAAGAAAAAGCCCCGTCCCAATTGCGGACGGGGCTTGGTTTTGCTTGGCGAAGAATCTTAATTCCTCGCCTTGGCAGGCGGCCAGGCCGGAACCAGGCGCTCGCGGCGGCGTTTGGGACGATCAGGAACATCCGGGCCTGAGATCAGGCCAGAAAACAACCCGACCAATTTTCTGAAAAATCCAGACCTGATTGGCGCTTGCTTCACACGCCGCTCCACCCAGCCATCTTTCGGTTTTTGCAATTGGTATCCACGCAAAGCCATGGTCATTTACCTCCTTTTGTGACTTGGTGCCGAGCATTTGGCTCTACGAGCCAACCAGTCTCGGCACATTTGGACATGTTGCCAATACTTCACTGTTTCCATTTCCATCCAACCATCCGGACCGCCGTTCCAGATACGCGCGCAGTCCTCGTCAGTCGGCTCTCGTCCCAAGCGCTCCCGCGTGGCAAAGCGACTGGTATACACATGGAACAACCAATCCTGCGCTTGGCGATCTCGCATGAGATAAGCGATGGTCAACTCTTTCACACCAAAGAGTTTTTTAATCTCTTTTTGGTAAAAAGCGTTGACGTCGTCCAGCGCCGGCTGGCGGACTTGGAGGGAAGTGTAAGCCTTGTGCCTCAACTTCCTATCTCCCACTCGCCCATCCTGACCGCCAGATTCCCACTGCCGCACAGCGTCTACCAGACGGATGCAACAGCAAGTGGGTACATGGCTAAGCAACTCTCCAGACGGAACAGAACGAGAAAACACCAGCCTGGCTGACTTACCAGTCACCTCTGCCGCCCACGAGATCTGACTGAATTGCCAGATTCCCCAAACCATCGCCGCGAGCAAAGCAAATGCGAGCGGCAACCTCTTCTTTGCTTCCAAATTGTAAAGACCCCCTAGCATCATCCTCGGCCTCCTTTCTGTGTAAAATTGGCGATTTGATGCTACTACTCCCAGTATAGCATATAGCAAAATCTTGTCAAGAGGGGTATAATCTGCAGTTTGTTTACTCTGTTTTGCCTCGTTCATCTCCACTTTGGGAGCGTCAAATGGCTTTAAGGACCGCCATTACTTGTCCATCTTGCCCTCGATCGAGAGGCACGATATCGACTACTTCCTTCACCTTGAATAATTCCACGAGCAGCTTCCGCTACCCGTGCCTTGTTACGACTTAACCCTTGTCACCGAGCTTACCTTGGGGCCGCCGAAGCGGCACTTGGGGTATTCCCGGCTCCCTTGGCTTGACGGGCGGTGAGTACAAGACTTGAGAACGTATTCACCGCGGTATAGCTGACCCGCGATTACTAGCGATTCCAACTTCATGAGGGCGAATTGCAGCCCTCAATCCGAACTGAGACCACTTTTATAGATTGGCTCCGCCTTACGGCGTCGCAACTTATTGTAGTGGCCATTGTATCATGCGTGTAGCCCAGGGTATCAGAGGGTCATGCTGATTTGGCG
>CAYWPU010000002.1:0-126973 GCA_964460805.1 uncultured Candidatus Saccharibacteria bacterium | reverse complement strand
GGGGTACACCCATGCGCTGGTGGAGCACGTGGTGCGAGCGGGTGTGGCTTAATTTATAAAAAATATGAAAATCTTTCTCGCGGCGGATCATGCCGGCTTCCAGCTCAAGGAGGAAGTGAAGAAGTGGCTCAAGAGCTTGGGTTATGATGTGTCGGATGAGGGCGCTTTCACTCTTGATCCGCAGGATGATTATCCCGACTTCATTAGCATTGCCGCGGCGCGCGTGGCGGCTAACCCGGAGGAGGATAAGGCAATCGTCTTTGGCGGATCGGGCCAGGGCGAGGCGATTGTCTCTAACCGCCATCGGGGCGTGCGCGCGGTGGTCTATTATGGCGGCAATGAGGAAATAATTTTGCTCTCGCGGACGCACAATAACGCCAATGTGCTCTCGCTTGGTGCGCGCTTTGTGAGCGAGGAGCAGGCCAAGAGTGCTATCAAGTTCTGGCTGGAGACGGAGTTCCCGGCTGACGAACGCCACGCGCGGCGAGTGAGTAAGATTGATAATCCCATTGCTTGCCCCAATGAGTTCTGATTTTTCCAATTTTTTAGAATTACTGTGACGGAAATAATACCAGCGATTATTGGCAAAACTTTTGCGGAAGTCACGCAGAAAATCTCTCAGGTTGAGGGTCTGGCTAACTGGGTGCAGTTGGATGTGATGGATGGCAGTTTTACTCAAGAATATAGCTGGAACAAGCCAGATGATCTGGCAAATCTAGAAGGCAAAATCAAACTAGAAGCGCACCTGATGCTCCGGGAGCCGGAAGAGGTGGTGGAAGATTGGGCAAAAGTCTGTGACAGAATAATTGTGCACTTGGAAGCGACAGAAAATCTGGCAGAGACATTAGAGTTAATTAATAAACACGCCTGTGAGAGCGCGATTTGTTTATTATTAAACACTTCAATTGCTAAACTCGCGCCGTTTGTGGCGCAGACTAAAAATATCCAGCTGATGGGTATTGCCACAATTGGTCACCATGGCGAAAAATTGGATAAAAGTGTGCTGGAAAAAATAAAATCTTTGCGGGCCAGTTATCCGGATGTTAAAATAAGTGTGGACGGCGGCGTAACGCGAGAGAATGCAGGAGAACTGATTGCAGCGGGAGCAGATAGACTGGTGGCCGGTTCAGTAATCTGGAATAGCGAGAATATTGCAGACGCAATAAATACTTTGCAAAATGCTCTACGACGACAAGATCAAAGCTCTGGAGAGTAAAGCGCGCGAGATCCGCGTCTCGGTGATAGATGCGCTCTTGGCGGCGGGCTCGGGACACACGGCCGGGCCCTTGGGCATGGCAGATATCTTCGCCGCGCTCTACTTCCACTTGCTAAGGCATGATCCTAAACAGCCGGATTGGCCGGAGCGGGACAGACTCGTGCTCTCTAATGGCCATATTTGCCCGGTTCTATATTCTGCTATGGCACATGCTGGTTATTTCCCAATAGAAGAGTTAAAAACTTTGCGTCACTTTGGCTCGCGCTTGCAGGGGCATCCCCACCGCGAGTGGTTGCCGGGGATTGAGACCAGCTCGGGCCCGCTTGGCTCTGGTTTATCTCAGGCTGTGGGTATGGCGCTGGCAGAGCGGATTGACCACGGCCGCTCTAGTGATAAATTTTTCTATTGCCTCACTGGCGATGGCGAGCTGGATTGCGGGCAAATTTGGGAAGCGGCGATGCTAGCCGGCCGGGAAAGATTGCACAATCTGATCGTGATTGTGGATAGAAATAATATCCAGATAGACGGCTTTACGGAAGACATCATGCCGCTGGAGCCGCTCGCCGGGAAGTGGAAGAGCTTTAACTGGCACGTGCAGGAGATAGACGGCCACAGTTTCCAAGCCATAGATGAAGCGGTGAATCAGGCCAAGGCGGTCTTTAGCCAGCCGAGCGTGATTATCGCGCACACTATCCCGAGCAAGGGCGTGCCGGAATTTGAACGCCAATACCAGTGGCACGGCAAACCGCCAAATAAAGAGGAAGGCGCGCTAGCGTTGAAGGAATTAAGAAGCTTGGGCGGGAAAATAAAAAGCGAGCAAGATTAATTTATGAATAATCTAGTAGAAGCACAGAAGTTAAATCCCAAACTCTTCCGGCTGGACGTGGAGCAAGTACCGGTGCGCAAGGGCTTTGGCGAGGGATTGCTGGGCGTGGGCGGGGAGGACGCGCGCGTGGTGGGCCTCTGTGCGGACTTAACAGAAAGCACGCAGATGCACTTATTTGCCAAAGCCTTCCCCGAGCGCTATGTGCAAGTGGGCGTGGCCGAGCAGAACCTGGCCAGCGTAGCGAGCGGCATGGCGGCGATGGGTAAGATTCCCTTTCTCACTTCTTATGCCATGTTCTCACCTGGCCGGAACTGGGAGCAAATTAGGACCACTATTTGTTATAACGATCGGAATGTGAAGATAGTCGGCTCGCACGCGGGCGTCTCGGTTGGGCCAGACGGCGGCACGCACCAGGCGATAGAAGATATTGCCATCACGCGCGTGATACCTCGGATGACGGTGGTGGTGCCCTGCGATACACTGGAAGCAAAGAAAGCCACCTGGCAACTGGCGCGCTGGACTGGACCGGCTTATCTGCGCCTGGCGCGAGAGAAGACGCCAGTGATCACGACTGAAGAATCTTTTTTTGAAATCGGCAAAGCCAATATCTTGCGCCAGCCGGAGAAGCCGCAAGTGGCAGTGATTGCCTGCGGGCCGTTGGTCTATAACGCGCTCATTGCGGCTAATGACTTAGCCAATCAGGGGCTAGAAGTGAGCGTAATCAATTTACACACCATCAAGCCGCTAGACGGCGAGGCGATCTTGCGCGCGGCGGCCCACGCCGGAGCGGTAGTAACAGTAGAAGAGCATCAGAAGCGCGGTGGCATGGGCAGTGCCGTAGCTGAGTTCCTAGCCGAGCATTACCCGGTGCCGATGGAACTGCTGGGCGTGGACGATCAATTTGGCCAATCCGGCACGCCCAATGAGCTAATAGAGCATTACGGACTGGGCATCTCACACATCAGGCAGGCGGTGCAAAGGGTTCTAGCGCGCAAGAAATAAAATTATACCACAAGTAATATGTGTTATAATGTTAAAAACGCGTGTTCTAATTTTTTTTGTAATCTAAATATTCTTCGCTTTATATTCTTCCGGCGCGGTTCTCAAAAATTCTTCTAGTTTATCGCGCGTGAGTAAGCCCTCTTGCGCGCCCACGTGCTGGACCACGCTCATAGAGTTGATCGGCCCCCAGGCGAGTGCTTCTGGAATAGTCTTGCCTAGTGCCAGAGCAGAGACAAAAGTGGAGGCAAAAGAGTCGCCCGCACCGGTGCGCTCTAGCGGCGGCTTGGGGTCAGGATAAGGCGGCATGAACCACGCTTCTTGGCCATCGTAAGTGTAGGCACCGCGGGGGCCATCGGTGATGACGGCAATCTTGGGGCCGAGCGCGTGGATGCCAGACAGGAGAGTTTTAATATCAGAATCTTGAATATTGAGAATCCTCTGCGCCTCTTGCACGTTGCAGAAGAAGACCTCTGTTTGATTATACAGATCTTTGAGATTTTCATGCCCAAGCTTGATCTGGAAGGTGCCGGGCTGGAAGGCTAATTTCACTTCCGGATGACTCTGGAGATAACTAGCAATGACGTGATGGAAGGGGAGCGAGTTCTCACCAAGCGAGCTCAAGTAGATCCACTTGGGCGAATTTATTTCTGGCAGGGTGTATTCATATTCTTCGTGTTTAATTAAAATAGTGCGATCGTCCTGATACCACAGCACGTAGTGATAATTAGTGGGCTTGCCAGCGTGCGCTTGCACAAAGTCTGTTGCCACACCATTTTCACGCAGTCTGGCCAGCGCGTCTTCGCCGTTTCTATCCTGGCCTAAATTGGTCACCAGAGCGGACTTGAGACCCAGCCGCGCGGCGCTGGTGGCGGCGTTGGGTGAGTTGCCCACGGCCGGGACGACTGTAACAGAATCAAAGGGAATCTTGTCGCCAAAGCGCATGCAGATCTGGCAGGCCTCGTGCTTGATATCGCAGTGCACCTCTGCCTCCCTGAGCCGGATAAAAGCGTCTGTCACAATGTCGCCAATAGCGATGAAGTCAAAATTTTCAGTCATGATTTATTTGCTTTGCTAGATTGTCTGCTATAATTATAGCTGTTATGATTACTTTACGCGAGTGCTTGGCCCAGGCCGAGCAGAACAAGACAGCCATTGGCCACTTTAATATCTCTAATCTGGAGGGGCTCTGGGCGATTTTTCGTGCCGCGCAAGGCTTATCCGCCAGCTGGCGGATGCCGGTGATTATCGGAGTATCAGAAGGCGAGCGAGACTTCACCGGCGTGCGGCAAGTGGCGGCTTTGGTGAAGAGCGTGCGGGAAGAATTTGATTATCCGATCTTCCTCAACGCTGACCACACTTATAGTGTAGAGAGAGTAAGAGAAGCGATTGATGCCGGCTTTGATGCTGTTATTTTTGACGGTAGTAAATTGAGTTTAGAAGAAAATATTAAACTCACAAAAGAGTGCGTGGATTATGCTAGAAATAGAAATCCAGAAATATTGGTAGAAGGCGAGCTTGGCTATATCGGCACTTCTAGTAAAATCCTAGACGCTGTGCCGGAAGGCGTGAGCTTGGGCGCGGATGATCTAGTTAAACCGGAAGAAGCTAAGCAGTATGTGGAGCAGACTGGTGTGGACTTGCTGGCACCAGCCGTGGGCAATATCCACGGCATGATGCGGAGTGGCGCTGACCCGGCGCTGAATATCACGCGGGTGAAAGAGATTAGAGAGGCAACGGGCGTGCCGCTCGTGCTCCATGGCGGCAGTGGCAATAGCGAGGAGGACTTTAAGCAAGCGATCCAGAACGGCGTGCGGATTGTGCACATCAATACGGAACTGCGTGTGGCTTACCGCGATGCGCTCAAGTTGGCCCTGCAAGAGAACCCGGACGAAGTGG
The DNA here is from genome assembly GCA_964460805.1 of uncultured Candidatus Saccharibacteria bacterium. Classification (GTDB taxonomy): domain Bacteria; phylum Patescibacteriota; class Minisyncoccia; order Phycocordibacterales; family JACOZG01; genus JADLCI01. The sequence continues at coordinate 122,033 of CAYWPU010000002.1, read as the reverse complement.
CGCCATACAAGATTCTCAAGCCGGCAGTGCAGGCGATGGAGAAAGTGGTGGAGAAAAAGTTGAGGTTGTTTAGTAATTTGTGAACATGCTGGCAGATAAAGCAACAAATCCTAAACAATATGACTCCCCCGAACTAAATTGGCAGGTTCTTGGGGCAGAAGACGCTCGTAAATATTTCCGAGATGAGTTAGACGCTTTCATTCAAAATGATTTTTTAAAGGGCAAGAAGGTCATTGATATTGGTTCTGGTACCGGCCATCTCTTTGGGTGGCTCAGGGATAAGGGAGCTTTATCAGTGACTGGGATTGACCCCGCCGAGACTAATATTGCCGCAAGCAGAGCAAAATATCCTTGGGCCACCTCAGTGGTGGCCACTCTGGAGGAATTTGCCAAAAGCAATACTGAAAAGTTTGACGTAGCTATCGCAATTCTGGTTTTTGAGCACATTGATGATCTGCCTGCTGCTTTTCGTGATGTAAATAAGCTTTTAAGAAACGACGGACTTTTTTATCTATTTGTTTGTGATAAAGATTATAGTCTTTCTAACGACAAAGAGCTAAGGAGTGCTAGAACTGAAAGTGCGGAAATTGTGAAAGATTTAGGCGACGGAGCGGTTGAAGTAAAAACAGTTAGAAATCTGGACGACGGCAGTCAGAGTGTGATGTATGACATTTTTCGTTCCCTTGAATCAGTAAAATCGGCAGGCGAAAATTCGGGCTTTAAACTCTTTGCCGAAAAAGCTCTGATGAGTCCCACGCAGGTGCCAAAGCCGATGATGTATGTGTTAGGATTTGAGAAATTAGAAGTATAAAAAATAATAGAAATCATGTCTAAAATTTTTGTTACGAGAAAAATACCGGAAGTGGGGATTGAGTTGCTGAAGAAGGCCGGCCACGAGGTGGTGGTGAGCGAGCAGGATGGCGTGTTGCCGCGGGCAGAACTCTTGCAAAATTTGCGGGAGAATAATTATGACGCGGTGATCTGTTTATTGACAGACAAGATTGATGCTGAAGTTTTTGACGCTACGCCTAAGACGAAAATTTTTGCTAATTACGCTGTGGGTGTAGATAATATTGATCTTGTAGAAGCAAAAAAGAGAAATATCGTGATTACTAATACGCCCGGCGTGCTCACCAACGCCGTGGCCGAGCACGCTTTTGCCCTCGTACTTGCTGTAGCCAAGCGCGTGGCGGAATCTGATAAATTTCTGCGCGAGGGTAAATACGAGGGCTGGGCGCCGATGCTCCTGCTGGGCACGGAGCTGGCCGGCAAGACTTTTGGGATTATTGGTTTGGGTAGAATTGGCTCGCGGGTGGCGCAGTACGCGCGCGCGTTTGATAATCGCGTGCTCTATTATGATGTCTCGCCGAATATTGACTTTGAGCGGATGACAGGCGCTAAGTATCATGCTGATATTGATGAGGTATTGAAGAACTCTGACTTTATCTCTATCCATGTGCCGCTCTTGCCAACAACTAAGCACTTGATAAATGCTGATAAATTGAAGCTGATGAAGCCGAGCGCGATTCTAGTTAACACTTCCCGCGGGCCGGTAATTGATGAAGTGGCTCTGGTTGAGGCGCTGAAGAGTAAGACAATCAGAGGAGCTGGCTTGGACGTGTTTGAGAACGAGCCCAAGCTCACACCAGGCCTGGCCGAGCTCTCTAATGTGGTGATCACGCCGCACACGGCCAGTGCCACGGAGGAGACCCGCGCGGCCATGAGTCGCCTGGCGGCGGAGAACGTGCTGGCCGCTCTGGCTGGACAGCCGGCCCCCAACGCGCTATAATCGCCCGCATGTTGAGTATCAAGGCTGAACCACGGTCTGTGTTTGGCAAAAAGCTTAAGGAGACCCGCGCGGCAGGCAAACTGCCGGCGATTGTCTATGGCGGCAAAGATAAGCCGGAATCTATACTGCTTTCCACTGGCGAGTTCAAGAAATTGCTGGCCAAGGCGGGTGAGTCAACGGTGATCACGGTGGAGACTGGAACGGGCAAGAAGGACGTACTGATCCACGAGGTAGCCTGGCACCCGGTGAGCAACGAGCCGGTGCACGCTGATCTGTATGTGGTAGATAAGACCAAGACGATTAAGATCAACGTGCCGTTGGTCTTTGCCGGCGTCTCTCCGGCGGTGAAGGATCTTGGCGGTATTTTAGTTAAAGTCTTGCACGAGCTCCACATTGAGGTGCTCCCTATGGATATCCCGCACGAGATTGCCGTAGATATTTCTAAATTAGCCACTCTAGACAGTCAGATTTTAGTAAGTGATCTTGTTGTCCCCAAAGATGTGAAAGTTCTAAATGGTCTTGAAGATGTGGTGGCGGCGATCAGTGTGGCCAAGGACGAACCGGTGGATGAGGCTCCAGTTGATCTCTCTAGTATTGAGGTGGAGAAGAAGGGTAAGGACGAGGAGGCGGCAAGCGAGGCTGGTGCTGACTCTGAGGCTTAAGTTTGCTATTATTTAGCAGTGATGTGGATTAAAAGACTAGCTCTGGTTCTTTTCTTGTCTCTTGGTTTGTTATTTTCCGGTGCCTGGCTAGAGACCTCTCAGATCTCGCGCGCGCAGACAACGGCGGAGGTGGATGCGCGCCGGGCGCAGTTGCAGGCTGAGCTGGAGGAGGAAGAGCGAGAGATTGCTAAACAAGTAGAATTACTCAAGGCTAAACAGCGCGATACGGCCACTGTGGCTGGCGAGGTGGAATTGCTCAAGAGCCAGATTGCCAAGTCGCAGGCTGGTATCAACGCCAAGCGAGTGGCGATCCAGCGCCTGGATGCTGATATCGCCGCCCGAGAGGGTAAAATCAAGACACTCTCGGCCAAGATCACTCAACAGCAGGCCTCTCTGGCCGAGCTCTTGCGGCAGGTGCGCGATACACAGGAGCTCTCACTAGTGGAGGTGGTACTGGATAACCGTGGTTTAACGGAAGTCTTTGCTGACGTGGATGATGCAATTGCCATTGAGGGGGCGCTCAAGCTGGCCTTTGATGAAATGCGTGCCGATCAGGCTGAGGCCAGAGAAGAGCAGGTCCAGTTGGCTAAGAAGAAAGACGCTGAGTTAGACGCTCAGATGGCAATTGAACAGGAGAAGAAGTTGGTTGAGAAGCGAGAAGCAGATAAGCAAGCATTATTAGCGATCAAGAAAGATGAAGAAAAGGCGTACCAGAAGATTCTGGAGGAACGCCAACGGCGGGCGGCACAGATCAGAGCAGCGCTCTTCGCTCTCCGAGACACGGCGGCGATCCCCTTTGGCAAGGCTCTAGAATATGCCACAGCGGCGAGTAAGAAGACGGGTGTGCGGCCTGCTTTCCTACTCGCCATACTCAAGCAGGAGTCTGACTTGGGTGCTAATGTTGGCCAGTGTCTATTAAAAAACGTGAACACCGGGGCTGGTATAGGCAAGAACACGGGTCGTGCCTTCCCCAACGTGATGAAGCCGGATCGTGATGTGCCGCCGTTCCTCCGCGTGGCGGCCAAGCTCGGCTTTGATCCTTTCAACCAAGTGGTCTCTTGCCCGCAGAGCGTGGGTTATGGCGGTGCGATGGGACCCTCGCAGTTTATTCCATCTACTTGGGTAATGTATGAGGAAAAAGTAGCCAAGAATCTGGGTAAAACGGTAGCTAATCCCTGGGATCCGGAAGATGCCTTTATGGCCTCAGCGATCTTCCTCTCCGAGCTGGGTGCTGGTACTGGTAGCTATAGCGCTGAGCGGCAGGCCGCAGGCCGCTACTACGCTGGCGGCAACTGGGCGACCTTAGGCTTGGGCTATGCTGATAGTGTGCTAGCGCACGCTTCTAATATCCAGCTCACAATGATTGACCCCTTGCAAGATAACTAGAGTTCTGTTAGTATTTGCGGACTTAACGTAAAAGATATGCAAAAAGAAATTCACCCTAATTATTTCCCCGAGGCGGCCGTGGTCTGCGCTTGTGGCGCCAAGTTTACTGTGGGCTCTACCCTAGAGAAGATTGAGGTAGAGATCTGCGGTGCTTGTCATCCGTTTTATACTGGTACGGAAAAGGTGCTGGATACTGCTGGCCGTGTGGAGCGCTTCAAGACCCGGGCTACCAAAGCCGCCCCCAAAGCAAAGAAAGTAAAAACGCGGAAAACTAAAGCTGGCAAAGCCGAGTAGATTATGGATTATTTGCGGGCAGAGCTTGCTCGTGTGGAAGCTAAAATCAGAGAGCTGGAGAGCCTCGCTCTGGCCGACGAGGCGATGCGCGACTTGGCCCAGGAGGAGATCAAAGATTTAGAAGCGCAAAAGCTGGCGCTGAACACAGAGCTAGAAGCTATCGCCAATAAGGGCCGTGAGTCAGAGGGCAGTGCTCCTAATGCGCTGGTGCTGGAGGTGCGTGCTGGTGCTGGTGGTAGCGAGAGCGCGCTCTTTGCGCGCGAACTAGCCGAGATGTATCACCGCTTCTGCGAGCGGAATAATTGGGATTTTATACTTTTAGACGAGTCGCAGAGCGACTTGGGCGGTTACAAAGAGGCCTCGTTTGAGATCCACGGCAAGGGAGCTTATGAGGCTTTGCAATACGAGACCGGAGTCCATCGGATCCAACGCGTGCCAGCCACCGAGAAGCAGGGTCGGATCCACACTTCCACTGCGTCAGTGGCGATCATGCCCTTGCGGCAAGATATTGAGATTAATCTAAGTCCGGCGGATCTGGAGATCACGACCTCTCGCGCCGGTGGCAAGGGCGGACAGAACGTGAACAAAGTAGAGACTGCTGTGCGTGTACTCCACAAACCATCTGGCTTGGTGGTGCGGAGCACTAGTGAACGGAGTCAGGCGCGGAACAAAGACAAAGCTCTCCAGATCCTTGCTGCCAAGTTGGAAGCTCAAGCCAGCGAGCAGGCGGCTAACGCCATTGCCAGCGAGCGCCGGAGTCAGATTGGTACCGGTGATCGCTCGGAGAAGATCCGCACTTATAACTTTGCCCAAGATCGTGTCACGGACCACCGGATCAAGGAGTCTTGGCACAACTTGGAGAAAATCTTTGCTGGCGAGCTGGACCCGATAGTGTCTGCTCTCCGAGAGGCGAGTGGTAACAAGGCCACCACCGACTAATCCACACACCTCTCTCCTCCTGTGTGTTAAAATAAAAACATGAATTTGTCGTCAGGGCGTTCGCTCCTCGCTCTTTTGGCTGGCATTGCTCTACTTGCTGTTTTATTAATCTCCACGCCAGACATCAGTTTGGGGCAAAAGGGTGGCAGTATCCCGCCCATCAGTGGCGGAAGTGGTGGGGGCGGCTTTGATGAGCCACCGCCGGTGTTTGAGATTGTAGATCCCACACCCCTCTTGCTCTCCGGTTACGCCTGGAGTGGCGGTGTGGGCTGGATCAGCTTCGGCAACGGCGACTATAACTCGGTCACTAACGGAGTTTATCTTGGCGCGCCAACTGGTGCCGTTGGTTCGCAGACGCGCTCTCTTGGCAATCAGGCTGGCGATGGTCCCGGCTACGCTTGGAGTAGCAATATCGGTTGGATCAAATTTGATAAAAATATCGCCAATTTGCTGGCCACCGGGGAGTTGGCTCCTCCGGTTGGTGATTCCGACTACGGCGCCCGTTTGAGCGTAGCCACCGGCCAATTCACTGGTTGGGCACGAGCCTGCGCCGTATTCGCCAGCGGTTGTGCTGGATCCCTCAAGCCAGACTCGCAACGCGGCGGCTGGGATGGCTGGATCCGGATGGGCGGCGATAATTATACCAGCTTGGTGGATAGCGGCGTGGCTCCCACCAAGTTCGCCACCACCGCCTATAGTTGGGGTGGTGATGTGATAGGTTGGATCAAGTGGTGCTCTACCCAGACGCCCTCTTACTGTGTCCGCTTTGGTGGTCTTGGTGCCACCTGCTCGGTTAATCCCAATCAACTGACTTTCCAGAGCGATACCGACGGCACCAGCCACTATGCCACTTGGAGAGTAGATGCTACTGGCGTGCCCACCTTCCCTTGCCCTGGTGATCCGTTGAGTACCTGTGTTGCTCAGCACACTTATGAGTGGGACATAGATGGTGTTGGTGTCGGTTCTGCTAGAGCTAATTCTGCCTCCTACGAGCCTCCGCAGGCTCTCTACCAGTGTCCAGCCGATAACGGATTGGAAAAACAAGCCAATTTCACTGTTACTAACAGTAATGGCGTATCGGCTTATTGCAGTCTTACCAAGACTGTCACCTGCATCCCGCCCAGCGAGGGCACGCCTGGTGATCTGGGTGACCCTGACGTTCCGGTTATCCGGATTACCAGCCAGCCGCTTGCTTCCCCGGCAATCTCTTCCACGGTCAGCTTCCCTAATAACGGCACAGCAGAGGATGGTGATCTGGAGGTGGTGCTTGAGAATGCTACCTCAGTCCCCAGCCCGGCTGTCTTGCTTGGTGGCAGTCTGGCCGGTTCTGTGGGTTGCCGCTTGGCACTGGAAAGTAATCCGGTAACTTCTTCTACACCGTCATCAGAGTTCAAGACTTGCAATGACGACATCAGTCTCACGCTGGCACCGGGAGAGGAAGCGATCTTCAATATCCGCGTGGGCAGTAATCCTCCTCACTCACTCAACCTCTATAACCCCTACCAGATTACTGTGAGAGGGACGCCCACCTCTTGCCCAGAGGGGATGACTTGCGGGCCCAAAACAAAATCTTTCCTCTTTGATTATGCTGTGGGCAGTGTAACGCCGATTTAATCTAATTAAATTAAATGTGTTAAAATAATTTTATGTCCAAGACTAAATATCTGCCACAGTTTGCTGGTTTGGTGCTGGTGCTCGGCATGGTGGTCTCTTCTCTCTTCTCTCTGCAAGCACCAAGCGTGCAGGGGCAGACAGAAGGGGAGACCACTCTCTCCGGCTACGCTTGGAGTAGCAATATCGGCTGGATCAACTTCCGGGGTAATAACTATGGCGTTACTATTTACCCTTCAGGCTTCTTCTCCGGCTACGCTTGGAGTAGCAATATCGGTTGGATCAATTTTGCACCCAGTGGCACTTTCCCCGCTTCTCCCAATCACGCCGCCAAACTGGATCCCAGCACCGGGCAAGTTACCGGCTGGGCCAGGGCCCTGGCGCCGCACCAGAGCGGCATCAGTGGCTGGGACGGCTGGATCAAGCTGGCTGGCAATAATTACGGCGTGGTGCGAGTAGCTGGCCTGCCTGGCATGCCAGACCACTTCCGTGGTTATGCCTGGGGGGATGATGTTTTGGGTTGGATGGATTGGGAGCTGGTGCGCTTGGGCGGTCTCTCAGCGGTGTGCTCGGTCAATCTCAATGCCGGGGTAGCCACTTGGAGCGCCAGTGTGACAGGCGGGACCGCGCCATATAACTACCAATGGACCGTGCGTGATCCGGAGGGTGAAGTGGTGCAGACTGGTTCTGGTTCTACTATTGCCGTGTCTGTGCCGGCGGGGGCCGGTGGTTATACTGGTAGCTTGATGCTTACCGATAGCTCCTCGCCCGTGCCGCGAGATACCACTTGCCAGGCGGCGTTGTCGGTGATCATCCCTCCTACTATCACTTACCCCACACTGGGCACGCTTAATAATCAGAACAATATTAGCATTGCCAGCCAGCCGCTTACGTCCCCAGCTATCTCTAGCGGTATCACAGTCCAAGCTCAAGCCACTTCCATCGCTACCGATGCACCTCTGGGTGCGCGGGTACTGGAGGTCAAGTCGCTAGTGAGCGGCAAGAGTCTGATTCACGACTTCGCAAGCGGCGGTATCTTGGCCGGCACGGGTAATCAAAAGTTGCCCACTTGCTACTGGTCGCGCGATACTATTAGCCCCGGGGCCAGCTTCTCTGATTGTCTAGACACGGGCGCTATCTCTATGCGTGGAGGCGATCAGGCTCGGTTCCACATCAAGATTGACCGGCCGGTGCAGGCAATTAGCGATAATAACCCCTATGAGGTAACTATAGGGGATGAGCATGCCCAGGTCTCCTTCCTCTTTGATTACCGTGTGGCCACGGTTAACCCAATCTAGCCGGGATTGCCGTCTGGCTCTGATTCTGCTATACTGCTTCCGCTCTGTATAATTAAGATGATTAAAGAAAAACTAAGCAATGAGGCGGTTATCAACGAGCTAGCCGAGGCGGGACTCCACCTCGGCTACTCCCGCTCGCGCAATCACCCCTCGGTGAAGTCGTTTATCTACGGCTTTAAAAACCGTCAGGCAGTAATTGACCTAGAGCAGACGGCTGCTCAGCTTGCGCGGGCTTGTGATTTTGTATCCAGTCTAGCTACTGAAGGTAAGGAAATTGTGCTGGTAGGGAACAAGAACGAGGCAGTCAATCTCATCACCCGTGCGGCTGAAGCCTTGGGCTTGCCCTATGTGGCCTCACGCTGGCTGGGTGGCACCTTCACCAACTGGCCTCAGATCAGCTCGCGCATTGCCCGACTCCACGACTTGAAAGAGAAGAAAGAGAAAGGCGAGCTCTCTATTTATACTAAGAAAGAGCGCGCGCTCTTTGATAAAGAAATCGCTCGTCTAGAGCGCTACCTCCTGAGTCTCTCGGGGATGCAGAAGTTGCCTGCCGCGGTGGTGGTGATTGACCCACGCCAGGAGGCTATAGTGGTGGCTGAGGCCATCAGGGTCAAGATCCCAGTGGTGGCGCTGGCTGGCTCGGATTGCGACCTGGCCGGCATTGCTTACCCGGTGGTGGGGAATGATGCGAGCGTGAAGAGTATCCAATTTTTCCTTGATAAAATTACAGCGGCTTATCGCGCCGGCCAGATGGCAGCGCTCAAGGCTGCCAGCACTCCGGCAGTCACGGAGGCAGAGAAGAAGAGTTAATTAAAAAATCCAAACAATGCCTACCAGCGTTGAACAGATCAAGGCTTTGCGAGAGGAGACTGGCGTCTCGGTGGCGGCCTGCAAGCAGGCGCTGGAGAGCGCCGGCGGCGACCTAGATGCGGCCCGGGCGGCGCTCATGGCCGCGGGTGGAGCCGTGGCGGCCAAGAAGTCTAGCCGCACCCTGGGCGCGGGCATCATTGCGCAGTATATCCACACTGGTGGCAGTATCGGCACACTGCTAGAGCTTGCCTCTGAGACGGACTTTGTAGCCAAGAATGAGCAATTTGTGCAGTTAGCCAGCAACTTGGCCATGCATGTGGCGGCCTTTGAGCCTGCTGATGTCCCGACACTCTTGGAACAGCCGTTCATTAAGGAGCCGGGTCAGACTGTGGCGGATGTGATCAAGGCTCAGGTGCAGAAGTTTGGCGAGCGCATTGAGGTGGTGCGCTTTGTGCGACTAGCCGTGGGGCAATAGTCTTAAAATTATGTCACAACTTATTGTTGGTCCTTTAATCTTGTTAGTCTTGGCCTTGCTGGGCGGCGCGGCCTTGGTGGCTTACCAGCTTGGTCGGCTCTCTGCTGGCAAAGTGGATGGCCTGGCGCACCCTGAGATCTGGGTTACCTTGCAGGATAAGATAGACGGCTTCCATGATCTCTCACGGCTCTTCTTTAAGCATCTGGCGCACCATCTCTACTTCTACTTCCTCGTTGTGATGCGCTGGTGCACGCGCGTCTTCAAGATCATTTCCATCTTGGCCGAGCGCAAGTTCTCGCGGCTCATTGAGAGTGTGCACGGCAAGGGCGTGGTGGGTAAGCGCGGCTCCGTCTCGCTCTTCCTCAGCGATCTCTCTGCGGGCAAGAAGTAGTTCTGTTATAGTTAGAGATAGTTAGCCGCCTTAGCTCAGTTGGTAGAGCTCCCGTTTTGTAAACGGGTGGTCGTCAGTTCGAGTCTGACAGGCGGCTCTGGGATTGGATCTTTGTCATGTTACCAAGGAGATCAGAATGGCCAAGACTGAAACGCGTGGCGATCATTACAACTGCAAGTGTCCACATTGTGGTAAAAATAATCACCATGTTTCTGACGGGATACATGTTGTTTGTGGTGAGATTACTGGATTCCAAAAGGCGTGTACTCACTGTAGGGAAACAATCTATTATCATGCTAGGCATGAGATTATGGTTACCGCATATCCAAGTGATTTGGCAGAAACTTTGCGTGGATCTTCAACCGATTCTGATTGTCATGGATAGAAAAAACCCTGCAACTAAACGTTGCAGGGTTTTTGTTTGGAACCGTGTGATACAGCGCTAGCGAATCGTAATCAGTCCTCTTCGCGCCAGGTTCTGGTAGATGAACTGGTGCTGGAGGATGCCGAGGCCATAGCCCACTGCGCCGGCCACCACTGTGCCCAGGAGTACCTGCTCCAGCCAGTAGCCGATACCGAAGCCGACCACCATCCCCAGCGCAATGCTAGAGAAGGCAATCCGCCGGATGTCAGAGTTGGCGTAGAGATAGGTGCGCCGAGTCAGATCAACACTGGTCCAGAGGCACCAATTTGCTACTCTGGCCAATTTTACGGCAACCCAAACTCCCGCGTCCGGCATCTTCTGTATTCCTTTACCCATCAGAGGCAAGAGGAGTCCCAGCAGAGTGAACGGTGCGCAAAGTGGATTCCAGCGCCTCAATTGTCTACTGTTGTATTGCTGTCGTTGTACTCCATCTTTAACTCCATCTTTTCCCATCCCAATGGTTAGTAGTATCTGAACTATTGACGCCCATATAAGGCCGATCAAAAAAGCGACAAGGACTATAGCCCCATTAATCGCCACAGGTGGTTTTTCCTCGAGCTGGAGCAGGGGTAAAGCGACCCATACTACGGCTACCAAGAACCACACAAATGAGAGTTGTAAGGCGGGAGTCTCACCAGCGTCTGTTACGTGCTTTTTCCACCACCTCCAGAATGTTGGCAAGCGGGTATGTACTGTCTGCCAGGCTTGCCGCCCGGCGGCGAGGAAGCCGCGCCAGTCAACTGCAATCCAGCCGGCAACAGAACAGGGGAGGATGGTTGCTACCAGCCCCCACGCGTCCCAGCCAAGATGGAAACACAAGGCGAGGCCTAGGAACGCGCCAATCATGGCACCCAGGCCGCTAACCACGCCGGACTTCTGACTCTGATTGGTCATGATTTTTCTCCTTTTCTCTTGACCACCAATATCTGCTCCAGAACCGCACGGTTCTTGTTAATGAGCTATCAACCCCTATTATACACCCATGTATCTATTCTTGTCAATACCCCTGATCCGCCAGCTGGCGGAGGGCTAAGAAGCTAGCGAATTTCAGCGTTAAACTGCTTCTCGGTTTCTTCTAAGATTTTATTCTGGATTGGCTCTATTTCGCTCGTTTCTAGTGTCTTTTCTGTTGATCTGTAGATGATCCGATAAGTGTAGCTCGTTTTATCTGCGCCAAACTTGGCGGCGTTTTCAAATTTATCTAGCAGAGTCACTTCTTCTATTAGATCTCCGCCGATTTCTCTGATCAGGTCAAAATAATCATTGGGTGAGAAGGTGTTAGAAACAATAAACGATATATCGCGCGTGATGGCCGGATATTTGGAAACTTCTTTATATTTCTGACCCAAGTGCAGTTGCTTTTTCACGCGTTCATCGTCGCTCCAGAGCAGGCGGATGTCGGGCAACTCCATGCTCGCAATTGCTAATCTCTCTAGGCCAAAGCCGAAGGCCCAGCCGTGGTAGCCAGTCAGGCCAAAGTTCTCCAGCACGCTCTTCCGCGGCATGCCGGAACCCAACATTTCTACCCATTGATTATTGATGAAAGCTTCCATCTCAAAGCTCGGATCAGTGTAGGGGAAATTGTGATCATAGAATCTGAACTCCACTTTCTCACCAAAAATACTTCTCGCAATCTCTGATAAGACTTTTTTAAGATCTTCCGGCGTAACTTGCTCTGGGCCGGCATCCGGCGCGAGGTAAAGACCGCCCATCTGGTGGAAGACGTTCATGTGTCGCCGGTCTATTTCGTCTTTCCGGTATACTTTGCCGTAGCAGATAGCGCCAAAGCTCTCGTTGTTCTTAATTTTCTCTTGTATCTCCGGCTGTTGGAGATAGTAGTACCAGAACACGGTATCATGCGTCCTCAGCACGTTTTGCTCGTCAACGTAATAAGTATCAGACCTGCTCCGCGCCGGATGGCCCTCCGGCATATTGAATAAATCAAACAGAATATTCGCCGGGATAATTTCTGGAATTTTGATAGTGTCAAAATTTTCTAAACTTTTCACTCGCAATGTGCGCGCCACGATCTCGTGGAGAGGGCTATCTGGCGTGCGGGATAAGTCGGGCATGGCGAGATAGCGCCGCATGCGCGCGGATTCTGTATCTTGCCGCATTTCCAGAGACTTCTTGAGCGCGCTTTCTTGCTCTGTGCTGATAATGTATTCCATGATCTGCCTAAATCTAGCATATTCCCAGAATAAATCTAGAATAAAAAAAGCGAGCAGGGTTCTCCTGCTCGCCTGATCTCAGCTCCGTATCACTCAAACTACATGCCCGCGGTGTTTCTTGCGTCCCCGCCGCTTGATCCGCGCGATCCTCTGCGCCAGTCCAGGCGGTGGCGCGTTGGGCGAAGCGCGGGTGATGAGATGGAGACTACCGCCCGGCGCCAGTCTCTTGATGAGTACATATCCCAAATCAAACTCTTCTTGAGGTGTGTCGCAGAGGGGCAGAGTGATGATGTCATTTGTTTGGACACCATTCATACAGAGGTATAGAAAGGCAACGCGGAACTCTTCCCTCGAGGCCAGGATGATGGCACCCACCTCCTTCCGCGCCAGCAATTGGGCGGCCATCAGGCAACGGCCGATATAGGTGTCCAGATTCTTCTGTCCGTCCGAGACTACTAATGCGTAGTTCACGATCCACGCTCCTTTCTTTTTCTTTTTTACTTGTTCTCTATTTCCTGATTTCAAGTACCTGGTCTATCAATAAATTATATTATATAACCAACCATGTCAAGTTTTTGGGGATAAATCTCGCCGTGCTTTCTCTCTAGAAATATGCTAGAATTAAGCTTAAGTTTTGAGTTAAAAATGCCTAAACAAGACGCCAAACAGCGCAAGTACGACGCTGAAGATATTGTTGTTCTGGAGGGATTAGAGCCGGTGCGCAAGCGCCCGGGCATGTATATTGGCTCCACCGGGCCGGATGGCCTGCACCACATGTTGCGGGAGATCTTTGATAACTCGCGCGATGAGGCGATGAACGGCTCTTGTGATGAGATTGAAGTGGTGCTCCTGCCTGGCGACGTGGTGCGCGTAGCCGATAACGGCGCCGGTATCCCGGTGGCCACACACAAGAAGACAGGCGTCTCGGCACTAGAGACTGTGATGACTACTCTGCACGCTGGCGGCAAGTTTGAGGGCGGCGGTTATAATATCTCCGGCGGCTTGCACGGCGTGGGCGCCTCTGTAGTCAACGCGCTCAGTGAGTGGACTAAAGTAATGGTGCGCCGCGATGGCGGGCAGTATTATCAGGAATATGCCAGGGGAGTAAAAAAAGCGAATGTAAAGAAATTGGGCAGTTCTGATCAACATGGCACAGTTGTCACTTTTAAACCGGACGCGCAGATCTTCTCAACTCTAGAATACGATTGGAACTGGATTATTAATTATACCCGCGGTCAGGCTTATTTGGTGAAAAAGCTGCGCGTGCGCGTGATAGACGCCCGCACTTATGAGAAAAAGATAGACGAAGACAGCGTCCTGTATCTCAAAGATTTGGGCCTAGAGTTGCCCAGTCAGACCTTCTATTTTGAGGGCGGACTCTTGAGCTTGATCGCGTTCTATCACCAAGACGAGACGCCTTTGCACAAGAATATTTTTTATACTGAGAAAGAACGAGACGGCACGCAGATTGAGATCGCGTTCCAGTATGTTGACGATATCACTTCCCGTGAGATCACCTACGCCAATAATATCGTCACTCCAGAGGGCGGTATGCACTTAACCGGCTTCCGCACGGCTCTAACGCGCACGCTCAATGACTATGGCCGCAAGAGCGGCTTGATTAAAGACAAAGATGATAATTTTACCGGTGAGGACGTGCGCGAGGGTCTCACGGCAGTTATTTCTGTCAAATTACGCAATCCGCAATTTGAGGGTCAGACTAAGGCAAAATTGGGTAACGTAGAAGTGCGCGGTGCGGTGGAGAGCGTCTTCAACGAATCCCTCCAGCTGTTCTTAGAAGAGAATCCGGAAGATGCCCGGGCGATTATTGGCAAAGTGACGCTGGCGTTGAAAGCGCGCAAAGCGGCCAAGGCGGCTAAAGACAGTATTTTGAGAAAAGGCGCGCTGGAGGGCATGACCCTGCCTGGCAAGCTGGCCGATTGCCAGACTAAAGACGCTGAGGAGGCCGAGTTGTTTATTGTAGAGGGCGACTCGGCTGGCGGCAGTGGCAAGCAGGGAAGAGACAGACGGACTCAAGCTGTGTTGCCATTAAAGGGTAAAATTTTAAATGTAGAACGCGCGCGGCTGGACAAAATGCTCGCTTTTGCCGAGATCAAGTCGCTGATCATCGCCATGGGTACGAGCATTGGCGACACTTTTGACGTGGGCAAATTGCGCTATCACAAGATCATCATCGCCACTGATGCCGATGTAGACGGCGCGCATATCCGCACGCTCTTGCTCACACTCTTCTATCGCTATTTTAAAGCTCTAATAGAGCAAGGATTTATCTACATCGCCCAGCCGCCGCTGTATAAAATTAAGCAAGGTAAAGAGTTGCACTACGCTTACACTGATGAGGAAAAGGCAAAAGTAATTAAAAGACTTGGCGGGGAGATTGAAAGTGAGGAAGGGGAAGCGTTAGCAGAAGATGAGGGTGAAGAAGCAGAAGAAGTGGCTAGCAAAAAGGGTAAGAAGATCTCCATCCAGCGCTATAAGGGTCTGGGTGAGATGAATCCGGAAGAGCTCTGGGAGACAACGATGGATCCAGAAAAGAGAATCCTAAAGCAAGTGACTATTGCGGAGGCGGTGGAGGCCGACAAGATCTTCACCGTGCTGATGGGTAATGAGGTAGAGCCGCGCAAGATCTTCATCCAGACCCACGCCAAGATGGCAAATTTAGACGTATAAAAACAGCCCACTTGTGGGCTGTTTTTGGTCCAGTCTATCTGGCTAACCACGGAAACGCATGTCCCCATGCTCCTTGCGGAAAGAGCGAAGAAAGGCGTTTTGTTCTCCTGACACACGCTCCAGATAACTCAATCTACGCTCATCCCTCTCCGCCTGATTTCTTCTTTCTTTTAGTTCTTGTTCAGCGCGATAGACAGGATCAGCGTCCATTCTCTCCTGCCGCTTTTTGAGATCTGCTCTGAAGCGGGCCATGATCTCCATGTGTATCTGCCGGCGAGTTTGCTGTTTGGTCACGATTCACCGTCCTTTCTTTTTCTCGTCCTCCGTAATGTCCTAACCTGTGCATCATTATAGCCTAAAACCGCTTTTCTTCAAGCAATAAAAAAGTGGTGGGTACCGAAAGCGTACCCACCACCCAGCTCTAGCGATCACGACACTCTTCCGTTTTTCCTGGGATTATGAGTCCCTGGTCGCCACGGCTAGCATCGGAGCGAGCTGTCTAGCCATTATACTCGGACGGTAATTATTGTCAAGAGGGGACTAAGCCGGGTAAGCTCCTCGCACTTTTTGCACCATTTCTGCCACACTCACGTTTTCTAGTTTAGTTTTACCATCCTCTTCGTCGCGCAGCTCTATGGTCAGTTTATTATTTTTCACCTCTTCATCGCCGATGATGATGAGATAAGGCACCTTTTGCGCTTTATGATTCCTGATCTTCTTTCCCAAGCTCTCGTTATCAAGATCCAGCTCGGTTCTCACATTAGCACTTATGAGCTCGGCGTGAACTTGCTTGGCATATTCGTGATGCTTCTCGCTGATTGCCAAGATCACAGCTTGCACTGGCGCGAGCCACACGGGGAAAGCTCCAGCGTATTTTTCTATCAAAAAAGCGATTGTGCGTCCCACCGAGCCAATAGACGAGCGGTGGACCACAAACGCGCGGTGAGGCTTGCCGTCCTCGCCGATGTAAGTGAGGTCAAAGCGCTCAGGCATGCAGAAGTCGTACTGGACAGTGAAGGCCGTATCTTCCTTACCGTTCACGTTCTTCATCTGCACGTCAATCTTGGGCCCATAGAAAGCGGCTTCGCCTTTAGCCTCCTCAAACTCTACTCCACGCTTCTGCATCAGCGCGCGCAGGAGATCCTCACCCTTTTCCCAAGCTTCGTCATTCTTAAAGTATTTTTCCGCATTAGCACGATCACCGAGAGATAGTCTATAGCGATAATCTGTGCCCAACTTGAGACCCAGCACGCCGTTGGCGTGTTCAATCAAGTCTAGCGCGCCAGAGATCTCTTGCATCGCCTGCTCCTCGCTGGCGCAGATGATGTGCGCGTCTGCGAGGCAGAAGCTGCGCGTGCGGATCAGGCCCATCAGCTCACCGCTCTGCTCATAACGATAAAGCTGGGATAGTTCCGCGATGCGCATGGGTAGCTCGCGATAAGAGTGCGGCTCGCGCAGGTACATCTGGAAGTGGTGCGGACAGGTCATGGGCCGGAGCAGGAATTCATCCTCGTCTACTTTTATTGGCGCATACTGACTATCTTTGTAATACGGATAATGTCCGGACTTTTTATATAATTCCAGCCTAGCCAAGTCTGGCGTCTGCACGTGCTGGTAGCCGCGCTTCTGCTCCTCGCGGATGATAAAGTTCTCCAGCTCACGCTTCACAATCGCGCCCTTTGGCAAGTACATTGGCAGGCCCTTGCCCACCTCCGGATCAATATAAAATAAGCCAAGTTGCGGCCCGAGCTTCTTGTGATCTCGTTCTTCCATATTTTGCCAATATTAACATATTTTTACCGTTTTGCTACAATGAGTTTGGCGTTCTTTTGGTTCATCGTTACCCTTTTCTCCTTTGGATTGGAGGTGGCTAATGGCTCGGTTTGATTTAGGTTCCTTTTTGGCGAGAGTGATCAACTTCTTCTGGACTGGTCAGTGGCGTTTGCCGGCAGGTCAACCAGATCTTGAGAAGTCGCTCGGCGACGTTGGACAGCTTTCTCCTGCTCCTGTTGCTGGGGAGGTGTATAGGGATGAGGAGATTACCCAACTAATCGCCGACCACGCCGGCAACTGTTCTATTTGTGGTTGTGGGAGCGCTTAGTTTTGTTGATCTCGCGTACTGTTCCCTGAGCGCCGGTGTACACCGGCGCTTTTTTATGCCAGTTCTTTTATACTGTCGATTACTACGCTTGGCTCGCCGTTGCGCATGCTCAGTTTGCCTTTGATTGCCACGCACTTATCTGCAACCAGTAATTCTTTAAACTGCACATAGACGCGGGAGAAGACCACACACTCAATAGTGCCGCTATAGTCAGCCAGCTTGATAAACGCCATCTGCTCGCCCTTTTTGGTCATGATCGGTTTGACCTCTTCTATAATCCCGCCCGCAATCACCGCCGAGCCGTCGGCCTGCTCGCGCGCGCGCTGGATGGTGTTCGGATTGTCCTTAAACTTATCCGCATAAGCATCCAGCGGATGGCCGGAGACGTAGAGGCCCAGCAGTTCCTTTTCCCACCCCAGTTTCTCCGGAGTGAGAGCTGGTGGCGCCTCGCGCAGAGTGAGCTGGGGGACGCTGGATTGGTCGCTCATCTGGCCCCACAATGAGTCCTGACCCTCGCCGCCGTGCAGGTTGCTCTGGTGATAGCTGGTTAGTTGATCAATATTGGCGAGCAATCTGCCGCGCTCCTCGCCCAAGCTATCCAGCGCGCCGGCTTTGATCAGCGCCTCCAGCGATTTTTTATTTAAATTTTTATGCTTCACGCGTTCTAGGAAGTTGGCGATAGAGCTGTAAGCGCCGTTCTGCTTGCGTTCCTCCACAATCGCTCGCGCGATCTCTGTGCCCAAGTTCTTGATTGTTACTAAGCCAAATCTGATCTTGTGCTGATTTTTTACCACAGTAAAGTCGCCATAACTCTCGTTCACGTCCGGCGGTAGCACGGGGAGCCTCATCCGTTGGCACTCTTTGATCGCCTCAGAGATGGTCTCAATATTTCCCGATTCAGCTGTGAGCACAGCGGTCATATATTCTGCCGGATAATTCGCTTTCATATATGCCGTTTGGTAAGCCACGCGGCCGTAGGAGACCGAGTGCGCTTTGTTAAAGCCGTAAGCGGCAAAGGGCTCAATCCAGGTCCAGATTTCCGTAGCGCGCTTCTCTGTCCAACCAGAGTGCTTCATGCAACCTTGGATAAATTTCTCTTTCTGCGCGGCCATCTCAGCAGGGATCTTTTTACCCACGGCTTTCCGGAATTTATCCACCTCACCCCAGCTATAGCCAGCCAGGTCGTGGGCCATGATGAGCAAATCATCTTGGTAGACCAGCACGCCGTAAGTCGCTTTTAATATTTTTTCAATCGCCGGATCGGGATATTTAATCAATTTAGGATTATGTTTCCGCGCAATATAATCTGGGATAAATTGCATCGGTCCGGGGCGATACAGCGCCACCATCGCGTTAATATCATCAATTGTGGTCGGCTTGAGCTCTTTCAGCCATTTTGTCATGCCGGATCCGTTTAACTGGAATAAACCAATCGTCTCGCCTTGGGCAAGCATCTGGAAGGTCTTCCGATCATCCAGTTTTATTTCTTCTAGGTTCACCTTCTCGCCATGGATAATCTCTACTAGTTCCACTGCTGTGGCCAAGATAGACAAGTTCCTGATGCCCAGGAAGTCAAATTTGGTCAGTCCCACGCCGTCTTCTCCCACTGCATACATGTCATACTGCGTGATCAGTGTCTCGCCCTTGGGGTCATATTGTAGTGGCGTATATTCTTGCAAGTTATCCGGCGCAATCACCACGCCCGCCGCGTGGACAGAGATATGCCGCGCGCCGCCTTCTATCTTTTGCGCTAAATCTATGATTTTTTTAGTATCAGCATTGCTCTCGTAGAGCGTTTTCAGCTCCGGCGTGATCTTGAGCGCGCGTTCTATCGTCATCGGGAAGCCTTGCGAGCCCATGGGGATAAGTTTAGAAATTTGATCGCCTGTACCATACGGATAGCCCAGCGCGCGGGCCACGTCGCGCACGGCGCCTCTAGCCAACATAGAGCCAAAAGTGCCGATCTGTGCCACTTTATCTGCGCCATACTTCTCTCGTGCATAATTGATGATCTCATCGCGTCTATTGTCTGCAAAGTCCATATCAATATCCGGCGCGCTGGGTCTCTCTGGATTTAAAAATCTTTCAAACGGGATCTGATACGTGAGTGGATTAACGCTGGTGATATCTAAGAGATAAGTAGTCATAGAGCCGGCCACCGAGCCGCGGATATTGTAGTAAATGCCCCTCTCTCGCGCATACCTGATCAAGTCTTCCACGACTAAAAAGTAAGAAGCGTAGCCTTTCAGTTTAATAATCTCTAACTCATAATCTAGTCTCTTCCTGGTCTCTGCATCTGTAGCTAGATTTTTGCGCTCCATGCCAGCCTCAGCTAGCTGCTTTAAGAGCGTGTCTTCCGTCTCGCCGGCTGGGATAGGGAAGTGGGGGAAGACAAATTTGCCCAGCGTGAGCTCCAAGTTGCACGCTTCTGCGATCTTGAGCGTGTTTGCTACCGCTTCCGGTACTTCTGCAAAGTATCCTCGCGCTTGCTGGGGCGAGATAAACGAGAAGTCCTCGTCTTTGTTAGTAAATCGCTTAGTCTCGTCAGCAAAGGCGCCAGTCTGGATTGCCACCAGTGTCTCCTGCGCTTCAGCATCATCTTGCTCAATATAGTGCGTGTCTTGCGTGCCCACGATCGGGATCTGCAACTCGCGCGCTAGTTTGACTAGCTCTGCTTTGATCTCACCCTGTCGCTCTATCTTGGGGTGATGCATGATCTCAATATAATAATTTTCCGGCCCAAAAATTTGCTGATACTCGCGAGCAATCTTCCTCGCCTCGTCCAGATTCTTATTCCAAACGGCCTTAGATAATTCTGATCCCAGACAACCAGAGAGACAGATCAATCCCTCGTGGTATCTTCTCAAGCTTTCTTTGTCCATCCGGGGCTTATAGTAATAACCCTCAGTGTGCGAGAGTGTTACTAGCTTTAACAAGTTTTTGTAACCCGTCAGATTTTTTGCTAACAGAGTGAGATGATAGCGTTTGTTGTCTATATTTGGCTCTTTATCTAATCTAGAGCGATTTGCAATATAAGCTTCCACGCCAATAATCGGCTTGATGCCGGCGCCCACACACTCTTTATAGAAGTCAATCGCGCCATACAAGTTGCCATGATCCGTGAGTGCCAGCGCGGGCATCTGGTGGGCTTTAGCTTTTTTTACCAGATCGGGGATTTTTGATAAGCCGTCTAGCAGGGAATAATGCGAGTGGACGTGGAGATGGACAAAAGATTGCTGTTCGGGAGAGACTGACATGGCGAGATTATAGCAAATCCGGGTGTTTTTGGCAGTCTAAAATTACAACACATTATTATACCACAAGTCTAGATTGACAGGTTTGCTCGTGGTACTATGCTGAGAGTAGTCGATGGCTCGTTGTCATCATAATAGTGAGTGAAGAATTACTGGTAAAAAGGGACGAGAAAACAGAAGAGAAAGGAAGGTGTGTGATGTGGCAATGTGTGTTGGTTTTGGGTGCTGTGCTGGCTGTGGAATCACCGAGCCCGGTGGCCACAAGCCAGCCGGTACCGGATGCGAGCGAGTATCTGGCTGTACGGAGCTTGCTCGAGCGAGTCAGTTCTGCAACTGCCGCTGAGCAGAGCGCCCAGCATGAGGGGGCGCTGGAGCTCTCTCGGAAGATGCTGGCGTATTACGAGAGCTTGCCGGCACTTGGCTTCACGGTTACTGACGTTGCGGCTGATTATGACAGTAATGGTAAGGAGGCTTGGCGCAAAGGAATGATCCGCGCGCGGGTACACTCCCAACGAGGAAGTGTAATTTCAGAAGTGCATGCCAGTTCTGGAAAATCTTACCAGCCGCTCTGGCGTTTTTACCTCGGTCAGGACTCGTTTGGTTCTTTTCTGCAAGAGTTCAAGTACCCGTGGAACGGCTTGCCTGGTCAAGTTGCCCACATTAGGCAGGACACTGCGCGGGCTCATCTCTTTACTGGCGTGGAGCAAGAATACATTTGCGACATGGCCAAGTTCGTGCGTCCGTGGGTGGGCGAGGAGCCCTGGATGATCACTACCTGGCAGCGGATGATTGCTGGTAGCCAGCGTGGCCGCTTGGTGGCCTTGTCTAACTTGATTAACGTGTCTCGCTTGGGCAGTGGTCTGGAGCAAGTCATGCAAGCTATTGTCTTACCCGATCTGGACAGCAGTGGCGCTGACACCCAATGGCATGTGCTGTATTTCAATCGCCAAGGACTAGTCTTGCGTCGAGTGCTGGTCAACGACTATCTTAATGCAAAGAGTAGGTCCAGGCATCGCTTGCGGATCTTCAATTACTCTAATTTCAGCTTCGAGCAACTCGAGAATGGTTGGGATTTTGATCCGCCGTCCGAGTTGCTCAAGTTGGTAGAGAGAGACAAGTGGGAACAATTGGATGAAGATCAGGCCCAGAGAGAGCGCCGCGTGGCGCTCGGGCAGGATTGATCCGGTTCTAAAAAAAGAAGGAGACTGATCGTGAGGAAAGTGATTCTCTGTTGTGTGTCTTGTCTGTTGGTTTGTGCGTTTTCGGATTCGGTTTTGGCTAAAACGCCAGCATCTGATCCGGCACTTGATGTCCTCGCCAGTTACCAGCGCAGTTTGCTGGCTCGGGCGGATTGGGAGGCGGAGACGCTGACTCATCACGCCGAACAGGTTTTGGTTGAGTTGCAAACTTTGCCAAGCACTGTGCTGGGTAATGGTCAGTTCGGCACCCTGATCTGGAGTGAGAAATCGAGATTGCTGGAGCTGTGGCGCGAGAACGAGATGGTGCCACTCTCTTACTACACCGACACTCAGGGCCGTCCCGCAGCCATGGCTCGGGATGGCACGCAAGTTGCGGTGGACATTGTCGGCGACATTGTCCACTTGCGTTTGGTGTATCAGGAAGAGGTCAGCTTTTGGCACGGGCAAATCAACGCTGCGTCTAGCGGCGGTGGTGTTGGCACTGGTGGCCAGACCTCTGATTCTGACAAAGAAGAGATAGTCATTGTTACGCTGGCACCTCAGGTGAAGTGCATCTGCAAGGGGAGCGAGAATGTCTGCGCCGATCCCGACACGGACTGCATCAATGATGTAGTCTGCGAGTACACTGATGCCGCTGGCAACACCAAAACATCTCGTTGCGCTAACAAGAAAGTGACTGGGTCTTACTGAGTTCCCGCTCTTTCTTACCAGCTTTTTCACTCAAACCCGTTCTGGATATTGTCCAGGGCGGGTTTGTTTTTTATTTTTTTAACTTTTTGTATATGCTAAAATCAGCGTATTATTGCTAAGAATCCGCGTTACTTGCTGGGCATAGACGAGGCTGGCCGGGGACCAATCGCCGGGCCGGTGGCCGTGGGTGTGGTGGCGCTGGATTTGGCGCTAATTCCTGAGCCGGCTGAGTATTTCTCCGGCGTGCGTGATTCTAAAAAGCTGACAGAAAAGGGGAGAGAAAAATGGTTTAAGAGACTAGAAGCAGAACGGGGAAATAAAAAATTATTTTTTGCCGTTACATTAGTGAGTGAGAGAGTGATAGACAAGCAGGGGATCAGCACGGCGATCCGGCGCGGGATTGCCGAAGGTCTGGAGAAACTGGCTCTTCCGCCCAACTCGTGCTTAGTTCTGTTAGATGGCGGCCTGCGTGCGCCGGATGAGTATCAGAGTCAGAAGACAATAATCAGAGGTGATCAGAGTGAGGTGGTGATATCACTGGCCTCTATTACGGCAAAAGTGATCCGAGATCGGTGGATGCTCAATTTGGCCAAGAAGTATCCAGATTACAGCCTGGATAAGCATAAAGGCTATGGCACAGCGGCGCATTACGCGGCCCTGGCACAGCATGGGCCGTCCCCAGTCCACCGCTTGTCTTTTTTAAGCAAATCAGTTAAGCTATAAGCCATGGTAGTACGCATGCGGCATACGCGATCTCATACCGCCAATCGGCGCTCGCACCACGCTCTAGTGGCTCGGGCGCTCTCTAAGTGTGAGAAGTGTGGCGAGTCCAAGCTCCGGCATCGGCTCTGTCTTGGCTGTGGCACTTATCGCAATCGCGAGCATGTGGACGTGCTGGCCAAGGTGGAGAAGAAGGCCGCCAAGCGCAAGCAAGCGGCGGTGGCACAGGGTAAGTAGTTTGGTTTGGTTATCTCTTGTTTGTTCCTTTTTCGTTATTTAAAATAGAAGAACCTAATGGCCAATCGGCATCTATCGCGCAGTATTGCCTTGCAGTCACTCTTTGAGTGGGACTTCCACAGCCGCAATGCCAGTCTCTTGCCGCGGATAATCGCACGCAATGTGGCAGAGTTTGGGCCAGGATTAGACGATGACGTTTTTATACAGAGATTAGTAGAGAACACGGTTAAACATTTAGATAAATTAGATCTGATCATTGGCAAAGCGGCTCCAGATTGGCCAATTGAACAGATTGCCACTGTAGACCGCAATGTGTTGCGGCTCGGTCTCTATGAGTTGCTCTTTGCAGACAGGAACGAGGTGCCAGCGCGGGTGGCGATTAATGAAGCAATAGAACTGGCTAAGTCGTTTGGTGGCGAGAATTCCGGTAAATTTGTAAATGGGGTGCTGGGGGCGATCTATAAAGAAATGGGCGAGCCTGGGAAAGAGGATGTTCCGGCGAAGAAAAAGATAATTAAAGACATCCCGTACGACCAGATGCCGATAGAGCGCCTGGGCGGCGCGGTAGTCTATTGTCAACATGGTGGCAGAGTGGAGCTGGCGCTGGTGCACGATATGTTCGGCTACTGGACGCTCTCTAAGGGTCACATTACTGAGAGTGAAGAGGTCAAAGCTGGCGTGGCCAGAGAGATTGGGGAGGAGATGTCGCTCAAGGTAGAGATCTTAGAACAGCTTGGCGATAACGAGTATATCTCTTCTGATCCGGAAAAAGGTAAAATTCGTAAGCAAGTTTCTTATTTCCTTGCTCGGGCCAGCAATCGCGATGACCTCAAGTTAACTCAATCTACCGGCTTGGATGCGGCGCGCTGGTTCTCTCTGGAGGAGATCCCCGGCTTGCGGATGTATGATGATGTGGTGCCGTTTGTGACCAAAGCAATTAAAATATTATCCGCACAAGTAGCAGCGACTCATGCTGGAAAATAACTTTAAAACTCTAGAAAACAAGTGGGGAATTAATTTTAAGAACCCCGAGCTCTTGCGTCAGGCTCTCACTCACCGCTCTTATCTTAACGAGCATCCGGAATTATCTCTGGCGCATAATGAGCGACTAGAGTTCTTGGGTGATGCTGTGCTGGGCTTGGTGGTAACGGCGCATCTCTTTGCGCAATATCCGGAGCAGGACGAGGGCGAGCTCACGGCTTACCGCGCGGCGCTGGTGAATTGGGAAATCTTGGGAGCCGTGGCCGCTGAGGCTGGACTTAACGATTACCTCTTCCTCTCACGTGGAGAACAGAAGGATGGTGGCCGAGCGCGAGCAGTGATCTTGGCCAATACTATTGAAGCGGTGATTGGCGCAATCTTCTTAGACCAGGGCTATACTGAAGCAGAGAAGTTTATTGCCAAGTATCTTTTTCCCAAATTGCCTTCTATTGTAGAGGATCGCTCGTGGCAGGATTCTAAAAGTCTCTTCCAAGAGAAAGCTCAAGCCGAGCAGAATATCACACCGGTCTATAAAGTTCTCCATCAGTCTGGCCCGGATCATGATAAAACTTTTACGGTGGGATTATACTTGGGGAAAGATTTGATCGCCGAGGGCGAAGGACCAAGCAAACAGCGCGCTGAACAGGAAGCTGCGCGTGCTGGTCTCTCTGCACAGGGTTGGCAGAACAAGTAGATTCCAATTTATTAAAAATGTTGCGTCTTAAGCGCCTAGAATTATCCGGCTTCAAGTCTTTTGCCAAGAAGACTAATTTTCTCTTTGAGTCATCTATTGCGGCAATCGTGGGGCCAAATGGCTCAGGTAAGAGCAACGCTACAGAAGCCTTCCGCTGGGTGCTGGGCGAGCGCTCGCTCAAGTCGCTCCGCTCGGGCAAGGGCGAGGACTTGATCTGGAACGGCGGCCATAATGCGCCGCGTGCCAGCCGGGCTGGTGTTACGCTCGTCTTTGATAACTCCGACCGCTATTTTAATCTAGATTATGATGAAGTAGCGCTGACGCGTGAGGTATACCGAGATGGCAGTAATATCTACTACATCAACGGCACAGCGGTGCGATATAAAGATCTAGCAGAACTGCTCGCTGCGGCCTCTCTGGGTTCTTCTGATCACTATATTATCAATCAGGGCGAAGCAGACCGGGTGCTGGTGGCTAACCCGAGAGAGCGCCGGAGCTTGGTGGAAGATGCTCTGGGCTTGCGACAGTATCAGTGGAAGATAGAGGAAAGCGAGAAAAAATTAGAACAAACTGAAGCAAATCTAGAGCGCGTGGCGAGCTTGCGTCGGGAAATTGCGCCGCATCTAAAGTTCTTAAAAAAACAGGTAGAAAAGATAGAGCAAGCTGATAAACTGAGGCGGGAGTTGAAAGCGCTCTATTTGGAATACTTAAAGCGCGAAGAGCTCTACCTTGCGCGCGAGCGGGATATCTTGATGCGGGAGCGATCAGCGCCGGAGCAAGAGCTGGCGGAGCTAAAGCGCAAGCTCTCTGGCGCTGGCCAGGTGGAGGATGAGAGCGAGCAAAAGCGTCGCACAGCGCGGGCGGATCTGGAGCGCGCGGCGCGGGAACTGGCGGCGCAGAGAGAGCAGATTAATCGGCAATTGGGGAGACTGGACGGAATGATTGAACTTAAGCGTGAGAGCGCCAGCCGCGCGGCAGAGCTGAGCGCGCGCGACTTCACTCATGAGGAGGTGTCTGGATTGGTCGCGCAAGTGGAGAGCGAACTGGCTGAGGCCTCACGCTTCTCTGACATCTTCTCGCTCAAGGGTGCACTGGCTAAGATTGGCGAGACGCTCAAGCGCTTTCTATCTCGCTCGGGCGAGAGTGATAAGAAGGGCGCTCTGGCTCAGGCAGAATTGGAGAAATTGCTGACCGAGCAGGCTGAATTGAATAACCAAATTGGCAAGCTGGATAAGCAAGAGAAAGAGATTATTTTAAAAAAAGAGAAGGTTGAAGCAGAAATAGCGATGGCTCTAGAGGCCTCGCGCGCGGCGGAGCGAGAAATATTTGAGCAGAAGAGCCGGCGGCAAGAGCTGGAGAATGCGCTAGGTCTCTTGGCGGCGAGGGCAGACAAGCTGAAGATAGAAGAAGATAATTTTGCGCGAGAACTGGCTGAGGCTAAAATTCTAGTTGACCAGGAGATAAACCAGTATAAGAGCTTTGTGGTCGTGCAACACGGCGAGCTTGAGACGCGAGCGACTCAGGAGGCGAGGCAAAAGCAACTGGAGCGACTGAAAATTAAACTAGAAGACTTGGGGGTGGAGACTGGCGACACAATGAAAGAGTATCAGGAAACGACTGAACGCGACGAGTACCTGGCGCGTGAGATTACGGATCTGGAGACAGCGGCGCACTCACTGCGCGAGGTAGTCTCTGAACTGGTAGCCAAGATTGATCACGATTTCAACGAAGGTTTAATTAAGATTAATACGCACTTTAGCGAGTTTTTCACACTTATGTTTGGCGGCGGGGAAGCGTCGCTCAAATTGCTGGCGGCAAAAAAACTGAAAACTAAAGACGACGAAACAGAGCTAGCTAGTGCTAGCGAAGCGGAACGGGAAGCGGGGGAATCTGGCGGCTTGGATATTGCCGTCAACTTGCCACGGAAGAAGGTGCGCGGCCTAGAGATGCTCTCGGGCGGCGAGCGGGCGCTGGTCTCTATTGCGCTCCTCTTTGCTCTCTCGCAGGTTAATCCGCCGCCCTTCCTTGTGCTAGACGAAACAGACGCGGCATTGGACGAAGCTAATTCCAAGAAGTATGGCGATATGGTGGCTAATTTAGCCAAGCACACGCAACTGATTTTGGTTACTCACAATCGCGAGACGATGAGCCGTGCTGGCGTGATCTACGGCGTGACGATGGGCGCTGACGGTGTCTCCAAACTGCTCTCTATCAAGTTTGACGAAGCCGCGCAGTTTGCAAAATAAAATTGGAAAATAAAAAACCTGCCAGCACAGCATCGTCAAAGACGATGTTCCCGTGTGCTGGCAGGTTGCGGTCAATGGCGCATTGCACGCCCGCGAGTGGTCAAGAGGGAAGAAGTGATTGCGTAGCAAGTGGAAACGGCAATCCAGCGGCCTGGAGTGCGGCGAAGAATTGTCCGGCATCATCAATTGGTTTATTGGGGACGATGTAATCGTCCCACGGTCGGTGAATAATGCTGAAGCCCTTGAGTTCCGGAATTCGTTCGCCCCGCACTCCCATGAAATAAGTCCGACGCGATTCGCAAAATAACGCTATCCTGCCCCCTGACTTAAATGATTTAAAGACCTGGGATCGCTGATTGGCCATGATTCACTCCTTTGTAAAAATGGCCTGACCTCGGGAGACGACTAATCTCATTATAGCACAAATCAGCTCAACTTATCCACATTTCATAATTACAACACATTTGTCAAGTGTGGTACAATTATAGCCTATGCACTGGAGTATCTTAGCCCTAGGTTCAGCTATCGCCGCGGCGCTGGTGGCCGTGTTTGGCAAGATCGGTTTGCAAGGCCTGGACTCCACGCTGGCCACCACCGTCCGCGCCCTAGTGATGGCGGCGTTCCTCGTCTGCGTCTCGCTCGCGCTGGGCAAGCTGGATCTGGTTGGCACGCTCACCAGCCGGGCGATGCTCTTCATTATCCTATCAGGTCTAGCCGGCGCACTCTCTTGGTTGCTCTACTTCTGGGCGATCAAAGCCGGTCCGGTGACTGGCGTGGTGGGCTTGGATCGCCTCAGCGTGGTCTTTGCTCTTTTCCTCTCAGCCCTCTTCCTAGGCGAGGCGATCACGCTGAAGAGCGGCTTGGCCGCCTTGCTCATCAGCGCCGGTGCCGTTTTATTAGTATTATGAGATCACATGTATAACAACAAGCCGCGGATTACCGTTAAAGACTTTAAAGAATTACGCCAAGTGTTGGCCTCCCACAACTTTACTCCTCACCAGCGCGACAGGGTGACCCAGATCTTTCTGGGTGACATGGAGGAGAGCGGCGAGCAACAGGGGATTGATGCCCGCGAGCTGGCCGATCGCATCAAGTGGATGCGGAGCCACAAGAGCCAGCACGGCTTCTCGGACGGCCAGATTGACTTGATAGAACAGGAATTGCAACAGAGGTTATAAAAATCCCCGATGTTGGTACATCGGGGATTTTGCAGAGGTGTGGTCATCAATTAGGCTCAGGGAGGTCTGACTTGGTCCCGGGGTTCTTCCAGTACTCTGGCAATTTTGCTTGGGCAAATATTTCTATATGCATATTTTGGACGTGTTCTGGGTTGCATAGTAGAGCCAAGACTTCCAGGCAGAATCGGCGATTAGCTTTGGGATTTGAGAAGTAATGAGAAGTGGAGAGGAAGCCTCCACGCTTAACCCGCTCTATTACTTCCGGGCTAGGCATAGTCTTTAAGATGAGCTTGCCCATTCTTTTGCCATTTAATTCTCGCCAGTGATCTCCAGATTTAATCTGGCGCTCGCAGTAACTCACCCAAGACTCAAAGATTTCAAGATCTGTCCACAAGCGATCGGTGTATCCCAGAAACCATTCCAGTGGCGTGTCCAGCTTCGGACATTTTTCTTGGATGATATCTACTAGTATGCCGCAAGTTGTTGAGATAAATAATGTCCCGCAGGCAGTAGCATCGTCCATCTTTTTCTCTAGCAGTTCTTTTATCTTTTTGAGCATCATAAACTCACCTCCTTTGGTCTGGTGAAAAGAGTGGTAAATGTAAGGTACTAGTACGCTTCCAGTAGATTATTATTCTACAAACGCAAAGTCAAGCAATTTCTCGCGTACGTCAGCTTTAAGTAATCTGACTTTCACCTTGTCGCCCAAGCGGTAGCGCTTATTGGTGTTTTTGCCAATCATAGAGTATTGCGCTTCGTCAAAGATATAGAAGTCGTCTGTCATGTCAAAGATCTTGACCATGCCCTCGGCCATCGTCTCTCCCTCCTGCACATAGATGCCCCACTTGGCCAGTCCGGAGATCACAGCATTAAAAGTTTGACCAATTCTATCTGCCAGATATTCTACTTGTTTGTACTTGATAGAATCGCGTTCGGCCTCGCTCGCCTGGATCTCCATTTGGGAAGCGTGGAGCGTGAGGCGGTCATAGTCGGCT
The DNA here is from genome assembly GCA_964460805.1 of uncultured Candidatus Saccharibacteria bacterium. Lineage (GTDB taxonomy): Bacteria > Patescibacteriota > Minisyncoccia > Phycocordibacterales > JACOZG01 > JADLCI01. The sequence goes on along the minus strand of CAYWPU010000002.1, from coordinate 92,797 downwards.
AGCAGGTCGGCCTCTGGCCTGACCCCGCGCAAGTACAGATCCAATAATCTATGCACCATCACGTCCGGGTAGCGCCGGATGGGGGAAGTGAAGTGGGTATAGTGCGCAAAGGCGAGACCGTAGTGGCCGATATTCTTCATCCCATACACCGCCTTAGACATACTGCGCATGGTGGCCGTCTGTATCATCGTCTCTTCTGGTGTGCCTTTGGAGTCTTGCAATAATTTATTGATGCTACGCTGGTCTATTTTTTCGCTACCCAATTTAATTTTATAGCCCATCGGTGCGATGAAATTGGCGAGCTGTTGGAGCTTTTCTCTATCTGGCGTATCGTGGACGCGGTAAACAAATCGCTTATCCGCCTCGCGCACGATAGCCGAGACGTACTCGGCTACTTGTTTATTGGCAAGTAGCATAAAGTCTTCCACCAGCAGGTGCGAGTCGCCACGCTCTTTTCTCACAACTTTGATTGGATGACCTTTTTCATCCAGCACAAATTTGATTTCATCGCGGTCAAAACTGATTGCTCCGGCCGCGCGTTTCTCTTCCCGTAATTTGTAGGCTATCTTATTGAGCGTGTTTAGCTCGTCATAGAACAAGCCAGATTGAGCATCTAGTATCTCCTGCACATCCTCGTAAGTGAAGCGCTTATTGGAGTGGATGATAGTCCGCCCGAACCATTTATCTAGCAATTTGTGATTGGGTGAGAAAGTGAAAACGGCAGAAAAGGTGAGCTTATCTTCTTTCTCGCGCAGGCTGCACAAGTCGTTAGATAAAACTTCCGGCAACATCGGGATAGTCCGGTCTACTAGGTAAATAGAAGTGGCGCGGCGTCTGGCCTCGCTATCCAGCTTGGTCCCGGGCCGCACGTAGTGAGCGACATCAGCAATGTGGATACCAATCTCCAGGTTGCCGTTGGGCAAGGTCTGGAGCGAGAGTGCATCGTCAAAGTCTTTGGCGTCTATCGGGTCAATGGTGAAGGTGGTGGCCTCACGCAAGTCGCGGCGCTTGCCAGCTTCTATCTTCAAATCAGCTTCAGAACTCTGCTTAAGCTCTTCAGCCTCTTGCTCCACTTCCGGCGGGAAGCCGGGTTGGAAGCCTTTCTCATAGATAATCGCCTGCATCTCCGTCTCGTGCAGGCCCGGCGCGCCGATCACCAGCAGTACCTCGCCCAGAGGATCCTTCTTAGCATCGCGCCACTCCAGTAGCTTAACCAGCACTTTGTCGCCCGCTTTAGCGCCGTTTAATTTATTTGGCGCGATCAGGAAGTCTTTGTAGATTCGCTTGTCGTCTGGGATAAAATAAGTGAACTCATTTTCTGTTTCCAATACACCCACAAATTCCAACCTTTTGCGTTCTAGGATTTCCGCCACCTCACCCGTGCGAGGTTTATTGGGGATAGCCGGCTCAAGCGCAACTCTGACCAAATCGCCGGGCAAGCCGGTATTGAGATCGTTCGGTTCTATTTCTACCGATTCACTTTTTTTACCCAAGCTCGGATCAAGATCCACATAGCCCACGCCTTTGGTTGAAACTCGGAGATTACCTTCCAGATATTGCATAATTATTTAGACGTTCAGTTTACAATAAAAAAAAGCACCCGGCAATCGCATACTAACGAGTAGTAGCGACTGCCGGGGCTGCGGCCTGCGTAGATTCGAAGCAGGCGCACTTGTTTAGTTAGGCAATCCGGCTACGACATTACCAGCCGGATCACAGAGTCCGAGGCAGAAGCCTCCCACAAAGCATTCGTTCAACTGCGTGCCGTCAGGCAGGGTGTAGGAATAGACGGGTTCTTTGCCCTCGCCCTCAATTTCCACACAATGACTGAAGGTGGCCGTGACTCCGGGTTGGTCAACCAGGGCTTGAGCCGGGCGCGTGAGCTGGATGCCTCGAGCGGGCAATTGATTGACCGGGATTGGAGTGTTGCTCGCGGGCAGGCTGGCTTGGCTTGTTCCCGCTGGATTCCTTCCCAACCGAGAACCGGGTTTGAACATAAAGACCTCACTTTCTGCTCTCTAATATAGAAAGAGCTGTTATTGCACCACTGGTCAGTATAGCACATTTGACTGGCGCCAGCAACTCTGCTAGGATGGCTAGCACTATATGTTGATGATCAGATTACAGCGCGTGGGCCGCAAGAACGATCCCTCGTTCCGCATTGTGGCCATGCCTAAGCAGAAGGACTCCCAGAGCGGCAAGACGGTGGAAGTCTTGGGCTCTTATAATGCCCGCCAAGGCAAACCGCAGATCAAGGCAGAGAGAGTGAAGCACTGGATCGCCATGGGCGCGCAGGTCTCTGGCACGGTGCGGAATCTGCTGATTGATCAGAAGATTATTGACGGTAAAAAGGTGAACGTCTTGCCCAAGCGCAAGCCGGTGGAGAAGAAGGAGGAGTCAGCACCGGTGGCTGAGGCTCCGGTGGCCGAGTCGGCTGAAACCCCAGAGCAAAAAGAGGCAGAAACTGTTCCAGAAGCCGCTCCAGCTCCGGTTGACGAGACTCCAGCTTCTGTATAAAATCTGTTTATTATCAGGTTAGGCTAGGATAGTCAGAACTGGTTTATTTTATTTTATGGAAAAAGATCAAGAATTCCTGGAGATGTTGGTGAAGTCGCTGGTGGATAATCCAAATGATGTAAAGGTGGCACGCAAGGTGGATGAGATGGGCGTGCTGATGACGCTGGATGTGAACGCGTCCGACATGGGCAAGATCATTGGCCGGCAGGGGAATACAGCTAAGGCGATCCGCACGCTCTTGCGCGTGGTGGGGATGAAGCATAATGCCAGAGTGAATCTCAAGATCAACGAGCCGGAGGGTTCCACCCGAGTAGCCAGCATGCCGCCGCGCAGCACGGCCGAGAGCGTAGACGACGTGATGCGGGACATCAAGAGTTAAGATTATTTCCTCTAATTAAATTCAGGCTAACCACCCAAGATTGAATAAATTTGTCTTGGGTGGTTTTCTGTGTTATAATCAATAAAATGCTCACTTTCCACATCATCACCCTGTTCCCGGCCAGTTTTGACTCTTATCTATCAGAGTCTATTCTTGCGCGCGCTATAAAAAATAAAAAGCTCAAGATCAAGTTCTATAACCCGCGTGATTTTGTGAGGTCTAAAAATAAATCTGGTTATAAGCCGGTAGACGCGCGCGCTTACGGCGGTGGGCCGGGGATGGTCCTGCAAGCCGAGCCAATATTGAGAGCAGTGGAGAAAGCGCAGAAGAATATCAAAAATAAAAAGAGTAAAGCAAAGGCTAAGATCATCTTCTTTTCGCCAGCTGGTGCGCAGTTTAATAACGAAGAGGGGATCAAGCTCGCGAAAAAATATTCTGACATCATCCTGATTTGTGGCCGCTATGAGGGCGTGGACGCGCGGGTGCAGAAAATTCTCAAGGCCCAGGAGCTATCTGTGGGGCCCTACGTGCTCACAGGCGGCGAGTTGCCGGCGATGGTAGTGGTGGATACTACTGCTAGGCAGATTGAGGGCGTGCTGGGCAAGTTTAATTCTGTAGAAGAACAGAGAGTTGCGAGCTCTGAGATCTACACCAGGCCGGAAGTGCTGAAATATAAGGGCAAAAATTATCGCGTTCCCAAAGTTCTACTCTCTGGTAATCACGCGGAGATTGATAAGTGGCGAGGGGGGAAGAAATAGGAGATTTGACAAGATTTTACTATTTGCTATACTCGCGTTACTGATTGAGTTCTGGCCTCCTCAAGCTTCTCTAGTTTTCTTGTTTTAGATTATTAATAAGCTAGCTAATTTCCACTTTTTTACTCATGCGTAAAAAGTATTTTTCGCGGTATCAGGAGCCCTTGGCCGACTTGCCAGATCTCGTCTCAATGCAGAAGTCCTCTTATGAGTGGCTCCTGACTGATGGCCTGGCTGAGATGTTTAAAGAATTCTCGCCGATTAAAGATTACTCAGAGAAGAAGTTTGAATTAGAGTTCGCTGGTTTTGCTCTAGAGGAGCCTAAGTTTGACGAGCATTATGCTAAAGCGAATATGCTCTCTTATGAAGCAGCGTTAAAAGTGAAAGTTAAGCTGAAGAATAAAATTATTGGCGAGGAAAAAGAGCAGGAGATCTTCCTGGCTGATTTCCCGTTGATGACGCCTCACGGCACTTTCGTTATCAACGCCAACGAGCGTGTGGTTGTCACTCAGCTTGCTCGTTCTTTTGGTATCTTCTTTACCAAGAACGAGCTCCGCGGTAAGCGCTACTTTGGTGCCAAGGTGATCCCGGCGCTTGGCGCTTGGATTGAGTTTGAGACTGAGGCTGATGATACTATCTATGTGAGAATTGACAGAAAGCGGAAGTTCCCGTTTGTTTCTCTCCTCCGCGTGCTGGCTGACCTAGAAGGCAAAGCGATTACAGATCAGGAAATTACAGAAGCTTTTAAAGATATCACAGCCAATAGCGAGGTTGATTATGTTAAAGCGTCGCTGGCAAAAGATCATGCCAAGACAGCCGATGAGTCTTATCTAGAAGTTTATAAGCGTTTGCGCGATAGCGATCTCGCTACAGCGCAGAACGCGCGCGAGCACTTGGCCACGCTCTTCTCCCGCGAGCGCTATGACCTATCTGAGGTGGGACGTTTACGCTTCAATACCCGCTTTGGCAAGCTGGTGCCGGCAGATGGCAAGAGCGAGCGCAATCTCTCGCTGGATGATGTGATCAAGCTGGTGTCGCACGTGATCAAGCTCAATAACGAGCCGCACGCCGAGGCGGACGATATTGACCACTTGGGCTTGCGCCGCATCCGTTGCGTGGGCGAGATGTTGCAGCAAAAGTTGCGCGTAGGCATGCTCCAGATGCGCCGCAATATCCAGGACCGGATGAGTACTGTTGATTCTTCTACCACCTTGCCGATCCAGCTCATCAATCCCAGACCACTCCAGGCCAAGATTAAAGAATTTTTCACCACCAACCAGCTCTCCCAGTTCATGAACCAGAAGAACGTGCTCAGCGAGGTGGAGCATCTCCGCACGCTCAGCGCGCTTGGCCCGGGCGGTCTCACTCGCAAGCGTTCTGGTCTGGAAGTACGCGATGTGCACACCAGTCACTATGGTCGCGTTTGCCCCATCCATACTCCAGAAGGACCAAATATCGGTTTGATTCTGCACTTGTCTAATTATGCGCGGGTAAACCGCTTTGGTGTAATTGAGACGCCTTATCGCAAAGTAAAAGACGGCAAGGTGACAGACGAGCTGGTTTATCTTAATGCGTTGGATGAAGAGAAGATGATCATCGCGCACGGTGCTACCAAGCTGGATGAGAAAAAGAAAATCGTCAAAGAGCATGTAGACGTGCGTGTCCACGGTGAGCCAAGCACCGCGCCGCGTGAGGCGGTGCAGTTATTTGAAGTCTCGCCGTATCAGGCGTTCTCAGTCGCGACTTCTATCATCCCGTTCCTAGAGCACGATGATGCCAACCGCGCGCTGATGGGATCAAACATGCAGAAGCAGGCGATCCCCTGCGTGATCCCCGAGATGCCGCTGGTCTCCACTGGTATGGAAGACAGAGTGGCGCGCGATTCCGGCCGGCTCTTGCTTGCCAGTGCCGCTGGTGTGGTCACTGCGCTGGATGGCCGGCAGATTATTGTGACGAGCGAGGCGGGGGAGAAGCGCGCTTATAATCTCGCAAATTTTGTTAAAACTAACGATAACACCATCTTCCACCAGCGGCCCCTGGTGAGCCTGGGTGATAAGGTGAAGAAGGGTCAGCCGCTTGCCGATACTTCTTCTTCCGTAGATGGCCAGCTTAGCTTGGGTCAGAACGCTCTGGTCGCCTTCATGAGTTTGGACGGCGCTAACTATGAAGACGCGATTATTATCTCCGAGAGATTAGCACAAAAGAGCAAGTTCTCCAGCGTGCACATTGAGGAGTTCACGGTGAACGTGCGCGATACTAAGCTTGGCCCGGAGGTGACTACGCATGACATTCCCAATGTGGGCGAACAGAAGCTGAGAAATTTAGATGAAGATGGCATCATCAGGATTGGTGCAGAAGTTGGCCCGGGCGATATCTTGGTGGGCAAGATTACGCCCAAGGGCGAGACGGAGCTGACCCCCGAAGAGCGCTTGCTCCGGTCTATCTTTGGCGAGAAGTCTCGTGATGTGAAAGATACCTCGCTCCGCATGCCTAACGGCAAGAAGGGTAAAGCAGTTTCTGTTAAAGTTTTCTCTCGGGAACGGGGCGATAAGCTGGAGAGCGGCGTGATTAAGCGCATCCATATCCAAGTAGCCGAGCTCCGCAATATCTCGGTGGGCGATAAGCTTGCTGGCCGCCACGGCAATAAGGGCGTGATCTCGCGTGTGCTACCAGTAGAAGATATGCCTTACACGGCAGACGGCACGCCCATTGACATTGTGCTCACGCCGCTTGGCGTGCCCTCGCGTATGAACTTGGGTCAGATCCTGGAGATGCACTTGGGTTTGGCTGCGCACTCTCTCAAGTATCAAGCGATCACGCCGCCATTTACCGGTGCCACCGAGCAGGAGATCAAGCAAGAGTTGCAAGCCGCGGGCTTCCCCGAGAGCGGCAAGGTCAAGCTCTTTGACGGTAAGACCGGACGCGCGTTTGATCAGGATATCGCGATTGGTTACATGTATATCTTGAAGCTAGACCACATGGTGGAGGACAAAGTGCACATGCGCTCTATTGGTCCGTATTCGCTCATCACCCAGCAGCCGCTGGGGGGCAAGGCTCAGCGCGGTGGTCAGAGATTTGGCGAAATGGAAGTCTGGGCGCTGGAGGGCTATGGCGCGGCTTACTCTCTGCAAGAGATGCTGACGATCAAGAGTGACGATATCGTGGGCCGCTCGCAGGCGTTTGATTCTATTGTGAAGGGTCGAGAACTGGAGGCACCCAATCTGCCGGCCTCCTTCAACGTCATGCTCAACGAGCTAAGAGGACTGGCTCTGGACGTGGAACTGAAGAAGATTTAATTAATCAATAAAACATCACTATGATTACCCCAAGACGTGCAGAGACCAGGCCAGACTTCAATGCCATCAGCTTGCGTTTGGCCAGTCCAGAGCGGATCCGCGAGTGGAGCCGTGGCGAAGTCACTAAACCGGAAACGATTAACTATCGCACTGGCCGGAGCGAGCGCGGCGGCCTCTTTGACGAGCGCATTTTTGGCCCCGAGCGCGACTACGAGTGCTATTGCGGCAAGTATCGCCGGATTAGATATAAAGATATTGTTTGCGAGCGCTGTGGCGTGGAGGTGACTAATTCTATTGTTCGGAGAGAGCGGATGGGCCACATTGAGCTGGCCTCGCCGGTCGCGCATGTGTGGTTCATCCGAGCTGTGCCTTCTCGCCTTGCGCTCTTCTTAAATCTCTCAATGATCGACCTAGAGAAAGTCGTCTATTTTGCCGGTTATATTGTAACCAAAGTGAATCAGGAGGATAAAGTGAAGTTGCTTAAAGAAATAGAGCAGGAGTATAAACAAAAGCTCAAGACTCTCCAGGACGAGCGTAGCCGCGAGGTACTCCACGAGCAGATGCAGAACGCTAAGAACAATCTGGAGAATCTCCTGCCGGGCAAAGTGTTGGACGAAGTCTCTTACCACAAGCTCTCGCTTAAGTATGGCGCGGTATTTGAGGCCGAGATTGGTGCCGAGGCGCTCTATAACTTGTGCCGCAATGCTAACCTAGATGATCTGCTTAAAGAGGTAGAGAGTGATCTGGAAAAAGCCAGTGCGCTGGAGCGCGTGCGGATCCAGAAGCGCTATAACTTGATTAAATCGCTCAAGCGCTCGGGCCAGCGACCGGAGTGGATGTTTATGACCGCAATCCCCGTGATCCCGCCGGATTTGCGCCCGATGGTGGCTCTTGATGGGGGCCGGCACGCTACCAGCGACGTCAATGACTTGTATCGCCGCGTGATCAACCGTAATAACCGTCTTAGAAAATTAAAAGAGCTTAATGCGCCAGAGGTCATCTTGCGTAACGAGAAGCGCATCCTCCAAGAGGCTGTGGATGCCTTGATTGATAACTCTATCCGCAGGGGCTCATCTGCTGGTGCGATTAATCCGGCGCAAAGGCGGCCACTCAAGAGTCTCTCCGATGGTCTCCGTGGTAAACAGGGTCGTTTCCGTCAGAACTTGTTGGGTAAGCGTGTTGATTATTCCGGCCGCTCGGTGATTGTGGTGGGACCCAATCTCAAGCTCGCAGAGTGCGGTTTGCCCAAGCACATTGCTCTAGAGCTCTTCCGGCCCTTTGTGATTAGCAAGATCCTAGAGAGCGAGCTCGCTTATAATATCCGCGGTGCTGGCCGTCTGATCAATGACCAAGTGCCAGAGGTCTGGGCGATCTTGGAAGAGGTGATTAAAGATAAGTACGTCTTCCTCAACCGTGCTCCCACTCTGCATCGGCTGGGTATCCAAGCCTTCCGACCCATCTTGATTGAGGGTAATTCTATCCAAGTGCACCCGTTGGTCTGTTCAGCGTTTAATGCCGACTTTGACGGCGACATGATGGCCGTGCACGTGCCACTCTCCGCTCCGGCGCAGAGAGAGGCTCGGGAACTAATGGCAGCAGACAAGAATATCCTCAAGCCTGGTAACGGCAATCCGGTGATTAACATGAAGCTGGATATCGTCTTGGGTTGCTATTGGGTAACGCGCTTCCGCCCCGGTGCTCTGGGTGAGGGGCAGAGCTTTGGCAGTGTGGAAGAGGCGATCACCGCTTACCACTACGAGGCTATTGATATCCGTGCGCAGATCAAGGTCCGGAAGGATGGCGAATGGTTAGAGACTTCCGTTGGCCGCATACTCTTCAACCAGAACTTGCCTGCAGATTTTGCCTTCTTGAATAAAGATATCACCAGCAAGGAGATTGATCAGACGATTGATCGGCTGATCAGCCGCTACGATGTAGCTACAATTGGCGCGATCTTGGATCGTCTTAAGTCGTTTGGTTTCCGTTACGCCACTATGTCTGGCACGACCTGGGGCATTGATGATATTAAGGTCCCGGCGGAGAAAGAGCAGATTGTGGATGCCGCGCGCGAGGAGGTGGGCCGACTGGACGCCAAGTATAACGATGGCTTGCTCTCCGGTGCGGAGAAGTCTCTGCTCTCGCTCAAGATCTGGAGCGCGACTAAAAATAAAATAGAAAAGGTGCTGATGGATAGTTTGGATCGTGATGGCTCGGTCTATAACATGCTTACTTCCCGCGCTCGTGGCTCCACCAGTCAGATTAGCCAGATGAGCGGAATGAAGGGTCTGATTATCAATCCGGCTGGTGAGCGTATCGCGTTTCCGATCATCTCTTCTTACAAAGAGGGTCTCACGCCTCTAGAGTATTTCATCACCACTCACGGCTCGCGTAAGACGCTTACGGACACGGCGCTTAATACTGCCAAAGCTGGTTATCTCACTCGTCGTCTGGTCTACGTGGCCGAGGATGTGCTTATCACTGAGGAAGACTGTGGCGACACCGAGGGTAAGCTGATCTCCACTGCGCGAGTCTCTGGCTTTGATCGCGGCATTGCGCACTTGGTCTGGGGTCGGGTGTTGGCGCGGGATCTCAAGACTCCGGATGGCAAGATCTTGTTTAAGAAAGGTCACCTGATCACGCATGAGGAGGGTCAACAGATTGAGGCAGCCGGGATCACCGAGGCGCAGATCCGCACCCTGCTCACTTGTCAGTCGGCCAAGGGCGTGTGTCGCGCTTGCTACGGCGTAGACTTGGGCCGTGGGCACCAGGTCAAGATCGGCGAGCCTATCGGTATTGTGGCGGCTCAGGCCATTGGTGAGCCAGGTACCCAGCTCACCATGAGAACCAAGCACTCCGGCGGTGTGGACGTGGGCGGTGATATCGTGGGCGGTTTGCCGCGGGTGGAAGAGATCTTTGAGCGCCGCAATCCCAAGAATCCAGCCCTAATCTCACCGGTGGATGGCATGGTGGCAGAGGTAAAGCGTGACCACAAGCAGACAGTGATCACCATCCTCGCCGCGCCGGGTAGCAAGACGGCTAAGTCTAAGGGTGAAGCGGTGGAGTATGTGGTGCCAATTGTCCGAGATGTGCTGGTGAAGAAGGGTGATGAGGTGAAGCGCGGTCAACTGCTCACTAACGGCTCGGCTGACTTGCAGGAAATGTTCCGTTACAGTGGCAAGGCGGCAACAGAAGAGTATATTATTGATGAAATCAGCAAGATCTACGAGCTCCAGGGCACGTCTATCTCGCGCAAACACATTGAGTTAATTATCCGGCAGATGTTCTCGCGCCGTAAGATCAAACAAGCCGGCGGGACCCACTTTGACGCCGGCGATGTGGTAGAGAATCACGAGTTACTGGCCGCTAATGCCGAAGCGGTGACCAAGGGCACCGAGCCAGCCACAGCCGAGCAAGTCTTGCTGGGTATCTCAGAGGTCTCGCTTAATACTAGCAGCTTTATTGCCGCGGTGGCCTTTGGCCAGACGACCAAGGTGCTGATCCGGACTGCCATCAAGGGCGGGATCGACCGCCTGCGCGGCCTAAAGGAGAATGTGATCATGGGCCGCTTGATCCCGGCCGGTACCGGCTTGCGCCCAGATTTCTCTGTTGTCTCAGCAGACGACTCTTCTAAACAGTAAATGTCATCAGCGGTAGAGCAGATCAAGGCTAAACTCGGCATTGTCGAGGTGGTCTCTAACTACCTTAAACTAGAGAAAGCGGGCACAAGTTGGAAGGCTCGTTGCCCGTTCCATAACGAAAAGACCCCCTCGTTCTTTGTCTCACCCACGCGGCAGACTTATCACTGCTTTGGCTGTAATCGCGGCGGAGATATCATCAGCTTTGTGGAAGAGGTAGAGGGTCTGGACTTTCTTGGCGCTCTCAAATTGCTGGCCGAGCGCGCGGGAGTCACACTGGAGTCTCACGGTGCCAGAGTTGATAATTCTGAAAAAGCGCTCTTGTACAGAGTACTAGAGCAAGCGCGGGATTATTACGAGAGCGAATTGGCAAGCAACTCGGCGGCGCGGGATTATCTATTGAGCCGGGGATTGAAGCCGGAGACGATCAAGAGCTTCCGGCTCGGCTTTGCACCCGCTGGCTGGCAGAACTTGTGCGGGCACCTCCGGACCAAGCGCTACAGCGATGATCTAATGATTAAAGCTGGTCTGGCACTGCGTTCATCCAAGAGTGGCCAGCTCTACGATCGCTTCCGCTCAAGGATTATTTTTCCAATTTCCGATACCGGTGGCCGCGTGGTCGGCTTCTCTGGGCGCATCTTTGGCCAAGCAGACGAGCAATCTGGCAAGTACATCAATAGCCCAGAGACAGAGCTGTATCACAAGAGCAAAATTCTCTACGGCTTTGATCGTGCCAAATCGGCCATCCGCCGCGCTGATCTGGCGGTCATTGTAGAGGGCCACTTGGATCTGATCTTGGCCCACCAAACTGGAACAGAGAATGCTGTAGCGGTATCGGGTACAGCACTCACGGCTGAACATCTCGCGCTTGTAAAACGCTTGACGAACAACGTGGCGATGGCCTTTGACGGCGACTCGGCTGGTGTTAATGCTGCACGGCGGAGTATTGCCCTAGCGTTGGAGAACGATCTCAGTGTTAGATTACTAGATTTGCCAGACGGAACCGATCCGGCAGACTTGATCCAGCGCGACCTCGCGCTCTGGCAGGAGGTGCTGGACTCGGCCTTGCCTGCAATTGACTTCTTACTCAAGCGCTTGAGCGGCGAGGGAGGCGAGAAACTCGCACTGATCCACAAGATTGAAGAGGAGGTATATCCTTATCTAGCGCGCTTACCCAACGCGCATGATCGTGATCATTATCTCGCTAAGATTGCGCTACTCACTCAGTTATCGGAGAACAGCATTAGAGAGAAATTGCGCGCTTTACCAGTTCAGCAAGAAGTGACTGCTACTAGTGCTCCTGCGCCGGTGCGGGCCAGCAAAGGGGAAAAGATACTGGAACGGCTCTGCGGCTTGGCCTGGTGGCGAGGGGTAGAGCTGGAGTCTGGAGTGGAGATCTGCTCAGCGCTTGAGCCGAGGCGGAACGAGTTGACGCAGGCGGCAGAGTTAGCATATGCTGGCATGGATCAGGCTAATCTGGAACAAGAGGCAACTGAGCTGTACCGGAACTGGCAACTGGAGCTCTGGCAGGAGGAGGTGAAAGATTTGCGCTTTCGTCTTGGCAGAGCGGAATATGAGAAAGAAGATAAACTAGCGCAGGAATGTTTGGAGCAGTTGAATATTTTATACAAAAAGATTAGTGATTTAAAAAATAAAAAGTAAAATTTATGGCAAAAAATATCAAGAAAAAGAAGAAAGTGGCGCAGAAGGCGGTGAGCAAAAAATCAAAATCTCCAGGCAAAGCTAAAGCGAAGAAAATAGTTAAAAAGCTTGCTAAAGTTGCTAGCAAAAAAGTAATAAAGAAGAAGGGCTCTAAACCAGCGCAAACCAGCGCGCAACGTGAACGGGAGCAGAACGAGCAGAAGATTGAGAGACTATTACAGAAGGGACGCGGACGAGGATTTATCACTTATGCTGAATTATTGAAGGAGTTCCCGGCGATTGAGACTAATCTCACGTTGCTGGATGAGATCTATGACCGCTTTGAGGCCTCGGGTGTGGATGTGTTGGAGGAGGGTGGCTTGCTGGAGGAGGTGGATGAGTCAAAAATCCTAGAAAAAGTGGCTGGCAGCTCGCTAGACTCGGTGCAGATGTATTTGAAAGAAATTGGTAAATATAAATTGATCTCGGCAGCAGATGAACGGGAACTGGCGAGGCGGATCCTGGCGGGTGATGAGGAGGCCAAGAAGGCGCTTGCTCATGCCAACTTGCGCTTGGTTGTCTCTATTGCCAAGCGCTATATTGGCCGCAGTTCTGATCTCACACTCTTAGATTTAATCCAAGAAGGTAATCTGGGTCTCTTTAAAGCCGTAGAGAAATTTGACTGGACGCGCGGCTACAAGTTCTCTACTTACGCAACCTGGTGGATCCGCCAGGCGGTGACCCGCGCGCTGGCTGACCAGTCCAGGACAATCAGAATCCCCGTCCACATGGTGGAGACGATTGCTAAGTACAAACAAGTTGTCCGGCGCTTAACGCAAGACTTGGGCCGTGAGCCGCTCTCAGCCGAGATTGCCACGGAGATGGGCGTGGATATTGAGAAGGTCTACACTATTGAACAGATTGACCAGGCTACGACTTCGCTAGATAAGCCCACTAATAGCGACGAAGAACGCTCTACTTTGGGTGAGTTTATCCCAGATCAAAAGATTGCCGCGCCAGACAAAAACTCCTCCCAGCGCATCCTGCGTGACCAGATCAGAGAGATCTTGTCTGACCTCTCTGACAAAGAGCGGAAAATATTAGAAATGCGTCACGGTCTCACGGACGGTGTCATGCGGACGCTGGAGGAGGTGGGACAAGAGTTCGGTGTTACCCGCGAGCGCATCCGGCAGATTGAGGCCAAGGCGCACGAGAAGATCCGCCAGCACGATAAGGCGAAGAAATTGATGGGATATTAATTTGAGGGCTGTAAAATAATAATTTAAAAAAACCACAACATTTGTTGTGGTTTTTGTTGTTTGTCTAAAGAAGCAAAGCTAACTTATTTTAACGCTTCGTCTAGCTTCAACTTCAGTTGGTCAAAAGGGACCGCTCCGCCCAGCTCTGCCGGGCCATCTTTGGTGATCATAATGCTAAACGGCGTATAGCCACCGCCCGCGGCAATCGCGCTATTGGCATCGGCGTCTATCCGTGCTTTGTGCTGGCCGCTAGCCATGCAAGTCTCAAAAGCCGCACGTTCAACGCCTACTGATTCGGCTAGCACTGGTAACTGAGCGAGATCCAGACCATTATTTGAGGGCGTTACGGCAAAGATCGCGTCTAGATATTGCCAGAATTTGTCCTCGCCACCCAGCTCAGCCACGCACTCGGCGGCCTCAGCCTCGGCCTGCGCCTTGGGGTGGATCTGGAGAGGATTATGCCGGTAGACCCAGGCTACTTTGTCGCCATAAGTCTCCATCACTTGCAACATCGTCTGGTGGAAGTTCTTGCAGAAAGGGCACTCTAAGTCAGAATATTCTAAAATGACTACCTCTGCATTGGGATTGCCGCGGACATGGTCGCTGGCCGAGAGCGGCGCGAGTTCCTCAAACTTGATCTCCGGCTTGGCGGGAGCGCTTGGAGGATTGGCGCTTGGTGCGCGGTTGCTATAGAGCACGGCGCCGGCGATAATCACACCGGCAATGATAATGGCTACGGGAGCAGATAATTTTGTGTTTTCCATTTGGCTATTCTAGCACAAGCTGGCGCGATTAAAGCAATAATTTCCCGCATCTTGCATTATTTATTTGGATGTGATACAATACTAAACAGTGCCAGATGCGTAGTCTGGCTTAGATTTTTGAGAAAGCTGGGGAAAGAAAGGAACAAGAAATGCATACTCCACACATGGTCTTTTGGGTTGGTCCGGCTAATCGGGAGGGTTTTGGTCAAGTAGCGAAGCAGATTGGCGAGATCCTCAAAGAGGGAAGGGACGAGAGAATCAATCTGGTGCTGGACTCTAACGGTGGACACGTTGATATCGGTTTCACTTTTGCTGGAGTGGCCAAGAGATTTGGTCTGAGGATGAACACCTGTGTCTACGGTACACTGGAACCGGCTCTCTTGCCCGTGTTCCTGAGTGGCCAGGAACGGATTATGGGTCCTGGAGCATTGATTTTGTTCCATTCTCAGGTCGCTACATTTGGTGAACAGAATGATGTAGGATTTGAGCGCAAGCTCAGTTTGAGGCCGGGCACTTTCAAGAAGCGGAAGTTGGTGGAGATGATTGTAGCTCTGACCAAATGCTCGGAAGAACGAGCCTGGGAATTGATGAAGGACGAAGCTTCCATTTCTGCCAAGGAAGCACTGGAACTTGGCATTGCCACTGGACTAGACGATTTTAGCACCGCCACAGTTGATGATACCAAAGCCCCCACCTAAGCGGGGCTTTTTTCTGTCTCTGAATTCTGCTAGAGTGGGAGCAAGTAAATCATCGGAATAAATAATAAATATGGAATCTGGGGAAATCAGACGGCGCTTTTTGGCTTTTTTTGAAAAACGTGGACACGTGGTTATTCCGTCTGCTTCACTTGTGCCGGAAAATGATCCCTCTGTGCTCTTTAATACTGCTGGCATGCAGCCGCTCGTGCCTTATTTGCTCGGGCAGAAATATCCGGCTGGCAATAGACTGGTGAACGTGCAGAAGTGCGTGCGGACGCAGGATATTGAAGAGGTGGGCGATAATACTCACGATACTTTTTTTGAAATGCTGGGAAACTGGTCACTGGGTGATTATTTTAAAGAAGAAGCGATCAGGTGGAGTTATGAATTATTGACAAGTAAAGAGGAAGGTTTTGGTCTTGAACCAGATAGATTATATGTAACCTGCTTTGCGGGTGACGAAAACGCGCCGAGAGATGAAGAATCTGCCAGAATTTGGAAAAGCTTGGGCGTGCCGGAAGAGCGGATTTATTTCTTGCCAGCTAAATCTAACTGGTGGAGTCCGGGGCCGAACGGCCCTTGCGGCCCGGATACAGAGATGTTTTATGATTTGCGTCCAGAACAGGGCGAGATCAAGACTAAAGAAGATTTCTTAAAAGCAGACGGCGAACAGCGCGTGATTGAGATCTGGAATGACGTCTTTATGGAGTACGAGAAGCGCGATAATAAAGTTATTGGCAAACTGAAGCAGAAAAATGTGGACACTGGCGCTGGCTTGGAGCGCTTGGCAATGGTCTTACAAGGCAAAGATAATATTTTTGAAACCGATTTATTTGCGCCAGTGATGGAAATTATCAAGGCAGAAGCTCAAAACTATAATCTGCGAGACGCGAGGATAATTGCTGATCACTTGCGTACCTCAGTTTTTATAATCGCCGACGGGATAACGCCGGGGAACAAAGATGCTGGTTACGTTTTACGGCGACTGGTCCGTCGGGCGATGTTCAAGATGAATGTAATAATGTTGCCGGCTCTAGCGGGGACAAAAATTATTGAGTGGTATTGCCGAGCTTATGCTTCTGTTTATCACAATTTGGACAAAGATAAAATTCGTGAAGTTTTCCGTAGCGAAGAGGAGAAATTTTTGAAGACTATTACGGAGGGCAAGAAGAGATTTGATCAGGGAGCTGGGGCATTTGAGCTATGGACGAGCTACGGCTTCCCGGTTGAGCTGACAAGAGAATTAGCGCAAGAGAAAGACCAGAAAATTGACGAAGAGAAATTTAACGAGGAGATGAGAAAGCATCAGGAATTATCCCGCGCTGGTGCTGAGCAAAAGTTTAAAGGCGGCTTGGCGGGGACTAGTGAGAAGGTGTTGCAATATCACACGGCCACACATCTCTTGCACCAGGCGCTACACGACGTGCTGGGCGGGCACGTGGCGCAGAAGGGGAGCAATATCACGGACGAACGCCTGCGCTTTGACTTTGCGCACGGAGCGAAGATGACAGAAGAAGAAAAGAGAAAAGTAGAAGAAATTGTGAATCAGAAAATTCAAGAGAGTTTACCCGTACGGAATATTGTTTTGCCAAGAGTAGAAGCAGAGAAAACCGGCGCGCGGATGTTCTTTGGCGATAAATACGGCGAGCAGGTGAGTGTGTATTTTATTGGTGATAATTTGGAAAACGCGTATTCTAAAGAGTTCTGCGGCGGTCCGCATGTGGCTAATACGGGCGAACTGAAAGGGAATTTTAAAATCTTGAAAGAAGAAGCCGTGGCGGCTGGAGTACGGAGGATAAAAGCGGTGTTGGAATAGTAGTCTCTGTGTTATAATTTTACACATGTCGCTTATTGCTGTGGTGCATGTGGGGAGTGGTACTGTGTCTGGCGCTCTTTTAAGTGGCAGAAAAATTGTTTTTGCTACGGAACAAGAGTGCCGCTTCCAGGAGAAGTTAGACCCGCAGATTTTTTCTCAGACTATTGCAGAAGCCTTCCGTGCTGTGGTGCAAAGCTTGTCCAGCGCCAAGCTCGGCTCGCCTGCGCGCGTGGCTGTTTTTCTCTCTTCGCCTTTTGTTGCGGGACGGCTTAATTTGCTTAAACAGAACGCCGAGAAGCCGTTTAAGGTTACAGAAAAACTGATTGCAGATCTGATTGCTACTGAGCAGGTTAAACTGAAAGCTGATACTCAGCACACCGTAATAGACAGCAAGATCATGCGCTTTACTCTCAATGGTTATGAGGTTGCCGCGCCGCATGGTCAGAGAGCTAGTGAATTAGAAGTGGCCCATTATCTGAGCTTGGCTCCACGCGCATTGGTAGAGAAGTTGGCGGAATTGGTGCAGAATGCTTTTCACCACACTCGCGAGAAGATAGAATTCCACTCGGCCAGCTTTGCTTCTTTCCTAGTCTTGAGGCATTTGCGGCCAGCTAGTCAGAGCTTTTTGATCTTAGATATTAGCGCCGAGCTCAGTGAGCTGGCTCTGGTCTGGCAGAATGTGATCTGGGAGACGCTTTCTTATCCTCTTGGCTCGCATAGTCTGCTCCGCGAGAAGGCAACCAAACATGGTATTGCTCCGGCAGTGGCACGCGCTACTCTGGACGAACAGGTCGCTAAAAATATTTCGCCAGCGCAACTGGCCTGGTTGGACGAGCTGGAGCGCAGTATTCTCAACATTCTCCGTCACCGCTTTTGGTCTGGCGAGATTGCATTGATTGCCGAAGACGATAGTCTGGCGCCGGTTTTCCTCCGTATTTTGCAGACGACTATTCCGGATAGAAGCGTTTTCAGTTCCCGTCGCGTGGAGGTAAAATTGCTGCAGTCTGGAGATCTAGGCGCGTTAGTAGACTCTAGTGTCGCCAGAGTAGCCTTGCCACTCTTGGTGGATAGCGCTTTTATGTTAATATAAATACTCATGGCCAAATTTCAAGAAATTAAAGTGAAGAGGAAAAGTCTCCGCGATATCTTGCCGCCTAAGCACGAGAGTGCTGTTCCACCTCTGCCACCTCCTCCGTCAGAGGCAATGCGCGTACCCAGCGAGTATCATCAGCGCAAACAAGGACGCTGGGGCTGGCCGGTGTGGACTGTGCTGGCTCTGGTGTTGCTTGCTGTGCTGGGTTATGCCTCTACGCGGGTGCTGGCTCGTGTATCAATCGAGCTGACCCCGGCACCGGTGGATATTGTGCTGGATGAGACGATCAAGTTATCGCGCGATGGCTCTGGACTCGGCTTTGATGTCATCACTTTGCCTAGTCAGACAGGGAGCAAAACAGTGAAAGCTTCTGGTATGGAGAAGGTAAATCGCCCAGCCTCTGGCACTATTGTTATTTATAATAATTACAGCAAAGAGTCTCAACGTCTCATTGCCAATACGCGCTTCCAGGCTAAAAATGGCAAGATCTACCGGATTCGGGAAGCGGTGAATGTGCCTGGTATCCAGACCATTGCTGGCAAAAGCACGCCAGGCTCTCTAGAGGTGACTGTGTATGCTGATGTTCCGGGTGTGGAGGGTAACGGCGAGGCCACGGATTTCACCATCCCCGGACTCAAGGGTGATCCGCGTTATGACAAAATCTATGCTCGTTCCAAGACACCTTTCACAGGTGGAGCGGTAGGAGAGATTAAGAAGGTCTTGCCAGCCGATGAACAAGCCGCCCGGACGGCCCTGCGGGCCGAAGTGACAGAGGCAATGCTCAAAGAAGCAAGAGCCAAGATCCCCGCCTCTTTTGTTCTATTTGATGATCTGACCAAAGTGGATATCAGAGATGTTTCTGATCTGTCTGTTAGTGCTGGTGGCGATAATGTGATGATTAAAGAAGCTCTCACTTTGCAGGGTCTGATGTTGCCGCGGCAGTCTCTAACAGATAAGCTAATTGGTGTTAAGGTGGCTAATTTTGCTGCTAGCGAACTCTTGATCAGCAATCTGGCTGATTTAGACGTATCGTTTGAGCCCCTGCCGGCTGGCAACTTGGCAGAGAGCGAGAGCTTAACTATCAGAGTGCGTGGCTCGGCTCACTTGGTGCCACGGATTGAGGTGTCTGCGCTTACCAGCAAGCTTGCGGGTGTAAAGAAAGATGAGGTCAATGAGATCTTGAACGAGGTTAAGGGTCTGGAACGAGCGCGAGTAGTGTTCCGACCCCCGTGGTTAACCAGAGTGCCGGTTAATCCCTCTAGGATCCAGATAAAACTCTTGCCAGTTTAGACCCCTATTGACCCCAGATTACTTATCTGCTACACTCACTTGGTTAACCAAAAAATGGAAAAAGGAGAAGTGGTTTCTGGTGTTGTAGTCAAGGCCTTACCCAACACCTTATTTGAGGTTTCCCTGGAACCTGATAGAGCTATTTTGGCTTATCTGTCGGGTAAAATGAGGATCCATCGCATCAGGGTCCTGGTGGGTGATAGGGTGGAAGTACTCCTGGATCCTTATGGTGGCAAAGGCCGAATTATTAAAAGACTGTAAAAATAATGAAAGTCCGCGCGTCAATCAAGAAGCGTTGTGCCGATTGCCAGATGGTCCGCCGCCGCGGCCATCTCTATATCTTGTGCCGGACCAAACCCAGTCATAAGCAGAAGCAGGCCTAAGTAAATACTTAAATATAAATAAGTAACACATGCGCATCTCCGGTATCACCATTCCAGATGAAAAGAGGATCGAGGTTGCCTTGACCACGATCTATGGCATTGGTCGCAGTCGCGCTCGGCGGATCTTGGATGCCGCCAAGATTGATTATAGCGAGAAGCCCAAGAGCCTGAACGCTGACCAGGAGAACACTATCCGTCGGATTATTGATGAATATAAAACAGAAGGAAACCTCAAGCGAGAGGTAGCGGGGAACATCAAGCGCTTAATTGACATCAAGAGCTATCGTGGGTCCAGGCATGCCAAAAAGTTGCCTAGCCGTGGCCAGCGGACCAAGACTAACTCGCGCACTCGCCGAGGTAACGTCCGCAAGACTATGGGCAGTGGCCGTAAGAAGGTGGAGAAGAAATAATTAATTTATGGGTAAGAAACGTATCATCACTGAATCTGGGGTAGATAATGCTGGCGTAGCTGGTAAGGCGGCAGTTGCTACTGGTAAGAAGAAGCTAGCCGCTGGCGTTTTCCACATTGAGGCTACTTATAATAATACCAAGATCTTGCTGGCTGATGCCTCTGGTAATGCTTATCTCTGGTCTTCTAGCGGTTCTCTTGGCTTTAAGGGTGCCAAGAAGGGGACACCGTTTGCGGCCGGCAAGGTGGCAGAGCTCCTGGTTGACCGTTCCCAGGCTCTCGGGCTCAAGGAGGTAGATGTGGTGGTGCGTGGCGTGGGTGCTGGTCGGGAGGCAGCGATCCGCGCCTTTGCTGGTAAGGGCTTAGTAATCAACAGCATTAAAGACACCACTCCGGTGCCGTTTAATGGCCCCAAGCCCAAGAAGCCTCGCCGCGTCTAAAATAATTTTTTATATTTAATTATGCTTATCGGACCAAAATTTAAGATCGCTCGTCGCCTTGGGGCTCGGGTTTTCCCGAAGACTCAGACGGCTAAATTTAGCCTCACTACCGCTGGCCAGGGCGGCAAGAAGGGTGGTATGAGCACTGGCCGGCGTCCTCGCGCTCTCTCTGAATATGGCCAGCAGTTGCTGGAGAAGCAGAAGGCGCGCTATACCTACCTGCTTAAAGAAGGGCAGTTTGCAAGCTATGTTAAATCTGTCCGCGAGAAGCATAGCTCTACTGAGACACCCCAGGTGCGCTTGTATCAGTTGCTTGAATTGCGTCTGGACAATGCCGTCTTCCGTCTCGGACTGGCGCCCTCGCGCGGCGCGGCCAGGCAATTGGTTACTCATGGTCACGTGGTGGTGAATGGCCGCCGACTCAATATTCCCTCTCATCAGCTGGCTGTGGGCGACAAGGTGGCGATCCGTCCTGAGAGCCGGGCTGGAGGTGCCGGCCGCTTGGCAGGTGCTAATGACACGGCAAGTGGGCAAGAGACCGCTGGTCGGCAGGTCCCGCCCTGGCTCGCTTATGACGAGTTGGCAAAGGAGGGCAAGGTTTTGGCTAAGCCTCTCTTGGGCACCACAGAGAGCGAGATCAATTTTGGTGCTATTTTGGAGTTCTATAGCCGAGTGTAATTTTTACAAAATAAGTTTATATAAATTATAAGTAAAATTATGAATATGATAGAAACAAATATCGTTCTCCCATCCAAGCCCAAGATCATCAGCGAGGATCAGCATCGCGGCTCTTACGAGATTGAGGGCCTCTTCCCTGGCTATGGTCACACATTGGGGAACTCGCTCCGCCGGATTATCCTCTCGTCTATGTCTGGCACGGCGATTACGGCAGTCAAGATCGCTGGCGCCGAGCACGAGTTTGCTACGCTATCTGGCGTAAAAGAAGATGTAATCAGTATTATCTTGGCGCTCAAGAAGGTGCGCTTCCAGCTCTCTGGTGAGGGACCAGAACGAATCCAACTCTCTGCTAAGGGTGAGGGTGTGGTGACTGCTGGCGATATTAAAGCAGGTGGCCAGGTAGAGATCCTCAATAAAGATTTAGTGATTGCCACGCTCACAGATAAGAAAGCGAGCCTGGATATTGAGATGCATGTGAAGAAGGGCTTGGGTTACGTAGCCAAAGAGTTCTTTCGTCGTGAAGCCAATGAGATTGGCACGATTTATCTTGATGCTGTTTTTAGTCCTATTAGGCAAGTGAGCTATGAGGTGGAGAACATGCGCGTGGGCGATATGACTAACTATAATCGCTTGCGCCTGCACATTGAGACGGACGGCACCATCACGCCGCACCAGGCACTAGAGAATTCTATTGCCATTATGATTACTCAGCTTAAGGCAATTATCGGCTTCCAGGATCCGGAGTTAGAGTCTCCGGCTAAGGAGTTGGGTGAGGCTGGAGAGAAGCGTGAGTCAGCCAGTCAGGACGTGCTAAAGATCCGCGTGGAGGAGGTCAATTTCTCCAGCCGGACGATCAAGGCCCTAGCGGCGGCTGGTATCCGCACCTTGGGCGGTCTGGCTCGCAAGCGGGAGGAGGACCTGGTAGAGATAGATGGCTTGGGCGGTAAGAGTGTACAAGAGATCAAAGATATTCTAGAGTCTAATGGCTTGAGCTTGAAGGCTTAATAATTATTATGCGGCACGGTAATCACAATCGTAAATTTGGCCGAGAGAGCAACCAACGCTTGGCGCTCAAGCGCTCGCTGGCGGAGGGCTTGATTAAACATGGGCGGATTGAGACCACCGAGGCGCGAGCCAAGGAACTCCGACCCTATGTGGAGAAGTTGATCACCCGCGCCAGAGAGAATACTCTAGCCAATCGCCGTGAGCTGATTAGTCAGCTGGGTACGCCAGCCCGCGTGCAAAAGTTGATTAAAGACGTGGCTCCGCGCTATGCTGGCCGGGCGGGTGGTTATACTCGGATTATCAAGTTACCAGCTCGGCGCAGCGACGCCAGCCCGAGGGCGCTGATTGAGCTAGTGTAAAAATGTAGAAGTAGCCTGAATCATGAATACGCAAATTTATAAAATTGATGCAAGCGGGAGAGCCTTAGGGCGAGTAGCCACCGAGGCGGCGATGATCTTACGTGGCAAAACGACTCCAGATTATGCGCGCCACATTGCACCCAAAGTGCGGGTGGAGATCAGCAATGCCGGTAGGCTTAAGATCTCTGGTAATAAACTGACAGCCAAGACTTATTCGCGTTATAGTGGTTACCCCGGCGGCTTGAGACAGCCAAGCATGTCTGATGTGGCGGCCAAGCATGGCCTAACTGAGCCATTGCGCCACGCTATCACCGGGATGTTGCCACGCAATAAGCTCCGCGCTAAATTATTGAGTCAATTGCACATTACTGAATAAGCAAATAATTTATGACAAAAAATACAGTGCAATATTACGAGGGACTGGGTCGGCGCAAGGAGGCCGTGGCCCGCGTGCGCCTGATGGCCGATAACAAGAGCCACTTCTTTGTGAACGGAAAAACTCTAGATAAATACTTCCCAACTGAGGAGATGCGGCTAGTGGCGACTCAGCCGCTGACTGAGACTCTGCCTGGAGAGAAGTACTCTGTGAGTGTGAGGGTCTTGGGCGGCGGCATCCACTCTCAGGCTGGCGCACTGGCGCACGGCTTGGCTCGCGCTATCCTTAAACTGATGCCAGAGAAAAAGGCTGACTTGCGGAAGGGACAACACTTGACTCGGGATGCTAGAATGAAAGAGCGGAGGAAGTTCGGCCTCAAGAAGGCTCGCAAGTCTCCGCAGTGGAGTAAGCGGTAATTTTATCAGCTGTTTTGTTAATTTAATATAACTATCATGACGCACTACACGTGTACTGCTTGTGAGGGTGTGGCAGAGCTGCCTGGCGTTTGCCAGACGGCTGATTGCCCACAGAACGGCGACATCTTGGCTGATTGCACTTGCGAAGACGGCCGCCATGCTGAGCTGAAACAGAAGCAAAAAGAGCAAAGTGAGGAAGATTTAGCTTAATTATTTATTTAACCTTGCGGTGAAGTACGAGGAAGAAGAATTTATTGAGGCAGAGGGGACAGAAGAAGTGGTGTCAGAAGAGGCCGGGGCTGGAGAGGCGCTGAAGAAACTGCGTGATAAACTGAAGCTTTGCCAAGCTGAGAAACAGGAGTACTTAGACGCAAGCCAGAGATTGCGTGCTGATTATGCCAATCTCAAGAGAACCAGCGAGCAAGCGGCAGAGAAATTGGCAAAATTTGCGAACGAGAAATTGCTCTTAGACTTTATCTCGGTGATGGACGGCTTTGACCAAGCCTTGAGCCTGGCTGATACTGACGAGACTTGGCGCGAAGGGATCCAGAATCTGGCGAACAAGATGCAGGGCATCTTCCAGCGCCACGGTCTTGAGGCAATTAATCCGATTGGCCAGACTTTTGATCCCAATCTGGCGCAGGCGATTGCAAATATTGACACGAACAAAGCAGAAGAAGATAATCTGGTGCTGGAGGTCATCCAGAAGGGCTATCAGTTGCATCACAAGGTGATCCGGCCGGCGATGGTCAAAGTCGGCCACAAGATATAAAAATTAAAATCACAAAAATATAAATTATGGCAAAAATCTTAGGTATTGATCTGGGTACTACCAACTCCGCCATGGCTTATATTGAGGGCGGAGAACCGAAAATTGTTGAAAATAGCGAGGGTGCGCGGACTACGCCATCTATTGCTGGTCTCTCTAAGTCGGGAGAGAGATTGGTGGGCTTGCTAGCTAAGCGCCAGGCGGTGACTAATCCTCGGAATACCATCCATGGTGTTAAGCGCCTGATGGGACACAAGTTTGAGGATCCCAATGTCCAACGAGATAAACAAACCGCGCCTTATGTGATTGAAAAAGCAGATGAGGGTGGGGTGAAGGTGAAGCTGGGCGAGAAGTTCTACCGGCCGGAAGAGGTCTCAGCCATGATCCTGCAAAAGTTGAAGAAAGACGCCGAAGCGCACCTGGGCGAGAAGATTGAGGAAGCGGTGATCACGGTGCCGGCTTACTTTGATGACTCACAACGCAAGGCGACACGTGATGCTGGCGAGATTGCGGGCTTTAAAGTTCGAAGAATCATCAACGAGCCTACCGCCGCGGCGCTGGCCTACGGCTTTAATAAGCGAAAAAACGAACAAGTGGCTGTCTATGACTTTGGCGGCGGCACATTTGATATTTCTATTTTAGAGATCACTGGCGAGGAAGGTGAACAAAGCATTGTGGTGAAGGCCACAGACGGCGACTCACACATGGGTGGCGAAGATATTGATCAGAAGATCATCAAGTGGATTGCTGATGAGTATAAAAAAGAGTCAGGGATAGACGTCACTAAAGATGAACTGGCACTCCAGAGACTGAAAGAAGCGGCAGAGAAGGCGAAGCACGAGCTTTCTACTATTGTGGAGACTGAGATCAACTTGCCTTTTATTACTTCTGACGCTTCTGGGCCCAAGCATCTCTTGCTCAAGCTGAGCCGCGCCAAGCTGGAAGACTTGGCCCGGGAGTATATTGATCGTTCCATTGAGATCACCAAGCGCGCGGTGGAGAGCTCGGGCTATAAGTTGGCTGATATTGAAGAGATCATCATGGTGGGTGGGCAAACGCGCATGCCGGCGATTATTGAGGCGGTGAAGAATTTGTTTAGTAAAGAACCAAATCGTTCTATCAATCCGGATGAGGTGGTGGCGGTAGGCGCGGCGATCCAGGCAGGCATCTTCCAGGGCGACGTGAAAGACGTGCTCTTGTTGGACGTGATACCGCTATCGCTTGGTATTGAAACTCTTGGCGGAGTGAGTACTAAACTGATAGAGAAGAACACAACCATCCCCACCTCGCGCTCGCAGGTCTTCTCTACTGCCGCGGATAATCAGACTCAGGTAGAGATCCACATCACGCAAGGCGAGCGGCAGATGGCCTCTGATAATAAATCATTAGGCAGATTTATTTTAGACGGCATTGCGCCAGCGCCACGCGGTATGCCGCAGGTGGAAGTGACTTTTGATATTGATGCCAACGGCATCTTGAGCGTGAAGGCTAAAGATAAAGCGACTGGCAAAGAGCAGTCTATCCGGATAGAAGCGCGCTCTGGCTTGACTGACGAAGAAATTGAAAAGATGAAGAAAGACGCAGAATTGCACGCTGATGAGGATAAGAAGAAAAAAGAATTAGCTGAAACGCGCAACCTGGCTGATCAGATGATCCACACAGCAGAAAAGGCGCTAAAAGACGCGGAAGGCAAAATTGCTGAGGAGATAAAGACTGAAGTAACAGAGAAGATAGAAGCGGTAAAAAAGGCGAGAGAGAACTCAGATCTGGCGGTAATTAAACAAGCAACTGAGGCGCTCTCAACCGCGATGCAGAAGATCGGCGAGGCGATCAATAAGGCAAACCAGAACCAGACTCCACCGGCTGAGGAGCCACCAGCGAGTGGTGAACCTGAACAAAATAAATAATGTCTAAGAATTATTACGAAATCTTAGGCGTTGGCCAGCAGGCCTCTAAAGAGGAAATTAAAAAAGCTTTCCATAAGCTTGCGCACAAGTATCATCCGGATAAAAAAGGCGGAGATGAAGCGAAGTTCAAGGAAGTGAGCGAGGCTTACCAGGTGCTCTCTGACGAGGGCAAACGCCGGCAATATGATGCTTATGGTTCGGCCAGTGCTGGTGGCGGCAATCCGGGCGGTTTTGGTTTTGACTTTAGCAATTTCACCGGTCAGAACGGAGCGGACTTTGAGTTTGATTTGGGTGATATCTTTGGTGACTTCTTTGGTAGCGCGCGGCGAGGCGGAGCTAAGCGCGGGCGCGATATCTCAGTAGATATCCAAGTCAGCTTTGCAGAATCAATTTTTGGCACAGAGCGGAAGGTGCTGATTAATAAAATTGGTCTCTGCGAGACCTGCTCCGGTTCTGGCGCTGCAGTGGGAGCAACGCAGAAAACTTGCACTACCTGCGCTGGCAAAGGCAAGATCCACGAGACTCGACGCTCGTTCCTGGGTACTTTCTCTGTTGCGCGGGAGTGTGAGGTGTGTCGTGGCTCGGGTAAAGTGCCAGAGAAGCCTTGCGCTAATTGCTCTGGTCGTGGAGTACTGAAGAAAACCGAAGAAATTAAAATTGTCGTGCCAGCTGGCATTGAGAATGGCGAGATGATCAGACTTGCGAATAAAGGCGAAGCGGTGGCCCAGGGCGGCGTGGCCGGCGACCTCTACGTGCGAGTGCATGTGGAAAAGCACAAGTTCCTCCGCCGTGACGGGCAGAACCTGACTATGGACTTGCCGGTTAAACTGACAGATGCCCTGCTTGGCTCTGAGTACTCAATAGAAACGCTTGATGGCGCTGTGAAGGTGAGGATCCCGGCGGGTGTAGCCTATGGCGAGATCATCCGCGTGCCTGGCCGGGGCGTGCCAGCGCAGAGTGGCCGCCGCGGCGACCTCCTGATCCGCGCAGTGATCCAGATCCCGACTAAACTTTCTAAAAAGGCTAGAGCAACAGTGGAGGAATTAAAGGGCGAGGGGATTTAGACTCTTTTTCTTTTCTTGCAAACTCTTGCAAACACAAGATGCTAAAGATAAATTTTCACCCAGATTCTGACCTTGAAGACTTCCACACAGGAGTAGCAGAGTACGAGAAAATCTGGAAAGAAGAGGGTGAACGGATCACTACTGCTTGGACCAAGATAACGGGGCTGAATTTTCGTGAGAATTTTATCAACGCCACAGTGTTCCATTGTCGGGGCTACTCGCACCCCTTAACCCTTCGTCATACTTTAGACTTAGGACGCAAGAAGGCGGTCTTGGTTCATGAGCTTGGTCATCGTCTACTGTATAAATTGATAAAGATGGGAGCACAGAGCAGTTTGCTTAGACATAAAGTTTTATTTCTAGCGCTTTACGATGTACTAGTTGATCTGTATGGCGATGAATTCGCTCAAGAAACTGTAGCTTGGGACAAAGAACTAGATAAAAAATTTGGCAACAATATCTACAGTGAAGCCTGGGATTATTCTTTATCTTTCAGTCCGGAAGAAAGGAAAAGAGAATTTTTAAAATCCCTTGCATAACTTCTCTTGCGATGACTTTGTTTTGGTTAACCATTATTGGTCTCACACTAGTCCGCTTGATTACTTGGTTCCCTGAGCAAACCATGGTGGTGCTGTGGTGTATTGGCCGGGCAGGTTACTGGTCCTGGAGCTTTGCCTACGCTCTGATCCAGAGGAAGCGGTGAATCCTGTTCATTATTTTGTTGTATCTGAATCCAAGAACATACTTGACAAAATATATTGGTTATGCTAACATAGAGACAGGGGGTATTTAGTCTCAAGTGAGGCTATTCCAAGATGGGTCTTTTACAATAGAAGGAGTCTAGAGATGGACGATATTTCCAAGAGGAAGTCGTCCAACTGGGGCGACTTCTGGAGAGCTGCTGTGCGGCGGATTGGTGCCTTTGGTACTGGTTATGCCGGCAAGGCTGGGCTAGATTTTGTCTTTGACAACATTGCCTACCCGGCAATGATTGTCTGGCTCAGTAGGATCTGGGGCGAGAGCTGGGGCAGTGCCGCTGCTTGGGCGATCATGACTCCGCTCTCTGTGCCGTTTAATCTTTTTGAGATCTGGTTGTATGACAGACTTAAAAAGGATTGGTTCTCTTTTGAGGCGATCAAGGACCTCAAGGGGAGAGCGGTGGTAC
Organism: uncultured Candidatus Saccharibacteria bacterium; assembly: GCA_964460805.1. Taxonomy (GTDB): domain Bacteria; phylum Patescibacteriota; class Minisyncoccia; order Phycocordibacterales; family JACOZG01; genus JADLCI01. Next base: position 64,683 of record CAYWPU010000002.1, on the reverse strand, counting down.
CAGGCTGGCGAGGCCGGATTACCAAGCTCTTACACCGTGGCGATGTGTGGGCGTTCGTGATCCTCTCCATCAAAGAGGATCCTACGATGACGATGCTCTACCTGCGCCAGGGGAGCTACCAGTATAACGGCATGAGCCGGAGAGATTGGAAAATCTTCCTGGCCTCAACCGTTGTCGCCAATCTCTACTGGACTATCCGCTGGTCGGCGATAATTGTCGCCTTCCGTTGGGTTTTTCAGCTAGACTAGTTACACTGCAACCGCGTTTTCTCTCACGAGAAGCGCGGTTGTTTTTATTTTTGACAAGGTAAACTGGTGTTATATAATTGAAAGACCATGGAAAAATCAACTAAGGTTTTGCTCTGGATACTATCGCTCTCGGTGGTTGCTGTAATCGCCAGTACCGGCTATAAGTTTCTTGTTCTGAAAGACTATAATTTTATCGTAGAGGCTCCGTGCGATCCTGCGGGGGAGGTGTGCTTCACTCGCGATTGTAGTACCGGAGACTGTCCGCCAAATGAACTGGAGAATTATCGGATTTTCTCTGTTCCTGCTGGCGACTTCCCCAAATGCGCTGATAACTCTTGTCTGGACGAGTGCGTCTCTGGCCTCATCCCTTGCGAAGAGACGGTCTGTGGTGATGATCCAGCGGACGAGTGTGCAGAGATGATTGAGACTGAGCCCGAGACAGAAAACGATCAACCTGATCCAGAATCCACCAACATCTCGGAGATAACTGAGACTGTTGAAGATCAACTTGAATGAGCGACAGCAAACAGAAATCAGGATACTAGATACGGGTAACACCGAATCTTGGGTCTCTTTGCTGGATGTGAAAGGTGAGCAAGTCAAAATCTATCCGGATGGTGCTTTGGACATGTTGAGGAAGTAATACTTGACACCATCGCGGCTAGCTATATACTTTACCTCAGTACTGGTATGGTGCCAGTCAGGTCTTTACAGGGCTGAGGCCCGGAAAGTAAGGTGATTTATGGGTGGAATAAACCACCAACCTTGTAGCCATTATTTGCCGCAGAGCACAAAGCTCTCGCGCTCCATGTCGCTTGCTCGGAGTCAATTCGAGCTCGCAAATGTTGCGCTTGAAGATGTGATTCTCTTCGAGCTCGATGGTCACAAGGGTTCACTCCAGGCAATGGAAGAAAACCTCAATTCATCGGTGGCCCACCTTTCCCAAATGGACGATCATTTGGTTGCCCTTCGGGAAAAGATGGAGGAGGCTCGGTTTGAGGATCTCCCAACCCTCCACTCGTTGGATCTGCAAGCAACGGGCGACTGTTTTGTTGGTGCTGGTCTCGTCTGCGACTCCTCGTGGAGTGAGGTGGTTGGTCTTGCTCGAGCTGGTGGATTCCGAGCGGTCTTGGAGGTCATCCAGGCGCGCATTGCGATCTTGGGAAAGCTAACATCCGATCTTCTCAAGGTCACAAGGAACCTGAATCAGGCCGCCTCACATGGACAGGTCCATGTGGTGTTGGAGGAAAATCAGACTGGGAACTTGCGTGTTCCTTTTGCCCAACTCTACAATGAGTGGACAGGGTTCCAAGGTTTCTTTCTGGCCAGCACGATGCTCTCAACGGAGCAGTGGTATGTTTTCATGGGCCATGGGGGACTCATGGGCAAGCCAAATCTGCTACCCGTTTCCACCTCCATTCCTGCGGACGCAATTAGCTAGCCACACCAGGCTGGCTCCTCTAGGATCCCGTGACTTAATGGTTGCGGGATCTATTTTTAGAATAAAATATATATGAATAATCACACAATAGAACAAGACAATATAAATACTATCCGTCAGATACTTGATGACGAAATTCGAGGTGATATTGCCTCTGCTTTAAGTAAAATGTCGGACAAATACTCCATGACCTGGGTTTATAAACGGAGAGACGGAATACTTTTTCCTTCGGTGGGTATGCAGCAGGTTAAGGACGCGATGAAAGAGGTCTATGTGGTTGAAGGTCGTCAATATGATATCAAACACATTCTAGCTCAAGATAGAGTGGTGATGGCCGAATTGATAGAGAGCTATCCTGATCCTAAAAAAATTGGCGTATACTATCGCACGCCAATGGTGATTGTCTGGGAATTTGACGATGAAGGTAAAATTAAAACCGGGCGGCATTACTGTGACCCCCAGCTCTCTTATGAAAATCTTTCTGAGGAGCAACTGAAAGGAATATACAAGTAGATTTTTGTGTGTTAAGATTTGGATGAACTGGTTGTTATGGAGAAATTACCCTCAATCAGCGATCTGGTGAAAGCTGAACTATTTGATATATTTTGAGACCGTGTTATACTTGGTCCAAGAATCAGTGCGTTGCTGATTCAGTTCGCCAAAAGTGGTTTATATAGCCACAGAAGGGAGTCCTTATGTTGAGGACAACACACAGCGCTGGTGGAAACGGTGGCAGTGGCACCGGTCAGACTGGCGGGAACGGCGGCGGCTCCAGCACGGGCAACAACGGCTCGGGTGGTGGCAGTCGCGGAGGTCCTCGCGGGAAGTGATTCCGGCGAGAAGATAGGTTTGGCAGTTCCTAACAAAAAACTGCCTATTTTACCTAACAAAGCCATGAAAGGCAGCAACAATAAAAATAAATACCCTGTCGTCTTTATTGTCTATCGAGACATAGTGTTGTGGGAGGGTCAGTGTAAGATCAACAGCGGTTTTCCCTTGCACATTTTTCATGTTGCTGGTTTCTTGATCGAGGACAACAATGATAATTATGTAATTAGTCGAGAAATCGTAACCAACCAGAACGACGACCTGAGAGGCGCAATGACGATACCCAAAGCGGTTGTCACCTATTTCAAAAAAATTGCCTAAGCTTGTGTCTGGTAAAGTTAATCCAGTAACCTCAAAAAAATTAAAATTTCCAGTTATATTTCTGGTCTACAGAGCATCTAAGTCAGGTGGGGAGGTGATTCACTTGTCTGCATTCCTGATAAAAGAGACAAAGACTGATTATCTTGTTTTAGCCCGAGTACCTATCCATCCAAGCGGTGAAATAACGAATACTGTTTTAATCGAGAAGCAAGCCGTTGTACACTCTAAAAGAGTGACTTAAAGCCCACTCACTGTGCTATACTTTGGTCATCGTAATGTCTTATAGCGTCATTTTCGGCGTTTCCGCAGGCATATTTTCTTTCGCCGCTTACATTTTTTATATTGTGGCGATTATCCGCGGCACCACCAAACCTAACCGGACGACCTGGTGGATCTGGGGTGTAATAGGTGTTATTTTACTAGCCAGTTATTATTACTCCGGAGCTACAACCACCATCTGGGTGCCAGTAAGCGAATCTATTGCTCCACTTATAATTGCGTTGTTGTCGCTTAAATATGGCGAAGGCGGCCCGGCGGAGAAGTTAGACTTTTTGTGCATCTTCGGTGCGGGGATCAGTTGCCTGCTCTGGTATCTTACTGGCTCGGCTGTAGTGGCGCTTGTTACAAACTTAGCGATAGATTTTTTCGCAGCCATCCCCACCGTGGCAAAATCATGGAGCAAACCGGAGGAGGAAGATCGCTTTGCTTGGACGCTCACTAGCACAGGGAACGTTTTAAACATGCTTGCCGTGAACAGTTTTACATTTGCTATTTTGATATATCCAGTCTATACTCTAATAATAGACGGTATTATAACGGGTTTCTTGTACAGAAAGGTGAAAACCACTTCGTAATTATTGTCAGATCAGACGTTTAGTTCTTGCTTCAACAATGGCCAAGAAGATTACATACAAAAAGAGCGGGATTCATGGTCTTGGTATTTTTGCGTCACAAGACATCAAAAAGGGAGAAGTGGTATGCATTATAAAGGGCCCCAGAATGTTCAAGGTGAATAGAAATCTAAAGGATGCTTTGTCTCATCCAGACTGGGTTGGATTTAAGAAGAATTATTGGGTCGATCCTGTGCCACCTTATAAGTATTTAAACCACTCTTGCAAACCTAACACGGCTGTTAAGGGACAGAAGACTCTAATTGCCCTGACCAATATACCCAAGAATACCGAAGTTACCGTCGACTATTCAATCATAGAGGCAGACCCGCGATGGTTTATGAAATGTGGTTGCAAACTTCCTGACTGTAGAAAAATTATTCGCTCAATATCATTTCTTCCAGCAAAAAAATTTAAAGATTATCTACCCTACATATCCACTGATTTTCGCAAGGTTTATCAGCAGACAAATAATTTGCCATCTACGGGAACCACACGATGATTAATCGTCAATCACAAATATTCTTCGCGGGACTGTTGATTTTGATATGTGCAGCAGTTTTGGTGACATTCCATGATACCATGATACTTAAAAGGTTCGATATCTTTGTTTCCGAGGATCAGATACCCGATTACACAGATTTGTTTTCTGAGATCAATACCTTAATTCGTTCTTATGTTCAATAATGCTATAGAAACCTTGATTTCTGCTTGTGAGTGGGATACAACAAATTTTTTAATTGTCTCTGAGAATGTTTTTGACCCACTCATATACTATTCACATATAGTGCCGATTGTGGTCTCTTTGACCGTTGGTTTTTTTGTACTCTACAAAAATCCAAAACTTTTACACACTAGGATTTTATTTACCATCACTCTTCTCTTCTCTCTTTGGGCGTTTTTTGACCTCATTCTTTGGGCTACAGATCGACCGGATTATACGATTTTCTTTTGGTCCATCGTAAATCTTATCGAACCGTTTATATATGCTTCTGGTCTCTATTTTGTCCAGGTTTTTATCCATAACAGAGACACCTCTTTGCCCAGCAAGATTGGGGTCTTTCTCCCATTATTACCTTTCGTCTTGTTGATTCCCACTAAATTCACTCTTTTGGGATACGATCTAACAAATTGTAATAGAGAGGCGATAGAGGGTCCATTAACACACTACGCTTATTTGGTAGAGATATTTTATATGTTATGGATAGCTCTTTTCTCAGTCAGGAGTTATCAAAAAGCCCCCGGAAAGACTCAAAGAAAAAAAATTCTGTTGATTGGAGTAGGAATAATTCTCTTTCTGCTCACTTTTTCTTCAGGAAATATTATAGGTAGCCTAACAGATGACTGGAGGTTGCCACAGTGGGGATTATTCGGTATGCCAGTATTTGTTGCCTTTCTTTCTTATTTAATTGTGAAATACAATGAGTTTGATATCAAGCTCATTGCCACGCAAGCGCTGGCCGTCGTAATATCTGTGCTAGTTGGTTCCCAATTCTTCTTTATTAAAACGCCAGCTAATCGTTTGCTAAATGGAATCACGCTCGTCATTACGGTTATTGGAGGAATGCTGCTAGTTCGTAGCGTCAAAAAAGAAGTGGCATTACGCGAACAACTCCAAGTTGCCAACGACAAGCTCCGTGAACTAGACAAACAGAAAACCGAATTCCTCTCCATTGCCTCGCACCAACTGCGCGCACCGCTGACGGCGATCAAGGGCTACTCGTCCATGATCCTGGAGGGCTCGTTTGGCGAAGTGGGGGAGAAGGTGCGCGGGGCGGTGGATGTGGTTTTCCAATCTAGCCAGAAGCTGGTAACAGTGATTGAGGACTTCTTGAATATCACGCGCATTGAGCTGGGTAAGATGAAGTACGAGATGGCCGAGATGGACCTGCGGCAGATGACGGAGATGGTGATCCGCGAACAGTCCCACCAGGTGGAAGCGCGCGGCCTCAAGCTCTCGTTCCAAGCTGAGGAAGGCTTGGATTACAAGGTCACCGCTGATTCCGGCAAGATCAGCCAGGTGGTGACTAATCTGATTGATAACGCTATCAAGTACACCAAGCAGGGGGAAATCAAAGTGAGTCTGATGAGAACAAATACCGGCAAAGTGCGCCTGGCTGTGCAAGATACGGGCGTCGGTCTCACACCCGATGCTGCCAGCCACCTCTTTGAGAAGTTCACTCGCGCGCCTGATGCCGGCAAGGTCAATATTGTCGGCACCGGTCTTGGTCTCTATGTAGCCAAGCAGATTGTGGAAGCGCACAAGGGCAAGATCTGGGCCGAATCGGCCGGTCCAGGACAAGGCAGCACGTTTGTGGTGGAAATTTAGAAAGGTATAATTTAAATTATGAAGAATAAAAATATTCTAGGAGCGTTTGCGCTGATTGTATTAATTGGGTTGGTTGGAATCGTTTTCTCTAACATCAAGAGAACGGGATCAAACAATAATAATCACGCAGAATCCGTTTTCTCTGCCACCAAGCGTGGGTCGCTGACGACCGTGTACAAGGCAACGGCTGCCGGGCAAAAAGAGAAAGTCTTGGAATTTGAGGAAAGCGTACCGGCAAACAATAGCGGCAATTATTGGTCTGGACTGCCGGCTGGAGTAGATTTTTCCCCGGATCGAAGAAAAATTGCCTATATAGACAAAAATGGTCTAAAAGTCATGGACCTGGAGAGCCAACAGATTAGTAGTGTTGTCAATCGCATTGGAGAAACCAATCGTTGGGCTCCCAATTTAACAGGAGTAGTATTGATCGCTAGGCCCCGGTGGTCTAGCGATGGAAATTATATTTCTTTCTTAACAGCTTACAAAGAAGGCTCGGGACTGGGGGTTGTTGATGTGCAAAATGGTCTTGTCAGCTCAGTCAATCGGACAACACGAGAACAGAGGTGGTCCAAAGAGGGACACTCTATTTTACTGCTCTCTAGTTCGGCCGGTTGTGACTATTGCGAAGACAGAAATACAATTTGGAATCCTGAAACAGGCGAAGAAACTATTATATCGCCACAAGAACTCGCACGACTAGAGGCGGACTATCAGGTGTATGGAAAAAAAGAGGTTCAAGAGGACGTGTTTTCTGACAAAAATTCTTGGATTACCTATCGCAATGATCAATACGGTTTTGAGATTAAATACCCCCAAGGCTACCGGGTCGCGCGAGTACAGCGAGAGGGCGTACCACAAGGGGATAGTATTGTTTTAACTAACGCCGATCAGAATACCGGTCATTCTTCCGTCTGGATCCACTTGCCACTGGAGAAATATGAATCAAGTGCGAATCCAGCTGCCGCCACCTTGGATGACTATTCTGGAGAGTACCAGGGTGTGCACCTCTACACTGTTGTTCACGCAGAAGAAAGAAAAACTATAAATAATGCTGAAGTTTCAAAACAGAGTTATAGCTCCGGCCGCTGGGAAGTAGATCAGGCGGGAGTGAGAACTCTCAGCACTAGTAGTGAAGATGAGCAAAACCGCTGGCTCAGGTTCGTGTTCCGCAGCAGCGGGGGTCGGTTTGTGATACTCAAGAGTTACCTGTCCTCAAACTACGCCGAGCAGGACAGATATCTGCTGGAGGAGGTCGCCAAGACATTTAAATTTGTGAATTAAAAAAACAGGTAAGCCGCGGTTTACGGACTTACCTGTTTTTGTCTTGCGTGCATCTTAGGGTTGGTTAGTGGAGAGATAACACAGGTTCCACACGCCAGAAGCATCGCACCCAGTCTTGAACGATCCGAGCGGTTGACCCTCTAACCTGACATTTGCAAAAGCCACATCGTCTCGTGTTCCGGAATTGTTCTTCCTGACGCCAAAGTGCAGATGAGTCCCCTCAGAATACGGACCGGAGTTCCCAAGGACACCAAGCTTATCACCCTGGCGGACATCGTCTCCCACACTTAAAGCGGGAGCATATTTGAGATGCAGGTAACGCGTTGAATAACCACTGTTCAGGTCAATACTGGCTGGTGATCCATGTTTCAACACAATGTAATAACCATTCGCGTGGTTGGGATCGGAGCCCACCACAGCGACTCTGCCGCTAGCCGCGGCAAGCACCGGGGTATCGCCGGTAGCATTTATCAGGTTGCCACCATTAGACACAAGATAAGCATCATCAAAGTCAAACGAGTAGTAGTTTTCACCCCGATGATACTGGTCGTATCTCCCGTCAGAACAATCGTAGCCACCCGGACCAATGGTTAGGAGCCAATACTTACCGCCCGGCAAAGGTATCCTGAGGTTCAGGCTATCTTCGTCAGGCTCAGGTACCACTCCGTCCGGGTAGTAAACCGCTTGTGCCAAAGCACCGAGACACGCCTGGCAAGGTGTAAGGCAATCTGTTGTCGTCCCTGAACAAGCTTGATCACAAGTCCGGGCGATGGCTATAAGTGCTTGTTCAAAGGTGAGGCCGTCATCTTTGAAGCCAGCAAACATGCCATAGAACAAATCGCTGTCATCTTCGTTGAATCCAACCTGTTGACAGCCCAGATAGGCCAACTCCCGACTACTGAGAGAAGCTAGGTCAGAATCACAGCTCACCAGAGCTACCGAGCAAACTACAACCACCACACAAAGCATCTTCTTCCACATCGCGCACGCTCGCTTTCTGGGACTTGGTCCCGGTTGGTTAAGCACTTTTTGGTGCTTGCTAGATTGTCAAAGAATCTAAACTGGAAAAATTATAACATTTTTGCTAAAGTGATAAGCAATGTCTAATCCACAGCCAATTCTCCTCTCGGGCGTTAAGCCCTCCGGTGCGCCGCATATTGGCAACTATTTTGGCGCGCTCAAGCAATTTGTGGATCTCCAAGACCAGTATCAAGCCTTTGTGATGCTCGCGGATTACCACGCACTCACCACAGTGCAAGACCCCGAGCAACTCCGTAGAGACACGCTCGCTCTCGCCGCTACTTATCTAGCTATTGGCTTGGATCCAGAGCGCGTCACGCTCTTCAAGCAATCTGATGTGCCGGCTCACGCGGAATTAGCTTGGATCCTGGAATGCTTGACCACCATGCCCTACCTGATGCGCGCGCATGCTTATAAAGACGCCGAGGCAAAAAACAAAGAGGTGAACGTGGGACTCTTTAATTATCCGCTCTTGATGGCGGCGGATATCCTGCTCTATAGCCCAGACGTGGTGCCGGTTGGTCAGGATCAGAAACAGCACATTGAGATTGCGCGCGATGCGGCGGAGAAATTTAATCGCGTCTACGGCGAGACTTTAAAACTGCCTGAGGCCTTGATATTGGAAAATGTGAAAACCGTTATTGGCTTGGACGGGCAGAAGATGAGCAAAAGCTACCGCAATACTATTCCCTTGTTCAGTTCTGAGCGCGAGCTTAAGCAATTGGTTATGAGTATTAAAACAGATTCTAAAACTGAATCAGAACCAAAAAATCCCGAAGAGTGTCATGTTTTTGCGCTCCACAAATTATTCTCTGAGCAGGATCTGGTTGAACTAAAAAAGAGATACGTGGAGGGAAAAATTGGCTATAAAGAATCTAAAGAAATTCTAGCTACTAACATGAACAAATATCTTGCGCCGATGCGCGAGCGTTATGAAGAATTGATAAAAAATCCAGACAGATTGGTAGAGATCCTGAGGCGCGGCGGCGAGCGAGCCAGGCAAATAGCAGAAAATAAGATGCGTGATATTAGAGCCAGAGTGGGTGTGAGTTTGTAAAACTTCAACATGGCAAAAATTCTGGATGGCCGGGTGGTGGCTCAGAGCATTGCTGAGTCTCTGGCTCGTAAAATACAAACCTTAAAGCAAAAACCAACATTAGCGATTATCCAGATCGGCAACTTGGCCGCGTCTAATCTATACATCCAGCGGAAAATAAAATTCGCCGAGCAAATCGGCGTAATGGTAGAGCTGGTAAAATTAACTGACGATGTGAGAACTGAGAAAGTGCTAGCGGAAATCGCGAGATTAAATCAAGATCAGAGTATATCTGGCATCATCGTGCAGTTGCCATTGCCGGAAAATCTGTCTGAAGATAAAGAGCAAATTATAAATGCAATTGCGCGAGAGAAGGACGTGGACGGCTTGAGTGCTGGCTCGCCATACACGCCAGCCACCGCGCGCGGCGTGCTGAACTTGCTTGATTTCTATCAGATTAAGATCGCCGGACGGAAAGCGGTAGTCGTGGGTCGCTCGGCGCTGGTGGGCAAACCAATCGCACTCGCACTCCTCGCGCGTAATGCTACTGTGACTATTTGTCATCGTCATACAAGCGACTTAGCCGCAGAAACCAAACAAGCTGATATCTTGATCGTGGCGGCTGGTTCGCCAAATTTGATTAAGCGGAAACACGTTAAATCGGGACAGATTATCATAGACGTGGGTCTCTCCTTGGACGCAAATGGCAAGCTGGTGGGGGATGTGGATCAGGCAGAAGTGAGAGAGATTGTTGAGGCTATTTCCCCAGTCCCGGGCGGTGTAGGACCCATGACCGTGGCCTCACTGTTCCAGAACTTGATGGAAGCTTACGGTGCAAATATGCTAGAATCGGTAAAATAAATATGCAAAACCGCACTTATCTAAGCAACCTGCACGGGCAGCAAGAGGGAAGAGAAGTAGTAGTGGCTGGCTGGGTAGACACGCGCCGTGACCACGGCAAGCTGATCTTTATTGATCTGAGAGACGCAACCGGCAAGGTGCAGATGGTCGTTCTGCCTGCCAAAGAAGGGGCTCCAGAGGCCTCTCAGAGGGCCTACGAGGCCGCTAAGGCCCTCCGTCCGGAGTGGGTAGTACAGGTGACTGCCCTGGTACAAAAACGACCGGAAAAGCTCGTTAATAAAGACGAGCCAAATGGCGATCTGGAATTGCAAGTGAAAGAGATAGAAGTGCTGAACGAAGCGGAAGAGATCCCGTTTGATAAAGACGTTGATGACTTGAATATAGAGACGCGCTTTGATTATCGTCCCTACACACTGCGCAGTCAGCGCGATCGCGATATCTTTGCTGTCCAGGCTACGATCTTGAACACTTTCCGGCAATCTCTCTTGGCGCAGAACTTTACAGAATTTACCGCGCCGGTACTGGTCGGCGGCGATGCCGAGGGCGGCGCGGCCGTCTTTGAGATCCCTGATTATTACGGCCACCGGGCCCTGCTTGCCACTTCCGGCCAGCTCTATAAACAGATCATGGTGGGGCCACTAGAGCGAGTAATGACGATTGCCAAAACCTTCCGAGCCGAGAAGAGTGCTACTACTAGGCACTTGGCAGAAATAGTGCAATTGGAGTTTGAAATGGGCTTTATTGAGCATCCGAGCGAGGTGATGGCGGTATTGGAGAGCGTGATGCGCGACGTGGCAACCACTGTGGCAAAAAATCACGCCCAGGCGCTAGCAAGACTAGGCACCACGCCAGCGCTCTTGCCGGAGAAAGCTTTCCCCATTTTCACTCTCCGCGAGGCTCAGGAGATTATTGAAAAAGAGTATGGCGGCAAAGCAGTGGGCGAGCCAGACATGGAACCGGAGCACGAGCGACAGATCTGCAAGTATGCGCGGGAGAAGCTAGGCTCCGACTTCGTCTTCATCACCCATTTCCCCACTGCCAAGCGCGCGTTCTATACCCACGAGGATCCGGCTAATCCTGAGCTCTCGCTCTCGTTTGACCTGCTTTTCCGCGGTTTAGAGATCAATAGCGGCGCTCAACGGATCCATGATTACAACAAATTAGTGCAAAAGATAGAGGAGAGGGGGCTGGATCCAAAAAAGTTCGCGTTCTACTTGCAAGCCTTCAAGTACGGTCTCCCGCCGCACGGTGGCTGTTCTACGGGCTTGGAACGCATCACAGCGCGAATGCTGGAGCTCGCGAACGTTAAAGAAGCTTCTGTCTTCCCGCGCGACATGGGCCGGATTGATTTGCCGTTGGCAGGAAATTAAAACCAGAAAGAGGATGACTGAGAAGGAATTAGTGGCAGAATTAAGAAACAGCAATTGGGATAAAGTTTATATTTGGGATGCTGAACCGCATGAGGCAGATCCAAGTCACACGCATCCATTTGATACTAAACTGGTGATTCTCACTGGCGAGATTGAAATTGAAATGGATAGTGTAAAAAAGATTTTGCAAGCAGGAGATGACATAAACATTCCGCGGGGCAAAGTACACGCCGGTTTGGTAGGAGAGAAAGGTTGTCGCTACATTGTGGCAGAAAAGCACTAGAATAAGATTATGGAAGAACTAGAACTAACATACCTCGCAAAAGATTTACCGGCCGGACTTGCCCAGGCGCAGAAGAAAGAGATGCTGGATATTTATATTCCCGCAGCTTCTGACCATCCGAACCTGAGGATTAGGAAGAACGGCGATAAGTACGAAATCACTAAAAAAGAACCTATTGTGAAAGGCGACGCTTCCCGTCAATTTGAGACGACTATACCGCTCAGATCCGAGGAATTTGCGGAATTAAGCCAGTTGCCAGGCAAGCGGGTGGCGAAAACGCGCTATTTGTATAAGGAAAACGGGACTAATTATGAAATTGATGTTTTTGCTGGAGAATTAGCTGGCTTAGTGCTGGTGGATGTGGAGTTTGCCACAGCAGAAGCGAAGAATAAATTTACTAAACCAGAATGGTGCCTGGCAGAAGTGACCCAAGAGAAGTTACTGGCCGGTGGCATGTTGTGTGGGAAAAGGTATGCTGACATAGCGGGTGAACTTGAGCGATTTGCTTATAAAAAACTCGCATCTTAAATAAAAAAAGACCCTGCTCGCAAAGTGCGAGCAGGGTCTTGTCTTGGACGACCGTTTGTTACTGCGAGATCCAGCGGCACCCGAGCATCTGGCCCAACTGGGCCATGTTGATCCAGGCCTCAGTGTAGCTGTAGTAACACGGAGGCGGATTGTCCGGGTTCTGCAAGAAGCAGGCCCAGGCCTGGTCCTGGTAATAACGCATCTCGTCGTAGACCCAGTCACAGAGGTCGTACGGCGGGATCGGATCCGGCTCCTCAATGGCGACCGGCAGTGCCACCGCCACTTGGCCCGTAATGGCCACAGGCGTCAGCAAAGACGAAGCCGAGGCCACTCCGGCCTCTCCCTGGTGAGTAATCAAACCCACCAAGAGGGCCAATCCACAGATCACTGCTCCAACTCTTCCTGCACTTCTCATACAACGTCCTCCAATTTCCCTAGGCTTTTGCCTCAAATATCCTTGAGGCTTGGAACCCGCCAACCTTGGCGGATTAACTTCACAAAGATCTGAGAACACAAGAGACTAGCAAAACACGCTTTGTCTGTCAAATGGAGTAAAAAGCCACTCGCGAAATGCAAGTGGCTTTTATGGGTTCCCCTAGTTACCAGCAAAAGGAACTGGGGCAGGCGTTGCACTCACAGCGCGTGTGGCTATAAGCACGATGTTCGCCTGCTTAGTCTCATCCCGGAACCAGTGCACCAGCTTTAATCTCACCTTCTCGCCCTTGCGCAAGCATAATGACGGAGATTGGGAGTTGCTATCCAGTGCTGAGTAGAGGCGCCCGTCTTGGTCTTGGACAACAATACGACAGGATCCCAGTTCACTTACCCGATCCCACGCCGCGTCCAACACCGTGAGCACACTGCCCTCGGAGGGGAAAGGCGTAACGCCGACTGGCCGACCAACCGAGGTTTCAATCGCTTCCGCAATCTGCCCTGGCGAGCGGGGTGTTGGCGGCAACGAACTGAGAAAAAGCAAGGCAGAGATAATGAGAAGCATAGCTAGAACGACATATCTCGTCTTCATCTTCTCTGTGAAAAGGCCAACCACAAAGAATACCAGAGCAATGACCATTACAACCCAACCAATAAGCGTAACCATATCTTCCCTCACTTGCCTCGCAGAGGCGGTAAAAGGTTGCTTTCTCTCAATGAACCAACTACAATATAACTATCACAACTAATTATGACTGTCAAATTTCAGATCAAGCTGGAAGACTTTGAGGGGCCACTGGAGGTCTTGCTGAGGCTGGTGGAAGAGAAGAAGATGCACATCTCACGCGTCTCGCTGGCAGCAGTGGCCGATGATTTTATCTCGCACTTAGATAAATTAGAAAATGATCATAACGCGAGCAAAGCGCAAATGGCTGACTTTATCTTGGTCGCCAGCACACTGATGCTCATCAAGTCTATCTCGCTCTTGCCGGAACTGAAGGTGAGCGAAGAGGAGCAGGGGAGTATGGCGGATTTGGAGCGGCGATTGGCACTTTATGCTGAAATCAAAAAGCTGAGCGAAAATGTGAAGAAGAATTATGGCAGGAAAATTATTTTTTCGCGCCAGGAGAGCAAAGAGATTGTGTCCGTTTTTGCTCCCAGTCGTGATCTGACTCTGCAGAGCCTCCTCGCCTCGGTGAACAACGTGATCAATAATCTGCCAAAGATAGAAAAACTGCCGCAAGTGATAGTGCAGAAAGTCTTGAATCTGGAAGAAGTGATAGAGAGTCTAGCCCAGCGAGTGCAGACGGCGCTCAAGACGAGCTTCCATGATTTTATTAAAGATAAAAAAGAGAAAGTAAACGTGATCGTGAGCTTCTTGGGAATGTTGGAACTGGTAAAGCGAGGGCTGGTACAAGCAGAGCAAGGCGAGCACTTTGCGGATATCCAGATTGAGCCCAGCTCAGCTGATGTGCCCAAATATATTTGACAACTTTGCCAGGCTAGTATAGTATGACCCGGCTTACACACGTTGTGTGAGTGCGGAGCGGGAGCTGCGCGGATAGTTGGTCCCGGTTGCGTGCGAGGCAGCCGGGACCTTTTTTATTGCCTAATTTATTGTCTAAAAGGGCTGGAACGACTATAATTGCCAAGATAAAGATGTTGAGTCTAGAAGCACAGATTGAGGCGATCCTGTTCCGGCAAGCCGAGCCAATGAGCCAGGCAGAACTGGCTCGCGTCTTGGGCCGGAGTCGGGCTGAAGTGCTTGAAGCACTGGCAAAATTACAACACACGCTCTCTAGCCAGAATCGTGGTGTAATTTTAGTCCAAAAAGATGATGAGCTTGCTCTGGGCACACATCCAGACGCGAGCGCATTGCTAGAGAAATTAGCAAAAGAGGCTCTCTCTCGCGACCTGGGTAAAGCTAGTTTGGAGACACTCACCACAGTGCTCTACCGCGGGCCAATTTCTCGCGCAGACTTGGACTATATCCGAGGAGTCAATTCTAGTTTTATTTTACGCCACTTGATGATCCGCGGCTTGGTGGAGCGCGTGCCTAATCCGGCCGATGCTCGCAGTTTTCTCTATCGTCCCACTTTTGAACTGCTCCAGCATCTTGGCTTGAGCCAGGTGAGCGACCTACCAGATTATGACAAACTGAAAGAGAAGTTGAGTAACAGCAATCCAGTCAAAAACTAATTTAAAAAATATGCTGATTGATGTCATTAAAGTTCTGTTGCCGATCACTTTCTCTTTCATCTTGGGTATTATCCTTACGCCAGCTCTCACCAATTATCTCTACAAGCATAAAATGTGGAAAAAGCAGAGCGTGCGGAAGACGATAGACGGCCAAGTTGCCACTATTTCTGCCTCTATCCACAATGATGAACAAAAGAAGACACCCCGCATGGGCGGGATTATTGTCTGGCTGAGCGCGACGCTCACCACTCTGGGTATCTGGACCTGGGCCGCGCTCTTGCCTGGCGAGCTAAGTGTTAAATTAGACTTTCTCTCTCGCAACCAGACCTGGATCCCACTGATGACGCTCCTGGTAGGCGCCTTGGTTGGCTTAATAGATGATTACTTAGTCACCAGAGAAGGGACCGGCAATAGCGGGGAATATATCGGCGGAGGACTCTCGCTCAGCAAGCGCCTGTTCACCATCACAGCACTAGGATTATTCTGCGGTTATTGGTTCTATAGCAAGCTGGGCGTAATCAGCATTGGCAGTGATAGCACCCTGGGTTCTCTGGACGTTGGGATCTGGCTAATACCGATCTTCGCTATCATTAGCCTGGCGGTTTACTCTGGCGGCGTGATTGACGGCCTAGACGGCTTAGCGGGCGGCGTCTTTGCCAGCAGTTTTGCCGCTTATGGTGTCATCGCCTTCTCGCAAAATCAAATTAATCTCGCCGCCTTCTGCGCCGCCATATTGGGCGGGATTCTCGCTTTTCTCTGGTTCAATATCCCGCCCGCTCGTTATTATCTCTCCGAGACTGGCACAATGGCGCTTACCATCACTCTCACCGTTGTCGCCTTCATGACCGATAACCTGGGCGGGGGACACGGGATACTGGTCCTGCCGATCATCGCCCTGCCATTAGTACTCTCTTCCGGTTCAGTCATCCTCCAGCTCTTGTCAAAAAAGTTCCGCGGACGGAAGCTCTTCCTGGTAGCGCCATTGCACCATCACTTTGAGGCAATTGGCTGGCCTAGCGGCAAGGTGGTGATGCGTTATTGGATTATCAGCGTTATTACTGCCATCTTGGGTGTGATTATCATCCTCGCTAGCCAATGAACCGCGGCCGCCAATCTGATCGCATCTTCTTTGCTCTGGTCATCCTGCTTACCTTGACCGGCTTCTTCATCTTCTTTTCCGCCTCGCTTGGCTTGCTGAGTAGGGAAGGCGCGCGCTTCAATCTGGTTGCCGTTAAGCAGTTTGTGATCATGCTCATCGGACTATTCGCCTTCCTCCTAGTGAGTAAACTGCATTACAGATACTGGCAAAAGTTCAGCTTGGCAATTTTTGTAGCCAGCTTACTCTTCACTCTTGCTGTCTTCATCCCCGGTTTAGGTCTAGACCTCAAAGGCGCACGACGCTGGATCAGTATCGCCGGCATCTCTATCCAGACTTCAGAATTCCTTAAATTAGGCTATGTGGTTTATCTCGCCGCTTGGCTGGCTAAAGCGCGAGAGGGTGTGCAGTCGGTTAAACACGGTTTGCTGCCCTTCCTTATTGTCACCGGCATAGTGGGCGCTGTGATGGTCGCCCAACCAGACATGAGCACGCTCGGTATCATGCTTGCGAGTGGAGTAGCAATGTACTTTGTGGCCGGTGCGCGCTGGCGGGACCTCGCCTTGCTCTTGCTGATAGCAAGCCTGGCGTTGGGGACAGTCATCGCCTTCAAGCCTTATACTCAAGCCAGGATCCAGACTTTTTTTAAGCCAAACGAGGACGTGCTCGGCAACTCTTACCAGGTCAATCAATCGCTAATTGCCATTGGCTCTGGCGGCGTGCTGGGGCGCGGCTTTGGCCAGAGTATCCAAAAGTTTAAGTACTTACCAGAACCAATCGGTGATTCTATCTTTTCCGTAGCTGGGGAAGAGTTCGGCCTCGCTGGTAGCACTATTCTGGTTCTGCTCTTTCTCGCTTTCGCCTTATCTGGCCTTAAGCTTTCAACTAGAGCGCCAAACCACTTTAGTAGACTGCTGATAGTCGGCATTGTTATAATGATCATCGCCGGCGTCTTCATTAATATCGCCTCAATGCTCAGCTTGGTGCCGCTCAATGGCACCCCGTTGTTGTTTGTGAGTCAAGGCGGAACGGCTTTGTTATTAGTCTTGATTGAAGCTGGTATCATCGTTAATATCTCTAAATATCTGAACCGCTAATTTATGAAAATTGTTTTCACCGGCGGCGGCACGGGTGGCCACTTCTATCCCATCATTGCCGTTGCTCAGGGCCTCAATAGACTAGTAGAAGAGCAAAAATTGGTGGAGGCCAAGCTTTATTATCTATCCACCGAGCCCTATAACGAGCGTCTATTGTTTGAGAACCGGATTGAGTTCCACCGGATCTCCGCAGGCAAGTGGCGGCGCTATTTTTCATTCCTTAATTTTTTTGACTTATTTAAAATTTTGCACGGCTTCTTAAGCGCCCTGTGGAAGTTATATGTAATTTATCCCGATCTCGTCTTCAGTAAAGGCGGATACGCCAGCTTCCCCACCTTGCTGGCAAGCAAAGTGTTGCGCTTACCAGTGATCATCCACGAGTCTGATTCTCACCCCGGCCGAGTCAGCCTCTGGAGCGCCAAGTTCGCCACGCGCATCGCCATTTCTTATCCAGAAGCGCAAACCTATTTCCCGCAAGAGAAAACAGCGATCACTGGCAACCCCATCCGTAGCGAACTGCTCCATCCCATCGCCCAGGGCGCGCGCGAGTTCTTGCATCTAGAGCCGGAGACACCCGTGATCTTCATCACCGGCGGCTCCCAGGGCGCGAGCGTGATAAACAACACAGTTCTAGACATTTTGCCCAAACTGCTAGAGCACTACCAAGTGATCCACCAAGTTGGCAAAGATAATTACGATGAGATAGAGAAGCGCTCGCGGACAATCTTGGAGAAGAGCGGCCTGCGCGATCGTTATCACCTCTTTGCCAATCTCAATTCTGACGCGCTCAGGATGACTGCTGGCGTGTCTAGCTTGATTATCTCCCGCGCGGGGTCTTTTATCTTTGAGATTGCCGCCTGGGGTCTGCCCTCTATCATCATTCCGATTCCCGAGCCAATCAGTCATGACCAGCGGAGCAACGCCTTCACCTACGCGCGCTCTGGTGGCGCAATAGTGATAGAGCAAGTTAATCTCACGCCGTCTGTTTTGCTATCAGAGGTAAACCGCCTCATGAGCAAGCCGGAACTGCGCCAAACCATGAGCGCCGGGGCCAAGAACTTTGCCCGGCCAGAGGCGGCGCGAGCGATTGCTGAGGAAATAATTTTACTAGCACTTGGTCACGAGCGAGCATGAGCACACGCGTCCGCTTTGCTCCCAGCCCCACCGGCCACCTGCACCTCGGCGGCGCCCGCACGGCCCTGTTTAACTATCTTTTTGCGAGGCAAAAAAATGGCAAATTTATCCTGCGCATAGACGACACAGACCAAGAGCGCTCTGAACTAGAATTTGAGCAATCTATATTAGACAGCTTTGCCTGGCTTAAATTAGATTATGATGAATTTTACCGGCAATCAGAGCGCACAGAGCTCTACAAGAGCAAACTAGAAGCGTTAATTAAAGCAGATAAGGCTTACTTAGATGGCGAAGCGGTGCGGCTACGCAGTGCCGGGGAGCGGGTCGGCTTTACTGATCTGATTAAAGGCGAGGTAAGCTTTGATACTAAAGAACTAGGTGATTTTATTATCGCACGCAATCTAGAATCGCCGGTGTATCACTTTGCTTCTGTGGTTGACGACATGGATCTCAAGATATCACACGTGATCCGGGCTGAAGAGCACCTGGCTAATACACCACGACAGATTTTGATTCTAGAAGCGCTTGGCGGCGAGCGGCCACAATACGCGCACATTCCGCTTATCCTCGCGCCAGATCGGTCTAAGCTGAGCAAGAGACATGGCGCTACAGCAGTGGCAGACTATGCCAAGCTGGGATATTTGCCGGAAGCGATGATCAATTATCTCGCCACGCTCGGCTGGTCGCTGCAGGTCAAGAATCTGCCGGAAATCTTAAGCTTAGAAGAATTGGTGAAAAATTTTGATCTAGCCGAAGTGCAAAAGTCCGGCGCTATTTTCAACACAGATAAATTAGATTGGTATAACAAAGAGTATATAAAAAATCTGCCAGAAGCAGAGCAAGTGGCGCGACTGAAAAGTGAACATGAATTTTTCACAAATAGACCAGAAAATATCTCACCAGAATTATTGAAAACTACAGAGCACTTGCCAACAGTTATTAAATTACTAGAGCAAATACCAGAAACTGATTTCACTACCGAAAAAATAAAAGCCGCGATCTGGGACTACGCCACGGAGAAGGGGAGAGGGGAGGTGCTCTGGCCCATGCGCGTGGCGCTCACCGGCCTTGCCAAGTCCCCGGATCCGTTTACTGTAGCTAGTGTTTTGGGTAAAAAAGAGAGTTTGGAAAGACTGAAGGGGGTGATTTAGATTGCCATTCTTGTTAAAATCAAGCCTGTGAAGCGCTTTTTTATCTTTTTAGTTTTTTCTCTCTTGTTTGCCGCCAGTGCTCGCGCAGACCAAGCCAGCGAACTGCGCCAGCAGATCGGTGCGCGGCAGAGCGAGATTGAGAAGCTGGACGAGATTATTGCCGAACAGGAGAAGCAACTAGCCAGCACTGCCAAGCAAGCCAGCACGCTCCAGGGTGCAGTGGACGCGATCAACCTCTCTATCAAAAAGTTAAACAACCAGATCAGCAAGACAGAAGCTGAGATCAAATCAGCTACGCTGAAGTTGGAAGAGCTAAATTTGGGTATCAATAGAGCCACTGGCAGTATTGAGGAGCATGAGATCGCTCTGCGCCAGATGATGCGCGACCTAGCCGAGCAGAGCCAAGAGAGCCTGCCCGAGCTGCTGGTGCGCTATCGCTATTTCTCTGATTTCCTAGCTGCAGAAGATCAGACGATCAAACTGCAGGAGACGCTGAGCCAGTCCGCCCGCGAGCTAAAGGAGTTAAAAACGGATCTAGGCGTGCAGGTGGTGGATACTGAGCAAATTAAAACTAAATTACTTGCGCTCAAGGGCGAGCTGGCCGACCAGCAGAAGATCGCCGCCGCCGAGCGCACTAAGCAACAAGCCCTACTCGCCAGCACCAAGAACCAAGAGGCCAGTTATCAGCAACAACTTGCCGAGAGTCGAGCCCGGCGTGAGGCCTTTGCACGCGAGCTGGCCGACTTTGAGTCCCAACTCAAGCTGGTGCTGGACCCGAGCAGCTTGCCCAGCATCGGCAAGGGCGTGCTGGCTTGGCCGGTGGATAACCCCTTCCTCACCCAGCAGTTTGGCCAGACGGCCGATGCCAAGCGCCTCTATGCCTCGGGCACGCACAACGGCATTGACCTCCGCGCCAGCGTGGGGACGCCGATCAAGTCAGCGGCGGCCGGCGTGGTGGCTGGCACCGGCGATACAGATACCGTCTGCCGCGGTGCCTCGTATGGCAAATGGGTACTAATCAAGCACGATAACGGCCTGGCCACGCTCTCGGCCCACCTGAGCTTGGTCAAAGTGAGCCAGGGACAGCGCGTGGGGCGAGGGGAGTTAATTGGCTATAGCGGCATGACCGGCTATGCCACCGGGCCGCATCTCCACTTCACCGTTGCCGCGGCAGATGGCGTACAGATCCAGTCGCTCAAGAGCAAGGTCTGCCCGGGTACTTATGTTATGCCCATCTTTGACACTCGCGCTTATCTTGATCCTGTCTTATACTTATAGATATGGAAAATAACAGGGGATTCATCAAGCTCTTGATTATACTCATTGTGGCGGTGATCCTGCTCAATTACTTCAATATTGACCTGCGGCACTGGGTGGAAAAGTTGGAACTCAAACCACTTTTTAATAAATTATGGTTCCAGATTGTCGCCGCCTGGCACCAGTTGGTGGATATTTGGCGCTATTTGACAAGTTAGGGGAAATATCGTCCCCTCTTGACAAGAAAACCAGGGTATGCTAGAATGGACTTATACGGCTCAACTAGGCCGTTTTTCCTTTTAACTTATTCCTACAATCTTACAAATAGGCCTCGCAAGCCTCATGACCTTGGGTTCCCTTAATCCCGCTCAGATCAACAGCAATCTCATCGCCAGCGCTCCGGCGCCAGTAGTAGAGATGGCCGTGGAGTCCGAGCCAGAGCCACAGGCCGCACCCTCTGTGCGCGACTTAATTGCCGCCAAAGCTGAGGAAGCCGGTGTAGATAAGAGCCTGGCGCTCCGGATTGCCTTCTGTGAGAGTACTTATCGCCAGTTCGGCAAAGACGGCCAGCCTCTGCGTGGCATCCACAACGATAATGACGTGGGTCTCTTCCAGATCAACGAGAAGTATCACTTAGAGAAGAGCATTGAGCTTGGCTACGATATCTATAGCACCGAGGGCAATATTGGCTACGCCATGTGGATGCTCAAGCGCCAGGGTCCCAAGCCTTGGGTCTGGAGCCAGCCTTGTTGGGGAGCCAAGTAAAAACCAATCTCGCTAATAGCTGAGAACAAAAACAAAAAAAACCAGCGCTGGAAAAATAAAGCGCTGGTTTTTTGTTTTTACACTAGGGGAGGGCTCAGTCTATTTTTGCCCTAAGCTTAATGTCGCAAAAGAATGATTGTACGACGTGGTTATATTCTACTTATAGCCCCTTGCAATTAGCCGCAGGCTCATATCCTCTGGACTTGGCTTCGTCCACGCTGGCAAACCAGATTTTATTCTCTTCTTTGATCCTATTCGCTCCCGCACAACTCGGCAGATAATATTTGCTCCCATTTTTTGAAGCCACATATTGCCCCAGCGCCCTACTCTCCCCTGCTCCGGCACTTGCGCCACTTGACACACCAGCAAGATTATTGGTTTGCTCCGGTACATTCTCTATCACCAGAGGCTCGTGGCTGGCACGGCTGGCAACCAGTTGCCACAGGCCAAGCGAGAGACTAGCACCGGCTACTACCATCAGCGTGATCCAGAGCTGATCCTGATAACGCTTGACCGCCTGCCAAGTTTCGTCTATACTCATTGTCTTAACTAGTTTAGCAAATCTTTAAGTAAATTATAGACCATGGCAACAAAGAAGGCCGGCGGAACAGCCAAGAACCTGCGCGACTCCAACCCCAAGTACCTGGGCGTTAAGCTCTATGCCGGGGAAACAGCCCAGGCTGGTTCTATCATCGTCCGCCAGCGTGGCACCTACTTCCGTGCTGGAGAGAACGTGGGCACCGGCAAGGATCACACTCTCTTTGCCCTCAGCTCTGGTAAAGTCGTTTTTGGCGACAAGAAGCACACCCACTTTAACGGCAAGCAGAAGAAGCTTAAGACCGTATCTGTAAAGTAAAGTTCCCCACCAAGCGCGATCCAAGCTTGACTCCTATCTCGTAGTCACCCAGCGACTTAATAGACTGAGGCAGCACTAGTGCCTCGGCACCCAAGCGCAAGCCGGATTGTTTTTGCAACTCAGCCAATATTGACTCTCTATGTAGAGCCGCAAAGAGGTGGCCAGTTTCACTCGCCCGCACAGTGATCACGATAGGCTTGGCTTTTAACTTCTCCAAATCTTTTTGCAATAAATCTAGCGCTACTTTTTCTGATTCCAATTGCTTCTGCTGTTTTGCTTCCAATCGCGCCAAGTTCTCTGCCGTTGCCGCCAAGCCCAAGCCGCGCGCAATGATAAAGTTCCGCGCATAGCCATCGCTTAGCTCTTTCACCTCGCCAATCCGGCCAACTTTTGCCACATCTTTGGTTAAAATTACTTTCATATTTTCTAATTACAAACTCAAGACTGTCTTGATTCCCTGTTCTAAAATTAAATCCGACTCATCTGATTCTTGATCTCCAACTTGATCTTGATTTTGATCTTTTGGCACCTCAACTAGCACGTCCGGCGTGAGACCATTGCTAGAGATAGACAAGCCGTTTGGCGTGAGCCAACGCGCCACAGTAATCTTGAGCGCGCTATCCCCCTCTAACTGTATCAGCTCTTGCACCGATCCCTTGCCAAAGGTCTGCTCTCCCACCAGCGTGGCTTGGCCGTGCTCGGAGAGTGCGCCGGCTAAGATCTCTGAGGCTGAGGCACTCCCCTGGTCTATTAGGATCACCAGCTTGAACTTAGAATTAAATATATTATATCCCCGACTGCGGTAGATTTTATCAGCGCTATCGTCGCCATGATCTTCTATCGCTACCACTCTGCCGGCTGGCAGGAACCAGCTAGCCATGTCTATGGCTGCGTCCAGGTAGCCGCCCGGGTTGCCGCGCAAATCAATGATCAAGTGCTTAGACCGGCTCAGGATGAACTCTCGCAAGGCACCGCGGAAGAGGTTGGGCGAGGTGGCACCAAAATTGAATAATCTGATCAAGAAAATATCCTGGGGCAAAATTTCTGTCTCTATTGTGGGGACTCGGATCTCTTCTCTAGTGATCTCATAGTCTTTTGTCCCCAAGCCCTCCCGCGCAATAGTCAGCGTCACTGCAGTACCAATCTTGCCACGGATCATATTAACCGCCTCACCAGTAGAGAGTTGCCCGGTGAGTTGGCCGTCTACTGCAATAATCTGATCCCCCGCCCGCAAGCCCGCCTTCTGCGCCGGACTATCTTCTAGCGGCGCAATCACGGTGAGCTTGCCCGCGCGCGCGCCGATCTCTACGCCAATGCCGCCAAAGGCGCCGCGGATATCCTCCTCAAACAGACGATTCTCCTCTGGTGGTAAAAACTCAGAATAAGGATCGCCAAGAGAGTTGACCAGGCCGCCAATCATACCCCAGACCTTCTCCTCATCACTCACCGGGCGGGTACTGGTAGCAGTAGAAGACGCATAATGAGTATCAACATAGCGCTCGTCAATAATCCGCCAAGCTTGCCAGAGCAGTGACAGATCAACCGCCGCAGGCTGATTCCCGGCCACAGCCTCTGACGTGCCGCGAGAGTGAGCTCCGGCCCAGAAGGCTAGCACCAGAGCGAGAGCTAATAACGAGAGGGAGACTGAACGCCGCATCTCTATATCTTATAGTTTCCGTGCTATAATATCAAACTAGAATATCTCTGAATATAAATATCTCTAACGCGCATGCTCAAGCAATTTAAGTATAAAGACATTGTGTGGCTGGACCTAGAGTCTCCGGCTGAGAGCGAGGTCGCCAAGATTGGTAAAGAGCACAAGATCCACCAGCTGGTATTGGGCGAGCTAGAGCAACCCAGCGAGCGCTCTAAGGTGGATGTTTATGATAATTTGATCTACTTAGTACTGCATTTCCCTTGCATTGATTGCGAGCAAAGCCAGGAGATTGACTTTGTGATTGGTAAAAACTTTATTGTCACCGCCCACTACCAGCCCATCGGCTCGCTGGAGAACTTTGCTAAAATCTTTGAAACTGATTTTTTGTCAAAAAATAGTCAGGAAAAGATCCACGCTGGCTTTATCTTGTTCTATATGTTGAAAGAGGTCTACAGAGACACTGAGCGCTCTCTTGATATCTTGAACCAGAGACTTAAAGAGGTGGAGGCTCAGGTCTTCTCCGGTCGCGAGCGCGAGGTGGTCGCGACACTAGCTAGCATCAATCACGAGCTACTGGGTTGCCAGTGGACACTCAAGGCGCATAGGGAGATCTTAGGCTCTCTAGCGAGCGCTGGCGAGGAACTATTTGGCAACAAATTCCGCTATTATCTGCAAGCAATCTGCGGTGAAGAGCGCCGTGTCTGGAAGATGGTGGAGAGTAGTCGGCAAACTTTTAATGACCTCCGTAACACCAACGCCTCTCTGCTCTCTATTAAGACTAACGAGATTATGAAGCTCCTGATGGTGCTCGCTTTCATCTTCCTTCCTCTTAATCTGGTGGCGCAGATCTTTGGCACCAGCACTCGCCTGCCCACGTTTATTGCCCCAGAGTACGACTTTTACTTCAGTCTCGTGATCATGCTCTTGCTCCTCGCGGGCATGTTCTGGCTCGCCAAGAAAAAGAAATGGCTGTGATCAAACTCTACAACACTCTCACGAGGCAGAAAGAAGCCTTCACTCCCCCGCCGGGCGAGCGGGCAGTTTCTATCTACGCCTGCGGGCCAACAGTTTATGATTACGCGCACATCGGCAATCTCCGGACTTATATTTTTAATGATATCTTGCGCCGCGTTTTAGAGTTTAATGATTATGAGGTGAAGCAAGTGATGAACATCACGGACGTGGATGATAAAACAATCAAAGCGAGTCGCGAGCAAAATATCCCCTTACCAGAATATACAAAAAAATTTGAAGATTTGTTCTGGCAAGATCTGGCAAAACTAAATATTCTCAAGCCTAATATTACACCACATGCCACTGAATACATAAATAGCATGATCACGTTAATAGAGGCCTTGCTAGCCAAAAAAGCGGCCTACATTGCCCCTGATGGCCTCTATTTTGACATTAGAGAAGCGAAAAATTACGGGGCTTTATCTGGCCGTCTGGGAGCGCAAAGTGCCTCTGGCGATGAAAATTTCGC
This sequence comes from uncultured Candidatus Saccharibacteria bacterium, assembly GCA_964460805.1. GTDB lineage: Bacteria > Patescibacteriota > Minisyncoccia > Phycocordibacterales > JACOZG01 > JADLCI01. The sequence continues at coordinate 39,120 of CAYWPU010000002.1, read as the reverse complement.
CCTCTGGAAATTTGAGAAAGACGAAGACGCTGGCGTGGCTTGGGATGCGCCGTTTGGGCGAGGCCGACCAGGCTGGCATATTGAGTGCTCGGCGATGATCAGCGCCACACTGGGCCAGACGGTAGACATCCACACCGGCGGCACGGATCTGATTTTCCCTCATCACGAGAACGAGCTTGCCCAGAGCGAAACGGCCCACGGCGTACCGCTGGCGCGCTACTGGCTGCATGGCGGCTTTATGAACGTGCAAGACGAGAAAATGAGCAAGAGCCTCAACAATTTTATTACACTCAGGAGTTTAGAAGAGAAAAATATCTCGCCGCTGGCTTACCGATACTGGCTCTTGCAGGCCAAGTATCGCACAACTATTAATTTTACCTGGGAAGCAATCCAAGCGGCGCAGACCGGCTACGAGAGACTGAAAAAGAAAATAGAAAATCTGCCCGAGGGCGAAGAGGTTAATCAAGATTTGAAACAGCAATTTCTGGAAGCAATTAATGACGATCTGAACACAGCTAAAGCGCTCACCATCTTGCCAGATAACAAGAAAACCTGGCGCGAGTTTGAGAAAGTGTTTGGGTTAGGGTTGATAAAATAAAAATAAGAAAAGCGGGCTTTTGCTAGCCCGCTTGGGGTGGTTCTCAATGCCCACCCTTTGGAACAAATTCCCAATCTCCCTTGACGATTACTCTGGCGTCCCGATCGCCATAAAAGATCTTCACTTGCAACAAACGGCCGTTCTCATTGCTGAGCGCCAACGGCAACCAGGCTACCTGATCGGCCATCATCTGACGGAAAGGCAATCGATCAAGCAGGAACCATTCCAGTATGCTGAAACCTTCCACCAGACGGGGTTCCCCTGTCCAATCTGTAATGGTAAGGAAGTGTACCAGCCACTCAAGCTGCCAGTTATCACCATTGGGATGGTAGAACCCAGCTGTGGCAAAATGCCGGACTGATTTCTTATTAATCTCAACGCCAATCTCTTCTCGCAACTCGCGCGCCAGGCAGTCAATAATCGTCTCTCCTTCCTCCCTCCCGCCGCCCGGACCATTCCAGATACCGCTGAAGCGGCGAGAATCTCGCAAACCAAGCAGGGTCTGCGTCCCTTGACTACTCTCCCTAAGGAGGTAGCCAACCGTACATTCTTTAAGCTCTGGCTGCGCCATGGCAACCTCCTTTCTGTTCTATACTACTTGCGTTTGTGTTTTGTAGGTGCTAACTAGCCTCAGGCTAGCACCCTATGGTTTAATAAGCAAACATGGCTGGGAAGTTTATTGTGATCGTTGGTCCGTCAGCGGCGGGCAAGACCGAGCTAGTGCGAGCGTTGGTAGCCAAGCTGCCAAACGCGGCTCGGCTGGTCACCATGACGACAAGACCGCGCCGGAGTGATGAAGGCGAAGACTATTTTTTTATCACTCGTCAAGAATTTGAAAGCAGGATAAACAGTGGCGATTGCTTTGAACACGCAGAAGTCTATGGCAATCTCTATGGCTCCTCTAGAACAGCCCTGGCTGATTTCCGTCAGAGACACGATTACGTCTTTGCTATTATTGATGTCCAGGGTGCGCAAACTCTGAAAGACAAAATCCCCGATGCTCTAGCGATCTTTATCCGCCCAGGCAATCTAGCTGACGTGAAAGAGCGACTAATCCGTACCAGAACAAATATTGATCCAGCCGAGCTAATTAAACGCCTAGAAACGACTGAACGCGAACTGGAATTGGCCGGAACTTTTGACGCAATCGTGGAGAATCCCGATGGTCACTTCCAAGACGCCGTAAAACGGGTAATGGAGATTATTGGTTAATAAAATAATAAAGCCCAGTCTCAATAGCTCCTTTCTGCCCTAAAGTGAACGAACTGGACTATCCCCAGCTTATGCAGTTTGAGCCATTTTTGCAAGCTTGCGAGGGGGTAACGGCAAGATGTTAGAATGTGCTCATCATGCCCGTTAGTCCTTATGCCAACACCAAGACTAACCTGCGCTTGCCGCCGCAGGATCTCTCTGCCGAACAAGCGGTGCTCGGCTCGCTGATGCTCCGGCCAGACGGCATGCACGAGATCAGTGATGTGATCGCCGCGCCCGACTTCTATGCCGAGAAGCACCGGCGCATTTTCACCGCAATGCAGGAGCTCTCTGATAAACGCGAGCCGATTGATCTAGTCTCAGTCACAGCGAGCTTGAAAAATAAGCAGGAACTGGAATCAATCGGCGGCGCTAATTATCTGGCCGAGCTGGCCGGCTCAGTCCCCTCCGCGGCGAATATTAAATATTATGCTGAGATTATCAAGAAGAAAGCCGCACTGAGGAAACTAATTGCCTCGGCAGAAGAGATAACAGAATTAGGTTATAGCGAGAGCGAGGATCTGGACAACGTGTTTGATCGCGCACAACACACGATTCTCAATATCGGCAATTATACTAAAAAGGCGTTTGTTCACCTCAAAGATAGCTTGGTAGAAGCTTGGGAACGCTTTGATAAACTTCACAAATCTGGCGATGAACTGCGCGGCGTGCCCACCGGCTTCCGCGACTTAGACAACAAGCTCTCAGGCTTGCAGAAGTCTGACTTGGTTATCCTCGCCGCCAGGCCGAGCGTGGGTAAAACCTCTCTCGCGCTAGATATCGCGCGCAATGCCGCCTGCGTGCACGGCAAATCGGTTGGCATCTTCTCGCTGGAGATGAGCTCACAGCAATTAGTAGACAGACTGCTTGCTAGCGAGAGCCGCGTGGACTCTTGGCACTTGCGCACAGGCAAGATCAAACAAGATGACGACTTTGCCCGGCTACGCGACGCACTGGATCGCCTCGCCTCGGCACCAATCTTTATTGATGACGAAGCGTCTAATAATATCAGCAAGATGAAAGCGGTGGCGAGAAAATTAAAAGCAGAAAATGGCTTAGATTTGATTATTGTGGACTATCTCCAGCTCATGATCCCCCGCCGCGATAGCGACTCGTTGGTCCAACAAGTGACAGAGATCTCGCGCTCGCTCAAGGGCTTAGCCAGAGAATTAGAAGTGCCGGTGCTGGCGCTCTCCCAGCTTAACCGCCAAGTGGAGCAACGCGGCGGCAAGCCCCGACTCTCTGACCTGCGCGACTCCGGCTCTATTGAGCAAGACGCTGACGTGGTGATGTTTATCCATCGGGAAGACAAGCTAAACGAGAACTCAGACAAGAAGAACATTGCTGAAATTATTATTGCCAAACACCGTAACGGTCCAACGGGAGAAGTGCAGCTCTACTTTGACGAAGCGCGCACCAGCTTCCAGACTATTGAAAAAGCCGACTTTGGCGGCTTTTAAATTTCAAACCCTAAATACTTAAGATGAGCGATGCTGTGATCCAAAAATTAGTTGAGAGCTTTATGCGCTTCCCGGGCATTGGACCGCGGCAGGCCAAGCGCTTTGTCTATTATCTCCTCCATGCGCCAAATAGCATTACCGACCAACTCTTGCGCCAGATCACTGAGCTCAAGCGCGAGACGAGCCAGTGTCAGACCTGCTTCAGATTCTTCAACAAGAACAGCAGTAAGACTTGCGAGATCTGCGCAGACGATAGCCGCGATGCTGGATTATTAATGCTTGTAGAAAAAGATATAGATCTGGAAAATATCAATAAATCAGGCGCGCAGTATAATGGCTACTTCTTTGTGCTTGGCGGCTTGGTGAAGATCTTAGATAAAGAACCGGCTAATAGCATCCGCGCGCGCGAATTGCTAAAAATGATAGAAGAAAAAACCAAACAGAATAATAGCTTGAGAGAAATTATCATTGCTGTTTCCGCGAATCAGGAAGGCGACACAACGATTGAGTTTCTAAAAAAATACCTCTCGCCTATTACTAACCAACATAATATAAAAATCTCCACGCTCGGCCGCGGCCTCTCTACCGGCGTGGAACTAGAATATTCTGATACGGAAACGATCAAGAATGCGCTCCGGAATCGCGAGACGACTTAATTAAGAGTTATTTGATGGCTGTGATCTCCACCTCCGTATAAGGCTGTTTGTGGCCCCGCTTCACGCGGTAGCGAGTCTTGTTCTTATACTTAACAACGGTGATCTTGGGGTGACGAGAGTCGGCCACGCGCTTGGCGGTAACGCTCGCGCCAGAGACGAGCGGCGCGCCTAATTTGACCGACTTGCCGTCGTCGGTGAGCAGAACCTCGCTAAAAACCAACTCGCCGTTCTTGGCCTCAGAAGCCGGCAACTTCTCCACCTTGAGCTTATCGCCCTCGGCGACCACGTACTGCTTGCCGCCCGTCTTGATTACTGCCAATTTCATAGTGGAGAGATTGTAGCAGAAAGGCTAAATAAACGCAAGATAGCTGACTCTCCCCCGCTTGACAAGTTTTGCTAATTTGCTATAATAGGGGTTGCTAGCTGTTTGACATCTAACCGCCCGCTACTGGTCCCAGCGCGTTGCCGGAGCTGGTGAGTGAGCCACATAGGGAGATAGTCAGATGACGAAAACGCCGGAAACTCGGAAGTACAAACCCCTGACCTCGGGCCAGCTGGACCAAGTCCGGAAGATGGCGAAGGACAAGGGGGTGGATCAGGACACCTTCCAACATGCTTTAGATTCTGGTGTTGTTGCCAGAATGCTGGATCAGGCCAAGATTGATTCTACTCCCGCCACCCTCATTCGCGTTGACCGCTCGATTCGTCCCAAGTATCCGAGCCGGATATACGCAGTTGTTCACCCTGAGCTGAAGAATACCGGGCCCTCCGAGTACCACATCGGCCAAGTGGAGCAATGGCTCCATGAAGATCAGAAGAAGGGTGGCGGTTGTGTCACTGGTCGGACCATCTATGCTTATCTGAGAGATAAGGATCTGCTCAAGACCTGCCTGGGGTTGCGCGACTTGGAAGAAATCCGGAAGAAAGGCATCGCCTTCTTCCGCCAACACTTCCAGGGCAAAGCCATCTTTGGCTGGAAGAGTCTCGTGCGGTTCCCCCTCGGCAGCCTCGACGTCCCGTATCTCTGCGAGGGCGGCGGCGAGGTGGTCCTGCGCTGGCACTGGCTTGGGGACGTCTGGCGCGGCAACGACCCGGCGCTCCGTCATGCAAGTTAAGGCCACACTCTGGCCCTCTAGACCCTTATTCCGATTTATTTCGGAGAGGGTCTTTTTTATTTTGCAAAATTTAATTACAGAGTATAATAGTCCCACGATGACACAGCTAACTGGCGACAAAATTGGCCCGCGGTATGTGGTAAAAGTCTATAATGACAAGTTCAAGTCTTGGGGCTACTTGGTGATAGATAATCTCCAGCTTGGCCCGGGTAAAGGCGGGATCCGGATGACGCCGAGTGTGACGGAGGAAGAGGTCTCGCGCCTAGCCCGCGCCATGACGCTCAAGAACGCTCTGGCTCGTATCCCTTTCGGCGGCGCCAAGTCTGGCATCAATTTTGATCCTCGCGCACACACCAAGCAAGAGAAGAAAGAGATCGTGGAGTGGTTTGCGCGCGAACTCCAGCCACTGCTCATCAAGTATTACATCGCCGGCCCGGACGTGAACATGACGGAGCTAGAGATGGCGCAATTTGTGCAAGCCGCGGGCAATAGAAAAGCCGCCACCGGCAAGCCCAGCAAGCTTGGCGGCCTGCCTCACGAGCTGGGGAGTACCGGCTACGGCGTGGCGCGCGCGGCAGAGCTAGCACTCAAGTTTAAAAATATCAACATAAACAGCGCGAGCGTAGCAATTGAGGGCTACGGCAATGTGGGCATGTTCGCGCACAAGTTCTTGCAAGAAATGGGAGCAAAGATTGTGGCTATTTCTGATTCTAAGGGCACAGTTTACTTGCAAACTGGCCTGGACTATAAACAAGCCTGGAAAATTAAGAAGCAGAGCGGCTCGATGATTAATTATCCAGATAGCTCTGCTAAAAAATTAACTAACGCAGAGATTTTCACGCTACCTGTAGACGTCTTGACCCCTGCGGCTTTGCCAGATGTGATAAACGAGAAAAATGTGAAGCAAGTGCGAGCAAAGATTATTGTGGAGGGCGCCAATATCCCGATGCGCGAGGAATACGAAGCGCAACTGCACGCGCGAGATATCCTGATTATCCCCGACATTGTGGCCAATGCCGGCGGCGTGATCTCATCTTACGCCGAGCACAAGGGTTATAAAGCAGATAAAATGTTCAAGCTGGTGGACGAGAAGATCAGCGCGAGCGTAACTAGCTTATTGAAAGAATTGAAGAAGACTGGCGCCCTGCCACGCCAGATCGCCCTGCGCCAGGCTGAGAAATTATTGAAGTAGCGCTAATTCCCGCCAGATAGCCTCTGCTGGAGCGTTTCCAGTTTGCCCAAATTAACACTCTTACCCGTCTTCTGCTCTTGGGCCAGCAAGCTGGCTTTTACCTGTTCCCCACCGCGATTATAGCCACCGGTGCGGCCATCCGAGCGCACCACGCGATGGCACGGGATATGCGGATCGTGATTGCGCGCCATAATGCGCCCCACGGCTCGCCACGCGCGCGGCGAGCCAGCTGCCTCGGCCACCTGGCGATAGTTCATCACTTTACCGGGCCTGATAGCCCTCACCACCTGATGCACTCTTTTGGTAAAATCGCTCATCTGGTTTTTTACTAATTTCTAATCGTCCAGGCTCGGCCTCTCTAGCGCTAGCGGCTCCATCTGACTGCTAGCGCCAGTCACCCGTGCCACGTCTTTATCAATCTTTTTCAGTTCTTTATACGCTGAGTTATAGTGACTGACAGTAGTACCGAGACTTGCTCCCAACTTGCTAAAGTATTGCTCATAGGCGGCGATATGCTTGCCAAGATCCTCTACTCTATCCCTGATTAATTTAGCCGACTCCTCTATCTGCAAAGCCTTCAAGCCCTGCAGGACTGTCTGGAGATAAGCGAGAAAAGACGTGGGCGAGACAATGATCACGTGCTTCTCTTTAAACGCATATTCTATCAAATCACGAGTATTGACCTTGAGCGCGCCTACTTGCGAGACCAAGAGATCATAATAGATCGCCTCGTGCGGGATGAACATGAAGGCAAAGTCCATGGTGCCCTCGCTCGGCTTCACATATTTAGCTGTTTCGTCTATCCGATTCTTGAGATCAGTCTTGAAAGTTTTTTCTAGTCTCTCCCTCTCTACGCTGTCACGCTCTTCCACTAATCTATTATAATTCTCTAGCGAGAACTTAGAGTCAATCGGGATGATTTTATCTTTCACAAAGACCACAGCATCCACAATCGTGCTGTCTTTAAACGCGTATTGCATCTGGTAAGAGCCAGTGGGCAGCACGTTCTTGAGCAAAGTCTCCAGATAATACTCGCCCAAGATGCCTCTCTGCTTAGGATTCTTCAAGATATCCTGCAGGCTCTGGAGCTGATCCGCAAAGCCCTCTACGCGCTTGCCCGTCTCCTGCACTTGAGTCAGTTCTTTGGTGATATCTCTAATCAACTTCTGCGACTCGCCAAATTGCGTCCGGACAGAATCGTGTAGAGTTTTGGTTGATTCAGAAAGCTTGCTGTCTAGGACGCGCGTTAGTTCGTTGAGCTGGTTCTGCATGAGGAGGAAGCCTTGATTATCTTCCGGCCCAGTGGCGCGCTGTTTGCTCTGGAGCAAGAGCCAAACCAATCCCCCGCCAGCAATCAAACCAATTAAGATATACAAAATAGTCATAATTTCCCTCAGTCTATCATGAATTATAGAGCAAAGAAAAAGTCAAAATAAAGCCAACAGCGTTGCAATTGCAACGCTGTTGGCCGGGGAACGGATGCCTGGGCCTTAGCCGCCGCAACCGCCGCCACAATCGCAATCGTATGCGATGTTCATGGCTATCACCTCCCTTCTTTTTACCTCTCTACCAGTATAACAATCGTGTCAAGCGGTTTTCTCTTTTACTAATTTATCTAGAATTTTCTTGACTTGCTTGATGCTCTCGTCGTCCAGCACAGAGATTGGCAGAACAGCGATTTTATTCTTTGCTAATAACTTTATTTTTTTCTCTAACTCTTTCTCTGTTACTAGATCAGCTTTGGTCAAGAAAACTGTCTCTGATTTAGTTAATAATTCTGCATTATAATTTTCTAATTCCGTTCTGATTATTTTATAATCAGTCAGTGGGTCAAGAGATTCTGCAGAAATAAAGTGGAAAATATGCTTAGTCCGCTCCACATGACGCAAGAACTTGATCCCCAATCCCCGGCCCTCCGCCGCGCCTTCTATCAAGCCCGGCAAGTCAGCCAGAATCAAGCCGTAATAAGCGCCCAGGTGCGGCTCAAGCGTGGTGAATTGGTAGTTAGCCACTTTGCTCTTGGCATTAGTCAGCTCGTTTAATAAGCTAGATTTGCCCACGTTCGGCAGGCCCACAAAGCCCACATCAGCGATGAGCTTGAGCTCCAGCCGGAGCTGGAAATCCTCACCGGGCAAGCCAGGCTGGAACTGCTCGGGCGAAGTATTGCGAGAAGAGCGGAAGTAGAAATTGCCATGGCCACCCAAGCCGCCCTTGGCCACCAGCACGCGTTCCCCCAGCTTGGTGATCTCCTGGTCAAAGCCGGTGGTAAGATTGTGGATGACAGTCCCCACCGGCACTTGCAGGGTCACATCTTTGCCTGTGGCACCATCGCGGTACTGCCTCTGGCCCGGGCCGCCGTCCTCGGCTTGCTTCTCTTTCTCAAACCTAAACTGGGCCAACGCGCCAATATCAGAAACACCTTCCATATAGACGCTCCCGCCATTACCGCCGCGCGCGCCAGTGGGCCCGAGCGCGAGCTTATTGCGCTCAAAGGCGACAGCTCCCCGGCCGCCCTTGCCACCGCTTACTCTGATCTGGATATCATCTACTAGCATTTGTTTTTATTTTTTACTTTATGTACAAACTGAGGTTTTACTGAAACTGGGTAGTGATATAGTCTAGCATCAATCTGGCGTCGCTTACTCGGTCGCTTGCGCCCAGCAAGACCAGCGCAACGCGGCGCTCTTCGCCAGCGATATTTACTCTAAAAACATAAACCGCCGTCTCGCCCGCGAGCGTGGCTAAGCCCACCTTGCCTCCCAGGAAGCGCGGATCGGCGCCAAAGTCGTTGAGATTCTGGAGATTAGGGAAGCTCGGCGCGCCGTAGGCGCTAGTGGTGAGGTCACCCGCCGTGAGCTTGAAGATAAAGCTCCGGTTAGACTCTATATATTTAGCGAGAGTGAAAATATCTTCAGCAGTAGAAATATTGCTGGCTGAGATACCAGAGGGATCAGCAAAGCGCGTGTCTGTCATGCCAATGGCTCTGGCCTTATCGTTCATCAGTTTGATAAAGCGCTCGCGGCCAGCCACTCGCGCCAGCGCCTCAGCAGACTCGTTACTGCTCTCCAGCAAGAGCGGGAAGAGCAACTGGTAGGCCGTGTGGCTCTGGCCCGGCACCAAGCGCGGGCGAGAAGTGGAAGCTGTTAACATTTGCTCGGTGACCAAAACTGACGCGTCTAAATTGATATATTCGGCAGAAACGAGAGCCGTAACTAATTTAGTAATAGAAGCCAGCGGCACTTGTTCGCGTTCACGATGAGCCAGGAAAACAAAATTGCTGTCTAAGTCAGCCGCGAGGTAGTGTGTGGCGCTTAGTTCCGGCTTCCGGATAGCAAATACTCTGTTGTCAGAGACTGAAACAGAATTGAAGACCAAAACCGGCATGCCAATGCTGGCGAGCTGGTAGACCCGCGCGGCATCCTCGTTGGAGAGCCGGATACAGCCGCCGGAGAACTGACTGGAGACTGGCCGGCCATCCGGATACTCCGGCCAGCCATGGATGAAGAAATTGCCCTGGAAGGCCATGCTCCACGGCTGGTTAACTTGTCCAAAAGAAGAGAAGTGATTGCGCGCTTTGGTCTCTATCTTATACAAGCCCGCCGGCGTCTCCCACCAAGAGCCTTCTCTCCCCTTGGCCAAGATCGGCACTTCCAGAGCTACCACGCCCGCCTCATAGACCCGCAATTTGAGCTCAGAGAGATCAGCCTCCACAAAGCTCGCCTGCTGGCTGATAAACGCCTGCCGCGCCCGCTGGAAGAAGTCTTGATTAGAGAGTTGCGGATTGGCGCCATAGACCAAGCCAGAGTCCTCCGCCTCGCCGGGTAAGCTGGGCACCACCAGGTCGTAACGATAGAGCGGCTGGCGGTAATAGAGAAAAGCGCCTGCCGCGAGCAGGATCAAAATGAGCACCACCCAGGCCGGAACCGCTTGCCGCCAGAGACGAGACATTAGAGCTAGTTTAGACTAATTTGGCTAAGAACACTAGATGTTTTGATTTTCCATTTGCACCAACTGCACGACCACACGATCATTCATCGACCTATCTGTACCAACAGAATGAGAGTAAGTATAATGGCGATAATCCAAAGAGGTCCCAGAGCCACAATTAACCAAACTCCAAGGACAGTAATTGTAATCACTCCGAGAATAGTGAGTAGCCATCTTCCTAAAGCAAAAAGTACGGTCATTAAAACATCCAACCCTTGTATAAATTCTTTTATACCATTTTTAAAGGAAATGAAATCTTCTGAGAGAATAGCGACAGGATTTTTCGTGCCTCTTCTTTTTGTTCCATTCATATAATAAAAAACAAGAAAACCTAAAAAGAGATAGCAGATCATAAAAACATTTGTGCGTGCTTCATTGCCTAGAATCCACTCAAACCGAATGGGTATAAAAACAAGGCCAAACAAATATCCGAGCCCAACAATGGTATAAACCGTGACCCGGAGTATGTTAATAAAAAATTGCTTAATCTTATTCCTAATAGGTCGCCATCCGTTCTTTTTCACAAAACTAGAAAGTTCTCGAACTTTTACAGAAATACCCCATATACCACTACTAACAATCCCGATTAGTAATACGTAGGAAAAAATATCTTCGGCCATATTTTATTTTACAAAATAATGAGCTGAATTGATGCATGCTTTGGTGACCCTACGGGGATTCGAACCCCGATTTCTACCGTGAGAGGGTAATGTCCTAGCCATTAGACGATAGGGCCTCGCTCTGCTTTATAACATATTTCTACTTTTTCAGCCACTCTGGCTCTTGCCGCACCAGCAGGTCCTTCCGCTTCTCCGGCTCGGCCATGATCTCCTCCACGGCGCGCTCCATGCGGAGCGACTGCGAGCCTTTCACCAAGATCACATCGCCAGGCTGGATCTCGTTCTGCAGCCAGGCACCGGCCGCACGGGAATCATCAAAGTGGTGCAGGGACTTTTTACCCATCTTCTTCCTGCTTGCCTCTTCCGTAGCAAACTTCATCCTCAGGCCTACTGTCACCAGCAAGTGCGCCACGCGCGCGGCTTGCGCTCCTGCCCGGCGATGAGCCTCAATGGTATGCGGCCCCAGTTCCAACATGTCCCCTAGCACCACGATCTTGCGCCCGGCCACACGCAAGTCGCTCATCGTCTCCAGCGCCGCCTCCAGCGCGGCTGGGGAAGAGTTATAAGTGTCGTCAATAATGACCGTGTCTTTGATACCAGCCAAGAGGCGCATCCGGCCAGGCGGCAGGCTAATGCTCGCCAAGGCCTGGCTCATTTCTGCCAAGTTGATCCCCTCCTCCACGCCAAGAGCAGCAGCCGCCAAGAGTGGATAGATCTGATGCAAGCCAAGCACTCCCGAGAGCTGGAAGGGCGTGCTATCGCCAAGATAATCAACTTTCAAAGCAAGGCCAACCGGCTTATCATCAGTGTAATTAATCTTGGCATCAGAGCCGTGCACTTGGGCTAGTTCAGCAAGACCGTAGCCAAGCGTCTGGCACTTGAGACTAGTAGCCAGCTCGCGCACTTTCTCATCATCAGCGTTATAGATCACTACGCCAGACTCTGGCACGGCTTGGGCGAGCAGCCACTTCTCCGCCGCCACCTGCTCGGGCGAATCAAAATATTCCACATGCACGGGCAAGTCCGGCAGGCGCGTGACCACCGCCACCTGCGGCCGGAGCCAGCTCACGATCTCCCGCATATCGCCCGGGCGATCCACACCCACTTCTAATACTAGACACTCAGGATACTGCGAGCGGAAGAGGATCAAGACTAAGCCCTCCAGAAAGACCTTTAGCCAAGCAATTGGATCCCACCACGGATTATCACAACCGAGGATCGTGAGCGGCACGCCCAGCTCGCTATTAAAGCTCTTTTGATTCGCCCGCACTCTATATTTAGTAGCGAGTACGGCTTTAATCGCCTCTTTGGTGCCTGTCTTGCCAACATTGCCGGTAACAGCAATGATCTTGGGGCGATATTTGCGGAGGATTAAGCGCGCTTCTAATCTTAAAAAGCGCGCGATGCTGTGTTTAGCGATCTGGCGGAACATTATAATAGTTTAGCAAAAATTTAGTCAGAGACATAAATGGCGCTGATAAAGTGTCAGAGGCATAACGCGCGCCAATCGGCCGGACTAAATAGATAAAAATAATAAACTGCGGATCACTGGCGGGGAAATAGCCAAAGAAGGAGTGCAAGAAGCGCTCCGGATCGTAACCGCCGCCGGAGAGGCGTGCTTGTTGCGCGGTGCCTGTCTTAGCCGCAATGCGATAACGATCCATCTTGTACTTGCCGCCCACCAGCGCTGTGTCTACCACCTCCACCAGCATCCGGGTGATCTCCTTGCTAGTCTCCGGCTTGATGACCTGCCGACCCAGCTCAGGCTGTGTGAGCTCGGAGAGTTTGGAGTCATGGCGCTTGATCTCGGCCACCACGTGCGGACGCACCAAGCGACCACCGTTAGCCAGCGCGGCCAGAGCACGAGTTAGAGCTAGTGGCGTAACTGTGATCCCCTGGCCGTATGAGGCGGTGGCATATTCAATCTCGCGGTTACTCTGGAGCAAGTTATTATTATTCCCCACCACCTCGCCAGGCAAGTCTACGCCAGTCTCCTCGGTAAGGCCAAAATTGACCACATAATTGCGGAAGCGTTCCTGACCTAATTTCTGCATCGCAAACACCACTCCGGTATTGAGCGACTGGTTGAGCACCTCCTGCATGGGCACCACGCCTCGTGCTCGACCGTCATAATTGCTGATCACTTTGTTATTAATCGTGAGCGTGCCACGGTCATCATACGTGGTAGAGGCCTTAACCACGCCAGCATCCAGCGCCGCGGCCATGGTGAGGGGCTTGAAGGTGGAGCCCATTTCATAAGTCCGTTCTACCAACGGATTAGCCAGCGGCTCCAAGCTGCTCTGCCTCGCGCCGGGGTCAAAGTCGGGCAAGGCCGCCATAGCGATAATCTCGCCCGTCACCGGATCCATGATCACCGCCCCGGCAGACTCGGCATTGTACTTATCCTTGAGCGCAGAGAGCTCGGTCTCCAGCGTATCTTGGACCACTGGTTCAATAGTCAAAACGAGATCCGCTTCTGTTTGGTTAGTGTCGCGGCTAAACAAGGCGCTACCCACGTCTGATAATACTTCTGCGAGGAAACTGCTAAAGGTCTGATCTTCATCACGCACCAGCACATCATCATATTCTTTTTCTAAACCATAGACTCCCTCTCCCTCATAATTGACCAAGCCCAGCACGTGGCTGGCGGTGCGGCCTGCGGGATAGAAGCGCCAGCGGCTCTTGAGCACACCGAGGCCTGGGATCTCCCAGCTCTTGATCGTCTCGGCCTGCTTCTCGTTCAGTTTGGTCGCAATCTCTCTGTGAGTAGCATTGGCCTGCGTGGCCCGAGAGAAAACATCGCGGTCTAGATCAACTAGTGACGACAGGCGCTCATAGACAGCTTCCGGATTCTGCAAAACTCTGGGATTGATGGCGGCAAGGAAGCCATCACGCATGCTGGCCGCCGAGACCAATTGTCCATCTTTTTGCCGGAAAGAGATCACTCCTCGCTCGGCCAGAGTTGCAGCCGGACGCTGATACTGGCGATCCGCCCGCTCGGTATAGAAATCACTCTTAACAACTTGGAGAAAAAATAAGCGCGCAATAAGCAACACAGAAAAAAGAAAAATCGCAAGAGAAATAAGCCTTATCCGCAAGACCGGATTAACCGCCATAATCGCCTATTCTAGCACAGCCGGAGCGAGAGCCACCACAGAGCTCTGGGTTGGCAATTCTACAAAGATCGCACTAGCCGTGGCGTCGTGGAAGCCGCGCTCGCGGGCCAACTCCATTGTGACTTGCCCAGATAATGCCAAATATTCGGACTCTAGAGCTACCACGTTACTGCGCATTTCATTAAGATTACCGAGCAAGCGCTCACGGGCAACGAGATTAAAAACCGCGCTATTTACCAGATAAAGATAGCTGGCCAAGAGCAAAACAGCGACAGCTAAACAACGCCAAAAGAGGCGTTGACGAGTATATAAAATATTTAAATTACTAGCTGTCATGTTTTTAACTTTTTTAATTTTCTATAATTTTTTAATGATTCTCAGTTGCGCACTCCTGGCGCGCGGGTTCTCAAGAGTTTCAGCGCGGCTTGGCTTAATAGCGTGACTGGTTAAGATCTCCCCCGCTCCCTCTGCCTCCCGCGCGCGATAGAACTCTTTCACAATCCTTGCTTCTAGACTATGGAAGCTGATTACCCCCAGCCGTCCACCTGTCTTGAGCCGGAGCCAGGCGGCATTGAGGCCATCCTTGAGCGCGCCTAGTTCGTCATTAACGGTGATCCGCAACGCCTGAAAAGTCTTGGTGGCCGGATGGCGCTTGCCGTGGGCATACCAGCTGGGTACTGCTTGCCGGATAATCTCAGCTAATTGCGTGGTGGTAGAGATCGGCGTACTCTGCCGCGCTTGCACAATCATCCGCGCGATCCTCTTGGCAAAGCGCTCCTCGCCATAGGCGTAGATCACATCAGCCAGGCTCTCTTCTTGCCAGAAGTTGACGATCTCAAAAGCGGAGAGCGCGCCAGGCTCCGGCTTGGGATTGAAAGTCATCCCCAACGGCTCTTCTCTGCTAAACGAGAAGCCGCGTCCGGCGCTGTCTAATTGCTGGCTACTCAGGCCAAGATCCGCGAGGATCACATCCACCTGGCCGATGCCGGCCACGCGCAAGAGCTCATCCAGTTGCCGGAAGTTGCCCTCAAGCAAGGTAACCAAGCAGGGACAAGCACGGAGATTCCGGGCCGCCTCGCGCAAGGCCTCGCTATCAGCATCTATCCCCACCAGCTGCCCCGTGCTAGAGAGCGCCTGGCAGAGCGCCAAGCTATGCCCGCCGCGATTGACTGTGAGATCCAATACCGTTTCCCCAGCTTGAGGCCCCAGACCCTCTAGCACTTCCTGTAAAAGAACCGGCTTATGCATCTGATCTAAATCTAAAATCTGAAGTGATGCGCCTAGAAGACGCCAATCTCACCCAATTTCTCCGCCAGCGCGTCTGCACGCTTGCCCACCTCGGCCTTGTAGGCAGTCCAGCGGCTCTCGTCCCAGATCTCCAGGCGGCTATGCACTCCCGCCACCACCGTGCGCGTACCCAAGCCAGCAAACTCTTTGAGATGATCGGGAACTAGGATCCGCCCCATCTTGTCCACATCGCTCTCCGCCGCGCCCGCGAGCATGAAGCGGTTAAAGCTCCGCGTATCGGCACGCAACATGGAGAGACTAGCAAGCTTCTCCGAGACTCTCTTCCACTCCCGCAAGGTGTAAACGAACAAGCAGTTATCCAAGCCGGGCGTGATCACCACTTGGCGACCAATCTCCTTACGCCATTTAGCCGGTATTGCCAGGCGCTTCTTCTCATCCAGAGTATGTTTGTATTCGCCGATCAGCATGGATTATTCTCAAAAACAGCACTATTTAGTTTTACCCACTTTTCCCCACTTGCCTACCATTTTAACCCACCAGCCTCCCCCGCACAACCAAAGTTATCCACATTTCACCAGTTTTTTAGACACAAGAAAAAAGCTCTTAGACAGAGCTTTGATAAGCAAAAAATTTTACTCTAAAATTTCTGGAAAAACTAAGGCATCACCACCTTATCTCCTGCCTGCAAACCAGATAAAATTTCCACTTGACCGTCAGACGAGACAAGGCCAAGCGCCACTTCCTGTTCAAAAATTTCTTCACCTTTCTTAACGCGCACAGTACTGCGACCAGAGCTGGTGCTCACCGCGCGGAGCGGCACAGCTAGCACGCCCTCACGCAAGCCAGTAGCAAGTGAGATATTAGCTGTCATGCCGGAACGGATACGTTCATCAAGCGCGGTGAAGTGGAGAGTAATCTTATAAGTCGGCACGCCGTCTAGCACCGTCTCAGCCGGATCAATCTGGCCAACAGTGGCCTGGAACTCAACCGTGGGACCGTAAGCATCTAGCGTAACCGCAGCAATATCTCCCGTCTTCACTTTTACAATATCTACCTCCGGCACATTGGCTTCTATAATAAACGGATCAATGGCGGATAATTTAACCAGCACCACTCCCGCAGTTGCCACCTCACCCACGCGCGCCTCTTGGTAAGTAACCAACGCCGGGAATGGCGCAACCAAGACCGACTCACCCAAGGCCGCCCGCGCGGCGCTCACACTGGCGCTGGCCGCCTGCACTCGCGCGGCCTGGGCCGAGACCTCCTCAGCCGAGGCACCGGCCAAATCTAGCGAGAGTTCCCGCTTGGCCACCTCCAGAGCGTTCCAAGAGCTATTATAGTCCCGCCAGCCGCTCTCCAGGCCATCCAGCGCGGCACTGATTGCCGCCCGAGCCGCGGAGATCTTGGTCCGAGCCTCAGAGCCAGTGATCCCATTGGCTGTGTCGCTAGAGGGAACAAGATTAACCAGATAAGCCAGATCATCAAAGCCAACTTGCATCTCTAAGAGAATCGCCTTTGCCTGGCTATAATAAACTGATAAGTCACTGCCAGCGCCGAGAGCAAGCAATTGATTGCGCCAATCGGCCATCTTGTACTCAAAGTCGCTGCGCCAATCGGCCACCCGCTCTGCCCGGGAAGTGTTGCTGGTATTGAAGGCGAAACGCGCCAAGCTACTGCGCGGGCTGATGAAGAGCGGATCAGCCTCGTAACGCAGAGCATTATCGGCTCGCACAAAGGTGTCTTGCAAAACGTACACCATATTCTTCTGACTATCTAAAAAGTCATCCTCCTGCCGCGCCACCTCAGCCCGACTCACGGCCAAGTCCTCGGCTCTGGCGCCACGCTCCAGCTCGGCCAAGCGCGCCTGCTCTGTGGCCAGGTCAGCCTGAGCTCGCTCCAGCTCGGCCGAGAGAGTGCCACTGGCCAAGCGCACCAGCACCGCGCCAAGCTCCACCCGGTCACCCACTTGGGCCAAAACGGCACCCACGCGTCCAGCACGATCAAAAGCGAGATCCGCCTTACCAGCCGGCTTGACCTGCCCCGATAAGGTTACGCTCTGCTCTAGTGTGGCTGGCTCAAGGACAATCAAATTAGCATTATCCTCGCCGTTGCGCGCCGCAACCACCACACCACCAATCACAATAACCAGCGCCAGTGCCAGCAACCACCAGACTCTCTTGCTACGCAGTGAGATTATTTTTTTCATTTTCGTTAGCTTCTTCAACATTATTAGTATCTTGAATCTTGGGTTTAAGTGTGGGGAAGAAGATCACTTCTTTAATATTCTGAGTATCGGTGAGCAACATCACTAGTCTATCAATACCAATGCCCACTCCGCCAGCCGGCGGCATGCCATACTCCAGCGCTTCCAAGAAGTCCTCATCAATCCTCTGCGCCTCGGCGTCGCCTGCTTCTCTGTTCGCCTCCTGAGCGGCAAATCTCAAACGCTGATCCACCGGATCGTTTAACTCCGAGAACGCTTTAACTACCTCCACGCCACCGATGATTAGCTGAAAGGCGTCTACCAGGCTCGGATCATCGCTCTTGCGCTTGGCGAGCGGAAGATAATCCGCGGGGAAGTCTATTAAGAAAGTTGGCTGGATTAATTTAGGCCGGCAGACTTTTTTATAAACAGCATCTAGCAACTTCTCTCGGCTCTCTCCGCCGTCCAGCTTTACACCCAACTGGCTCGCCTTGAGCGCTAGGTCATCACGACTGATCTTATCCGGCTCGGTGATGAGCGCGTGACGCTTCAATAAATCGTAATAAGAAACAACTGCGAAGTCTTTGCTCAAGTCTATCTTCTCGCCGTTATAAGTGAAGTGTTTGGTTTTATAAATCTGCTTCACCAGCGCTTGCAATAATTTAGCCACAAATTCTCTCTGCTTGGCCGCATCGCTATAAGCCTCGTACCACTCCAGCATAGTGAATTCAGGATTATGCGTCTGATCTATTCCCTCGTTACGGAAATTGCGCGCGATGCTATAAACTTTTGGCAATCCAGCTACTAGAAATCTCTTGAGATACAACTCTTCCGCCACGCGCAAATACAAGTCAATATCTAGCGCATTATGGTGAGTGATAAACGGCTCGGCACTGGCACCACCCGGCACAAGTTGGAGCACGGGCGTCTCCACTTCTACAAATTCTTCATTATCTAAAAACTCTCTGATCGCAGAAATAATTTTAGAACGCAGTAGGAAGCGCTCTTTCACCTCCGGCGCCATCAAGGCATCCAAGTAACGCCGGCGGTAACGCTCTTCCACATCTTGCAAGCCGTGCCACTTATCAGGCAGTGGCCGCAAGCTTTTCACTAGCATCTGCCAGCTCTGCACGGCCAGGCTCTTCTCTTGTCGTTTAGTTAAGAAGAGCGTGCCGCTCGCCTGGATAAAATCACCGATATCTAGAGCTTCTCCCAGTAATGCAAAATCTTTTGCAGACAAATCGTCTTTCTTAAAAACTAACTGCAATTTGCCAGTGCCGTCGTCTAAGTCAATAAACAAAATCGCGCCCTGGCCGCGGATCGCCCGTACGCGGCCAGCCAGCCAGAGCGCCTTCTTCCTCTTGCTTAATTTATCAAAGCTCGCCACCACCCCTGCCAGAGTATGATCACGGCGCGTGCTAGCCGGATACGCCTCCAGCCCGCGCTCCTGCAAGAGCGCCAACTTCCTCTCCCTCTCAGCGCGGATCTCTGCGAGCGAGGCCATTAGCTAGTCAATGCTAATAATCTTGTAAGTGACGGTCCCCTTTGGTGTCTGCACCTCAGCCGTTTCACCCTTCTTCTTCCCCAAGAGCGCCGCGCCAATGGGCGACTGGCTGGAGATCTTGCCGTTGTGCACATCAGTCTCCTCCGAGCCCACAATCATCAGCTTGAGCTTAGTCCCCTCTCCCATCTTCTCCACCGTCAGTGCCGAGCCGATCTCCACGGCCACACTGTGATGGATAGCAATAATTTCTGAATTCTTGAGCAAGTTCTCCAACTGCGTGATGCGATCTTCTATCTCTGCCTGCTCCTCCCGCGCGGCGTGATACTCGGCATTCTCAGAGAGATCACCTAGCGACTTGGCAAACTCTAGTCGCTCGGCTACCTCCTTGCGACGCGTCATCTTGAGATCCTCCAGTTCCGCCGTGAGCTCGGCGTGCTTCTCCTTGCTCAAGTAATCAGTTGTCATATTGCCTGTTATTGTAAACGATTTTTTGCAAAAAGAAAAGCCCCGCGCGATCATCTCGCGCGGGGCTTTGGGTTGAGTGATGTCAAGATGGTGTTTTTGCATCCACAACAGAAGCCACCCTCGCAAACCAGTGAGTTAGGCCACAGTTTTTTACCCACTGGCAACCGGCAAATGGTTGGTCAGTCTTTTTCCAAAACCTCCCTGTCAACCAAGTTTCGGCGTCTTTAATAGACGAAAACTGTCCAACGACTTCCTCAGAAACACCGTTGACATTGTTGAACATGACGACCACATACATTGCCATTCTCCCTTTGTAAAAGTACCAGTCTTTAGGACCAACCCCTATTATACACCCATCACTATGTACTTGTCAAGTGTTTGCCAAAATGTGCTTAAAAATAACGCTTTTTCTTAATTCTCCAGATACTCAGGCGCGGTGATAGCAAGCTGGTCAAAAACTTGCCGCATCACGTAAGTGGCGCCAACCAAATTAGTGCGTTGCGCGCGTTCCATCACTACAGCAAATGCGTAACGCGGGTTGCGATAAGGGAAGAAGCCCGTTACCCACGAGTGCACTTGCTCTTTGGTAGTCCCCAGCTCAGCCGTGCCGGTCTTGGCTGCGATCTCTAGCGTGGGCAGATTGAGCCCGCTCGCCGTGCCCTCTGTCACTGCCAAGCGCATCCCCTCTTTGATTATTTCTAGATCAGCCGGGTCAATGCCAGCAATCTCTGTCCAGCTTGGCGCTTGCTCGCTCTCGGCCAGCAAGGTGGGCCGGAGCAAGCGACCGCCGTTAGAGAGCGCCGCCACAGCGCGGACCATCTGGAGCGGCGTAACGAGGAAGCCGTATTGGCCGATAGCCGTGTGGTAAGTGTTGCCAAGCAGCCAGCTCTCGCCGTTGAAGTTTAATTCTTTCCACTCACGACTGGGCACTACGCCTGCCGCCTCGCCGGGGAACGGTCCGCCAGATAATTCGCCCAAGCCAAAGAGATGCGCATAACGCTTGATCCGGTCTATACCCAAGCCAGCCTGGCCGCCAGCACCACCACCAATAGTGTAGAAGTAAACATCAGAAGAGACAGCAATGGCCTCGCGCATATCGGTGAGACCGTGCGCCTTCCAATCGCGGAAGATAGTAGGCTTATCGGGGAAATAGGGATTAGGCACTACCAGTTGCCCGGTGCTCAGGATCTCTTTACTGGGACTAATGATTTCTTCCGTGAGCGCGGCTAAAGCTACAAACGGCTTAACAATAGAGCCGGGTGTGTAAGTGCCGGCCACAGCGCGGTTCAAGAACGGATGCAGTTTATCGTTCAGATAATTACTAATCTGTTCCCGATCTTCGCCTCTGGTTAAAATATTTGGATCATATTCTGGCAAATTAGAGAGCGCGATGATCTCCCCCGTTTCCGTATCCATAATCACGCCGGCCCCACCGCTAAAGCGTCCTTCAGAAATCAGATTATGCATGCCGGTAGCCAGCGCACTCTGGACGCGCGCATCAATAGAGAGCATCAGATTATCTCCGGCCAAGGCTGGCTCCAGCAGATAATCAGAGGCTGTCTCGCCTCTCACGTCCCGCTCTTCAATCTTGATGCCGGGCTCGCCGCGCAGGCGGCTATTATAGATCTTTTCCGCGCCGTCGCGACCCACCAGCTCGTCGGGGAAAAAATTATGCTCAGCAATCTCTTCTTCTCTTGGCTTGCTGATATAACCCAGCACGTGGGCAAAGCCTGGTTGAGCAATGTACTGACGCTGGCCTTGATCGTTCCAAGCTAATGAAACACCATAACGATCAGTGAGCACGCCCCGATCAGCAAAAATAGGAATATGCCTCAGGGTATTATTCTCGCTCCGTGCAGCCAGTGCCTCGCCCTGCCAGACTTGCAGTTTCATCACCTGAGCTAAGAAAATGATCCCAACTAATAGAAAAAAACCGGCTAAAAAAGCAAAAGTCCGCCGCGCGATGGGCCGCTCAATATGTCCCTCAAATTGCTGTTTATTAAACGAGGGCAGATTGCTTGAGTCTAGAAAAATTTCGTCAGGATCTAGGGAGGATCTCTTCATGACCTGATTATAACCGCAAGCGCGATTGCACACCATGAGCCAACCAGAGGCAGACCACAGAGAGAGTGGTGATCGGTAGCGGCAAGAGCCAAGCATGCGGCGCGGGCAAGAGATAGCTGAGATCAAAAATCAGCGCCGGCAAGATAGCAAAGTAAAAGTCCTCCAGCAAGAGTATGGCGGCAAAGTGAGCAAGCAGGAAGAACCACCAAGGCAAGAACCAGGAGACCAAGAGCAAAAGTATTAATACAGATAACTTAGAGGCTCTGGAGTTCCACATATTTAAGCGTTGAGGCTGAGACTGGCTGACGGAGGAAGATTGTCTGCTCGGCGCCGTTATCCTCGGGCATCACCGCGCCCACCACAGCCACCAGCCAGTCGCGGCTGGGACCAGAGGCAAAGGCCAAGTCGCCAGGGCGGACGGCGACACCCAGAGGCAACTTGGCCACAAGATTACCGCCACCGCGACCCGAGAGCGTGGTAGGCACACGCTCGGGGCCAAGCCACACAGACAAGTTCTCACCAGCCAGCGAGAACAATTTAATCTTGCTCGTTTCCCCATACACTGCCGCCACTGTGCCTAGCCAGAGATCGGCATCAGTCCCTGCTAGCGCCAGGTCGCCGATCTTGGGCGCCGGCACACCGTTACTATAACCAATATCTATAGTTAAGATATCAAAAGGCCCCTCGCGCCAGCCAGTGAGCACACGCGCCGTCTGCCGCACAGCGCCCTCTGCATCACGCCGACCCAACGCCTCGCGCAAGTGTTCCTGCTCGCGGAGCAATTCCCCACGATCCAGCAACTGAGCCTCCAACAAGCGCACCCGCGCTTGGAGCTCCTGATTATTTGCCAGCAGATCTGCTTTATTAGCAAAGAGAGCATCACCACTACGGATCACTGAGGCGGTGAGATCTCGCGCTTGCCAGAAGGGTCGGCCAAACGTGATCGCCGCACCAGCCAAGTACTGGATGAGCGCATTGCCGCCAAAGACTAAAACAGCCACCAGTGCCAACATGCCAGCCAGCCAGCGCGCACTCTTGGGGCGGCGCTGGTTACTTGGGTGGGAGATTAGCATCATCGTTAAGTAAGATATCCTGATAACGCTCTAGCTCCTCCAGGATCACACCGGCACCGCGCGCCACAGAGGTGAGTGGGTCATCGGTAAGGTGGATTGGGATACCAAGTTCGCTCTCCAGCAACTCACTAATGCCACCAATGAGCGAGCCGCCACCGGTCACAATGATCCCCTTGTGCATTACGTCCGAGACTACCTCCGGCGGCGTAGACTCCAGCACCTCTTTGACACCCTCTACCAGCAAGTTGATAGAGGGGCCAATTGCCTCACGGATATCAGCGTCGGTGATCACCACCTCTTTAGGCAGACCAGTCACCAAGTCTCGCCCACGGATAGTGGCGTCTTTGACCTCGCGTCGGCGATGCACCGAGCCAATGGCCAGCTTGACCTCTTCCGCCGTCTTCTCACCCAGCAAAATTTTAAACTCATCCCGAACATAAGCGATGATATCCGCATTCAGTCTATCGCCAGCCACGCGCAGATTCTTGCTCTGGACAATGCCGCCCAGAGAGATCACAGCAATATCAGTATTGCCTCCGCCAATATCCACAATCATATTACCCACCGGCTCGTGCACCGGTAGGCGGATACCAATCGCCGCCGCCATTGGCTCCTCCACCACATAGACCTGGCCAGCACCGGCGTTCTTGGCCGCATCGCGGACAGCGCGGATCTCCACGTTGGTGATACCAGATGGCACGCCGATCACCACGCGCGGACGCAGGAACTTCTTCCCGCTCTGCAGAGCTACCTGGCGGAGGAAATAGCGCAACATCTCTTCTGCCACTTCAAAGTTGGAGATCACGCCGTCTACCAGCGGCTTGATCACGCTAATGTGCGCTGGTGTGCGCCCCACCATCTGCTTGGCGTCATTACCAATCGCCACCACTCGTCCGGTCTTATCGTTAATAGCCACAATAGACGGCTCGTTAACCACTATCCCCTGACCCTTAAGGTACAAGAGCGTATTAGCTGTGCCGAGGTCAATGCCAATATCGCTCGCAAAGAGCTCTTGCAGTTTGCTTAACCTGTTTAGACTAAAATTGAAATTAAACTTAGGCATTGAGTAACTTAATTAGCTCACCAGTGTCCACCATTGCCACCTCGCCGGTAGCTCTATTCTTGAGTTCCCATTTGCCGCTCTCCACACTCTTCTCGCTCACCACCACGCGGTGAGGCAAACCAATCAGATCGCTCTCGGCAAACTTTTCTCCCGCTTTCAATTCCCTGTCATCAAATAATACTTCTATCTCGTCATCTATTAGTTCCTGATACAATTTTTCCGCCGCTTTTTTCACTTTTTCATCTTTGCTCGGCAGATAAATCAAGTGCACAGCAAACGGCGCCACGCTCTTGGGCCAGACTAGGCCGTTCTCGTCAGACAAAACTTCCGCAATCGTGCCCATCAAGCGACCCAAGCCGATGCCGTAACTGCCCATCACCACTGGCAAGCGTTCTCCTGTCTCGCTAGTGTAAGTGAGACCCAGCGGCTCAGAATAGCGCGTGCCCAGTTTGAAGATATTACCCACTTCTATTGCCTTGTGCGGCACCAGTTCGTTTTTAATCAGCGACAATTCTGCTAATACCTCATCCGTGCAGACTTCTAGATTAACAGCCAAGTTGCGCTCGGTAGAAACGTAAATAGTATCTTCCCCGGCATCGCAGATAGTCTGGAACTCGTGGCTAAATTTGCTAAAGCTCCCGCCGGAGGCAAAAGTGAGATACGTCCTATCGCCAATCCCAACGCGCTTAAAGATATTCTGATAAGCCTGGATAACTTTATTATAAAACTCTTCTAATTCTTGCTCTGTGCGAGAAAAAGAGTAGAGATCCTTCATCACAAACTCGCGCGTGCGCATGATGCCGCTCTTGGCTCGCAGTTCATTCCGGAACTTGTTCTGGAAGTGATACAGATAACACGGCAAATCTTGATAAGACTGGACGTGTTCGCGCGCCAGCGCCGCCATCGCTTCCTCGTGTGTATTGGCCAAGCCCAACTCGCTGCCTGACTTAAGTTGCGTCTTGAACCACACGTCCACAGCCTCATCGCTCCAGCGATTCGTCTTCTGCCACTTCTCACTCTCTTGCAGAGCGCTCAGGCAGAGCTCCTGTCCTCCCAGCTTATCCATTTCTTCCCGAATAATCGCCTCTATTTTCTTAAAAACACGCCAGCCGAGCGGCAAATAAGAATAGACACCCGCTAATTCTTTATGTATAAAACCAGCGCGGATCAAGAGCTGGGCATTCTTGGCAACTTCGTCTTTAGGGGCCTCACGGCGGGTCTTAGTGAAGAGATGAGACTGCAACATGCGGCTAATCTTAGCGCAAAAAAAATCCCGCCGCAAACGGATGCGGCGGGGCCCCTATCGGCTGTCCGGTGGGAACCAGATCAGAGAGAGAGGTCTGGCTTGTTGGGCGGAGGTGGGAACGGCAAAAGGAACTGGCGAGAGTTCTTCTTGTCGCGAGGCAATCGTTCGCGCTCCAGGCGCGCTTTTACTCTTGTCGCGTAACTCACCAGTGAGGCAATAGCCGACGGGACTATCTCTCCCACCCTCTGAGGCCCAGGAACTGGTTCAAAAAGAGCCATAAACACCTCACTTTCACTCTACCGGATAGTTTATCACAACATTGCTAAAAAAGCAAGCGCCGGATATCCCCATAAGTGACGACCAGCATTAAGAGCAGGAGCAGAGCAAAGCCAGCGAGATTGAGCGCATTGGCCACTTGTGGCTTAATCGCCGAGCCTTTAATCTTCTCTATGAGCAAAAAGAGCAAACGGCCACCATCTAGAGCAGGAAACGGGATGAGATTAAGCACAGCGAGATTGATAGAAATAAAAGCAACAAACGAGAGCAAATAAGCTGCGCCCAAGCCCGCCGCCTCCCCCACTAGACCCACCAGTCCGATGGGCCCGGTGATCTGCTCCAGGACCGCGCCGCCGGAGAACGCCTGCGCTAGCACTTGCCAGAGACCCACCACCGTGGCAATAGTGAGGCTAAATACCAGCTTACCGCCCTGCCAGAGTGCTGGGAAAAGTGGGAGCTTGGTGAGCACAACCTGATCCATGGCGATGCCAATCGCTGGGCGCTCTGCGATAATCCCAGCCACCGGACGTAACTCCACATTAGTTAGCTCGCCAGTGCGGCGATAAGCCAGGTTGAGACTTGTCTCGCCATGCTCTGAGATAAAACTCTGTACGCTAGTTGGAGAGAGTTCTGATTGAGCGTCTCCCGCAGAGAGCTGGACGATCTCGTCGCCAGATCTCAGTCCAGCAAGATCTGCTGGAGAGCCAGGCTCAACGCTGGTGATAAGCAAGCGCGCCGGGCCAGAGCCGGCTAAGCTACTGGCGGTGGAAACTGGCATGCCGGCGAGGAAGCCAAGCGAGAGCAAGAGCCAGGCCAGGACTAAATTAAAAACCACGCCAGCCACCAGCACTGCGGCCTGCACGTGCTTGGGCTTGTGCACCATGCTCCGGGCAGAGTCAGCGCCAGAGATAGACTCTTGATCCGGATTCTCGCCAAAGATCTTCACAAAGCCGCCAAAGGGTAGCAGGTTAATAGAATAAGTAGTTTCTCCCCGCTTGACACCATATAAGCGCGGTGGGAAGCCAAAGCCAAATTCATCCACCCTGATCCCCGACTTCTTAGCCACAATAAAGTGGCCAAACTCGTGGACAAAGATCAAGAGAGCTAGAGCTAGAACAAAGAGCAAAATAGACATAATCTAATTTAATTCGCAATCTCTATGTCTTTCTTCTTTTTTAAATCTTCTAATTTCTTATTTTCTTCATCAATAATCTTCTGCAATTCATCTTTTAGTCTGAACTTTTCATCTTCGCTTAATTCTTTCTTCTTCTCTTTATCTTGGATGTCGTTCCAAACTCGCTCACGCTCTTTGCGGAGCGAAATTTTAGCTTCTTCAGTTTTGTCATGCGCCACTTTTTGCAAAATCTTCCGCTTATCAGCCGTCAATTCTGGGAAAGTGAGCCGGATAGACATGCCGTCCGCTGTGATACCCACACCAAGATTAGCCGCTGTGATGCCCGCCTCTACGTCTCTAACCTGACTCTTGTCCCAGAGCGTAACGCGCAAGCTCCGCGCGTCTTCCACGGCAATCGCCCCCACGCTCTTGAGCGGCACTTTGCTGCCATAACTCTCTACTTGCACGCCGTCTAACAATGCCGGTGTAGCCCGCCCGGTGCGGATCGCTGCAAACTCCCGCCCCAGCCATTCTTCTATTTCTCTACTCTTCTGCTTTAGCGCGTTAAAATTGTATGGCATATTTTTGTTAAACTTAGTTTAGCAGAATTGAGGAGAAAAAGAAAAAAGCCCCAAGCGCAGAGCGCTTGGGGCTTGAGATTCTGGAGCTTGAGATGTTTACACAGAACAGAGGCCGGGGAAAATCGGCTCATACAACTTGAGCCGAGCTTGGTAGAACTCGTCCACCCGATCATCCACCGGCATGCCAGAGAGCAGATCCGCGTGGCCACCGTCCTCCGAGTCAAGCGCAATGTGCCGCTGGAGGTAGTAATGGAAAGCAAGTAGAGTACCGGAGCTCTGCCAGTGTTGTTGACCAGCGCTCAGGATCCGCCCAAAGATTGCCTCTAATTCTCTCTCCCGAGAGAAAATGGACATGGCGCGCACTGCCGGCGTCAACCGCCGCACTGAGGTGAGATAACGCACGGCCGCTTCTGCAATGTCCGGCGGATCTGATATTGGCTGGGCCATCAGGTGGTAGAACAAGAACTCCCAATGGTCGCCAACCCTATCATAATCCCCAAAGCGCAGATTATCTGTCTTGAGTTCACCCCGGGACATGGCCCGCAGAGCTTGATGGTCCGGATAGAGGCCCAGTGCAATCCGCAGGGATTCTGCGAACTCTTGAGCCGCCATACAACTCAGCATCATCAAGCGCAAGAGCCCCTGCTCGTCCAGAGACTGCCACGGCAAGGCCATAATCCGAGCGATAGTCTTCTTGTACTTCCACATCATTCAGACTCCTTCCTTTATATTCTTTTGACAAACAACTTGTCTTTACCACCTCGCGGAGATCACACGACCTCCGCTTTGCCTAATCCTAAGTATATACCAACCAACGCAAACTTGTCAAGAGAGAGTGATTAGTTTGAGACTGGCAAGACCAGGGCCACGTGTTCTAAAATCAGCTTAGCCGCGCCGGACTTATCGTGCAGGTACATGCGCCCTTGCCGGATCTCGGCCAGTGCAAATATTATCTCGCCACTCGTCTTTTTAGCGTCTAGATTTTCTGCCAGATATTTTTCTAGATTATTTAAAAAGTGAATCGCCACGCTCTTATTATTCTGTTCCCGCTTTTCTGCTTGTTTAAGTAAATCAGCAATTATTTTTAAACGCTCGCTATAGCCAGACACAACAAATTTTTTTATTGCTGCCAGATCTTCTGGCTTATTTTCTCTCTCAGTCTCGCTCTCTCGCACCTCCAGCCGCGAGAGAAAGGTTGGCAAGAGTTGGATACTCCGCGGGGCTAAGATAATAAAAGTGAGACCAACAGCCGGCTCTTCTAGAGTCTTCAAGAGCGCGTTCTGTCCCTCTTCGGTAATCGCCTCGCAGTAGATCCGCAACTCTTCCTCCGCGCTCGCGAGCGCCGCTTGCTCGCGCAGGAGCCGCGCCTCGTTGATACCTAAAATTGGGAAATCAAATACCGCCCGAGAGCGCTCGCTCTCGCCGCCCAGGATGAGACAAGCGTGATGATTAATTTTTTGAGATGACACTCTTCTTATAGACATCCAGGTGCTCTAGAGCCACTCCTGTACCGTTCACCACACAATAGAGCGCCTCGTCGGCCACGCGCGCTTTTACCCCCGTCCGGCGATAGATCAGCTCTGGCAAATTAGCAAGCTGGGAGGTGCCGCCCGTCATGATGATCCCGTGGTCAATGATATCACTGGCAAGCTCTGGCGGTGTGTCTTGGAAGACAGCCTTGATCGCCTTCACGATCTCGCGCAGTTCACTGTCTATCGCCTTAACGATCTCGTTAGTTTTAATCTCCGCCGAGCGCGGCAGACCTGTTAAAAAATCCCGGCCCTTGATCACGTAAGTCTCCTCGTTCTCTACTGGCACCGCTGAGCCGATCTTAATCTTCACATCTTCTGCTGTTTTATCACCAATTGCTAAATTAAAAGTTTTCTTAATATAATCCGCAATTGCTTGATCTATCTTATTGCCGGCATATTTCACAGAAGTAGAAGCGACAATGCCGCCAAGCGAGATCACAGCCACGTCAGTAGTCCCGCCGCCAATATCGCAGACCATGTGCCCCCGCGGCTCGTAGATGGGGATACCAGCGCCGATCGCAGCTAAAATTGGCTCTTTCACCACATAGGCGTTGCGCGCGCCGGCCTTGAGTGCTGCTTCTATCACCGCGCGGCGCTCGGTGCTGGTGACACCAGCGGGAACAGAGATCATTACGTCTGGCTTAAATAAATTAAATTTGCCAATTGCTTTATTGATGTAATAGCGCAACATCACTTCTGTCACTCTATAGTCAGCGATCACGCCGTCTTTCATCGGCCGATAAGCCACAATATTATCTGGCGTCTTGCCGACCATTTCTTTGGCTTCTAGACCAACGGCCATCACTTTGTTATCCAGTTCTGAGACAGCGACTACCGATGGCTCGTTTAAGACAATCCCCTGACCGGGCATAAACACCAGCGTGTTGGCCGTACCAAGATCAATCCCCAATCTGCGAACAAAAAAGCTCATGATTTAAGGCTATTGTATGGCTTTTTTCTCTTTTTTACAATATAGTGAGCAGACATCAAGATGATGAAAATTGCAACAGTCATACCACTCGCCCGAGGTATTTTCCGCGAGCATCTCAGCTACTTTAGCGCGCAAGAGCTGGCTATTGGCGACCTGGTGAGCGTGCCAGTGAGGCAAAAATTAGTTAACGCCCTGGTGGTGAAGCTAGAGCCAGTGGAACAAGCCAAAGCGGGCCTGCGCCGCGGCGACTATAAGGTAAAAAAAGTCAGCCAGGTAAAAATACACCAGTTCCTGCCTCAAGCCACGCTTGCCGCCGCACAAGCTGTGGCTGAGTATAGCGCCACACCACTGGGCCAAGTGTTGCGAGAGCTCTTGCCCAAGATAATGCTCTTGCGCGGAGCAACACCAGCGCCAGCAATAGCAGAAAAAGAAAAAGACAGAGAAGACCCGAGCGAGAAAATCTTGAGCGAGAAGCTGGTGATCCAAGACACAGACGATGAGCGACTATCTTACTACAAGGGTCTGGTGAGAGAGACTCTGGCGAAAAAGCAATCAGTGCTAGTGATAGAGCCGAGTGTGGCCGACCTGCTTGCCTCCCAGACTGTTTTAGAAAAAGGGATTGCTCACTACACCGTTACCCTCCACGGCCAAATGAACGAGAAGACGCTGGCCGAGAACTGGAGCCGCGCTTGCACTGAACAGAAGCCGTTATTAATTATCGCCACGCCCAGTTACCTGGCCATCCCCCGCGCTGACATAGCCACCATCATACTAGATCGCGAGAGCGCCAGATCTTACCGTGGCCTAGGCCGGTCCCAACTGGATTATCGCCGCTTTGCTGAGGCACTGGCGACTGAACGCAGGCAAAAGCTGGTGCTGGGTGATATCCTCTTGCGACCAGAGACTATGCACAGGCTAGAGACTGGTGACTTGCAAGCCGCCCAGCCGCCGCGCCAGCGCCTGCCCAGCACACCAAGCGCCAAGCTAGTACCGGTTACCAGTGGTGAGATCTGGAGCGAAGAGGCCCGCGCACTCTTGGAGCGCACGGGCACAAGTGGGGAAAAGCTCTTCCTCCTCGCTAACCGACGCGGTATCTCGCCGCTCATTGTGTGCGACGACTGCGGCGAGTCGGTGATCTGCAATAACTGTGACTCACCACTCGTCTTGCACCAGGCGGGCGTGAAGCAGGGCATCCAAGAAACCACAATCTTCCGTTGCCACCACTGTGGCGACACCCGTACGAGTGAGGAAAAGTGCCGCAATTGCGACTCGTGGCGACTACGTGCTCTAGGCACAGGCATTGATCGAGTGGCGACTGAACTACTGGCTCTAGCGCCAGGCAGAGCCGTGTTCCAACTAGACAGCGATAAGATAAAGAACACCAAAGCGGCACAAGCACTGGTAGCCAAGTTCCTTGCCACGCGAGGTGCAATCTTGCTTGGCACGGAGATGGCCCTGTACTATCTCCGTGAACGCGTGCCTTACAGCCTGGTGGTGACCATAGACTCAATGCTGGCTATCCCCGACTTCCGCATCAACGAGCGACTCTTCAATCTAGCGGCTCGTCTGCGCGCGATTACAAATAAAGAGCTGATCATCCAGACGAGGCAGAAAGATAGCGAGACTCTCTCTGAGTTGGCCAGAGGCCAGATGCTAGACTTCTACCGCCGCGAGATCGCCGAGCGGGAGCGCTTTGATTATCCGCCGTTTAAAGTTTTTATTAAGATAACTAAGACGGGCCAAGCTGGCACATTGCGCGCGGTCTTTAAGAGGTTATCTGACAATCTGGCAGAATACGAGCCAAGCGTCTACCCCAGTCTGCATCAGCCGGGACGTGGCCTGGCCGAGCTCAATCTACTGCTCAAGATTAAACCCAGCACCTGGCCCAATCCCTCGCTTGCAGATAAATTGAAAAGCTTGCCGCCAGACTATATAGTGATAGTTGATCCAGAGACTATATTATGATTATGAGTAATTTTGTCCCCAAAGATGACCCCGTGCTCCACCGTCCGGCCGCACCACT
Source organism: uncultured Candidatus Saccharibacteria bacterium (assembly GCA_964460805.1). Lineage (GTDB taxonomy): Bacteria > Patescibacteriota > Minisyncoccia > Phycocordibacterales > JACOZG01 > JADLCI01. The sequence continues at coordinate 7,802 of CAYWPU010000002.1, read as the reverse complement.
CAGCGCGGCAGAGATCAGCTCGGACGAGACTAAAGAGCTAATCGCGCGCATGGGCCAAGTGCTTGCCGCCGAGCCGGACGGCGTGGCTCTAGCCGCGCCACAGATTGGCGTGGGCAAGCGACTATTCATTGTCTCGGCCCGAGCGCTGGGAGGAGAGAAAGCTGGAGAGAAGCCGGATCTCGTGTTCATTAATCCCCGGATTATCAAGTTATCAAAAAAGAAAAAGTTGGTGGAGGAGGGCTGTCTCTCGCTCCGTTGGCTCTATGGCGAGGTAGAGCGAGCAGAGAAAGCGAGTATAGAAGCTTGGGACGAGACTGGAAAAAAGTTCACTCGTCACGGCAGTGGACTCATGGCGCAGATCTTCCAGCACGAGGTGGATCACTTGGACGGCATCCTGTTTAGTCAGAAGGCGATCAATCTCCGTAACTTGCCGCCAGAAGAAGAGACTGAAGTTGAAGCTGAGACAAAAATTGATGACAAAAATTAAATTCGCCTTCTTTGGCACAGACGAGTTCGCTGTCGCGGTTCTAGCAGAACTGAAGCAGAAAGATTATTTGCCTGATTTAGTTATCACCACGCCGGATCAACCTAAAGGGAGAAAATTAATCCTCACTCCCCCGCCAGTCAAGATTTGGGCAAAAGAAAATAATATAAAATTTCTACAGCCGGAAAATTTAAGCATTCTTGATCTAGAAGTTTTTGATATTTTCATTGTCGCTTCTTATGGCAAGATCATTAAGCAAGAAATTTTAGACTTACCCGAATTTGGCACGCTGAATATCCACCCCTCGCTCTTGCCGCAGTATCGCGGCCCCACACCAATCCAGACGGCAATCTTGAACGGCGATAAAGAGTCCGGCGTGAGTATCATGCTGCTAGACGAGCAAGTAGATCACGGGCCAATTATCGCGCAAGAGAAAATAGAAATAATAAATAAAAATTATTTAGATCTGCGCCAAGATCTAGCCAAACTGGGCGCGCAGATGCTAGCGAAAATAATGCCAAATTGGATTGCGGGAAAAATAACAGCCCAAGAGCAGAATCACAAACTAGCTACTTTTACTAAAAAAATAAACAAATCAGATGGCGAAATAAAATTGGATGAAAAAAACGCAGAATTAAATTACAGAAAATTCTTAGCTTACGCACCTTGGCCGGGGATTTACTTTTTTGATGAGAACAAACAGAGGATAAAAATAACTGGCGCGAAACTAGAAAATAATATTTTTGTGATAAAAAAAGTCATCCCGGAAGGCAAATCCGAGATGACTTGGGAGGATTGGCAGCGAGGCAAGCATTAGGCCGCATCACTACCCACAAGCATGGGCAAATCGTCCGGCTTGATCTTGGCCTCGGGATGAGCGAGTGGTGCTTTCAACCGTGCGTCAACGAGATCCAGAATATCTTCCAGCATACGCCGGGCAAATTTGGGGATTGCAACCTCGGCCGTAGTCTCCCCCACCCGGCAAATCCAGCGCCAGCGTGGATGGCCGGATGAAGAGAAAACGAAAACGTTCACCTCATCATAATAACCATAATACAAGCGAAATGTCCTGAGCCCGTCTTCTTTGTAATGTGTATAACACACCTCCAGATCGATATCATAGCCCCACAGAAGAGTGGCCAAAGGATACCGCTGAATCAGAATGGCATCCCTGCTGCGTAATAAATTCTTGGCAGCATAGAGCATCCACCACTGCCAACGCCGACGCAAGTACCAAACCAACCAGCCCACGGCAGGAGTAGCAAACAAACATAGCGCAAGAATCCACATGTGCCTTCCTCCACAAAAAACAGTGTAAAGACCAGCCAAACCAGACTACGCGTCTGGCTTGTTATAGCCTCCCTGATTGTGAGCTAAATTGCAACAGAAGTCAATTTATTACTTCAGCTCCACACTCTCTATCTTCACGTCTTCCAATGGATGCGCGTTCTCGTTCACTTTCACTTGTTCTATTTTGTCCACCACGTCCATGCCGGCAATCACGCGGCCAAATGGCGTATGCTTGCCCTCCAGCCAGTCGGTGGCCGGCGCGGTGATGATAAAGAACTGCGAGCCGTTGGTGCCAGGCCCGGCGTTGGCCATCGCCAGCACGCCGCGCACCAGTCTCTCGTCATTACCTTCAAACTCATCCGCAAAAGTGTAGCCCGGACCGCCAGTGCCATGGATCGCCCAATTCTCCGGTGCGAGCTTGGTATTAGGGTCGCCGCCTTGGATCATGAAGCTTTTGATGACTCGATGGAACAGCGTGCCACTGTAGAAATCAGCACGAGCGAGCTTGAGGAAATTCTCTACTGTTTTTGGCGCTTTATCTTTAAATAATTCCAATTCAATGTCGCCATAATTTGTGTGCAAGACGACGACTGGATTATTATTTAATTTTTTCCCCAGTTCTAGACCAGGGTCTGATGATGCGTTTGGTGACATAAGTCTATAAGCAAATAATGCGCTCATAATTATTAAGCCGAGTAAGACAAACTTGAGTTCTTTCTGCATGTTATTTTATTTTCAGCTCTACTTCTTCCACGGATTGATGCTCCGGAGCATGTTCTTGATGCTCCGCCCGCCGCGGCGCAGGAGCGTGTTCTTCTTGGCTTTATTCGTCTTGATCACTGAGATGATCTCGTCTTTGACCACATCAATCGCGGCGTAGAGATCCGCCTCCTCCGTGCTGGCGTAGAAGTTGCCACCGGAAATGTGTAAATTGATTTCCGCCTTAAAGACCTCCCCGCTGTGGTGATGCTGACTCGTTTTGCCAATCTCTATGTCAACCAAAACGCTCTCGTCACTAGGGTCAATAAAACGCTCAACATGAGCGAGTTTCTCTTCCACATAAGCCCGCAGAGCCGGGGTCAAATCCAGCCCAGTCGCCTTAATATTAGTCTTCATGCCCTAATTATAGCAAGAAGAACCAAGACCAGTAAAGTCTGGAGAAATGGCCCCAGAATATAGCGATTATCCAGTCTAGTCTGACTATGGATCCAGACGTGGAAGCGCTGGAGATCGCGCAATAATAGCGATTTAGTTTTAAAATAAACAAATTGGAGGAAGTCCGGCAAGATCGCACCAAGAGCACCAGCCACGAGCGCTAAGCTAAATTGCCAGTGCAAAGTCTTGATTAATAAAAGTAAACCAGCTACGCCAATAATCACGTCGAGTAAAATTTTCAGTAGATCAGAAAGAAACTTGCGACCCGAGGTGTCCATCTCAGTATCTGAAACATACCCAGTCTGGCTATTGCTGAGCGAGTTAAGCTTATAATCCCAGTGCGGGATCGCGTCTAGCAGAAAGTGGGAAATAAATCCGGCGGCAAAGGCTAGCACCGGTTGAGCAGGTAGGCTGGTAGCGAGAACAGCGCCGGTAACAATGTGCGTAGCGAGGACCATTTTATTTTTCTATCTATTTGAACTCAAGTTGGCCAGCTGGATTGCAGACCGGGCAAGATTCAGAGAACTTCTGATGCGGGTCAAAGGCGACCAAGGCGCGGGAGAAGGGCAAGATGGAGAGGAAAAAGTGGAAGTCAATCAAGCGGCGCACCAGCCAGCCCAGCCAGCCATAGAGATAAAAAGATGAACCCAGCGAACTGGCTGCCCAGCCCGGGCCCACGGGGATAGAAGAAGCCGGCGGCACAGCTTGGTAGGCTGGTAGAGCTTGGTGGCCGCGCAGGCTAGCACAGATACAGCGCGCCGCGTGCGCGCCCATCCGCGCCGCCGGCCAAGCCATCCCCGCACCGGGGACAGCAGCCGAGTCGCCAACCACATACACGCTGGGATAACCAGCCGGCCGCAAGTGCGGGTCCACCAGAACTCTTCCCTTCTTATCAAAAGTGAGTCCGCCGATGCCGGCTAATAAGCGATTATTTTTTACTCCCGCCGTCCAGACAATTGTCTTGGCCTGGATCGTCATGTCTTTAAGCTGGATAGACGCGACTTCCTCTTTAACTAGAGTCCGGTTTAAAAACACATTGACTCCCAAGTCGTGGAGACGTTGCTTGACCCGCGCCGAGACGGACGGTGAGAGCGCCGGCAAGAGCCTCGGTGCCGCTTCTATCAGATCAATGGTAACGAGATAAGGATCGATTTTGTGCTTTTTGGCTAGATATTTAGCATAGATCGCCAACTCGCCCGCCAGCTCCACGCCGGTAGCCCCACCGCCCACGATCACAATATGACTGCCGCAGACCTTATCGCCGCCGTCAGTCTCTGGCCGCGCACAACTCTCAAAGACTTGATGCAGGTGTTGCTTGAGCCGCAATGCCTCGCCAATAGACTTGAGGCCAAACGAGAACTCGGGCAAGCCGCTGATGCCAAAATAGCTCGTCTCACTGCCCACGGCTAAGACTAGATAATCATAAGCGTAGCGCGAGCCGCTCTCGCCGTTGAGCAACTTATTACTTAAATCAACTTTATTAACTTTGTCTAAAACAATTTCCACCGGCAGATTCTGGAAAATCTCCGCCAGTGGCACGCAGACCTCCAGTGGCGAGCGGCCAGTGACTACGCGGTAGAGAGCCGCGTGATACTCAAAGTGCGGCGTATTACTGATCAAAACAATTTTAGTTTCTCTTGGTGCACAACGTGCCAAGTCCAGCGCCGCGCGGACACCCGCAAAACCGCCACCGAGAATAATTACTTTTTTCATGATTTTAAATAAAACGTGATTTAATTATAAACTAGAGTCTGGATTATTTAAAATTGTGAATTAGGTGATAAAAATAGAGAAAACCGCTTCCGTATACTTGAGTAAGCATCGTGAAGCGGTTTTACCAGATCGGGAGTCAAGATTCCTGGTCATTTTCTCATCGTCCTTCCACTCTGGTTAAATTGTTCCATCCCTGTCTCAAAAGCTCTCTGCGCCTCTACCGGATCTTGTGGGATATCGGCCTGGGTGAACTGGAGCCCCAGATTCTTGCGCACCAGAGCCTCTTGCGCTGGCGTAAGTTGCGCCCGGGCTGCCTGTTCCAGAAAATCTTCCTCTGTCATCACATAGATCACCCCCTTTGTGGTTACAAACAGAGAAGAACTGAACTAGCCTGACTATAGCACTAGGCTTGACAAAGATCAAGGAAAATCTAATATGGGAACCAGTCCAGAACCTCAAAACTAAACTGACACAAACAGACAAGAAAGGCGGTGACTGATGTGGAAAATCGCGTTGTGTGGCTTGGCCGGCGTAGGCAAGGGCACAGTTGGACCGATGCTGGCTCGGGAACTTGATGTACCCTTTTATTGCGCCGGTGACTCGTTCCGAGAAATTGCAAAGAGAAAGGGCGTCTCTCCGGCAGAACTGGAGAATCTGGCGATCAGTGATCTGACAGTTGATCTGGAGATAGACGAGGGGCTGAGAAAATTCGGCCTCGCAAACCTGAAGCAAGGCTGGGTAATTGAGGGCCGGCGGGCACCGCATGTGCTGGCTGATATCCCAAACCTGAGGAAGATCTTGCTCACCTGCTCTGATCCGGTGAGATCCCAGCGGATCATGGAGCGGGACAAGCACGCCTCCCTCCAGGCCGCCCAAGAAGCGACGCTCAAACGGGAAGCAGAAACGAGCGAGCGCTATAGCAAGCTCTACAAACAGACCCTGGCAGAGCTGGTGAGTCCAAATGGTTTTGATTTCACCTTCAACACTGGCCGTGGCACGCCAGCAGAGCAATGCCAGCGGATTATCCACTGGCTGAAGCTGTGCTAACACCAAACGCTCACTGTGATCTATGGTCGCAGGGAGCGTTTTTTATTTAATCAAAAATATCGACCAGATATTTATCAATCTCGCGCTGATCCAGATCGTAGAAATAGATTTTCTCGCGGTACAAGCGTCTGGCCAAGCTGGAACCAACATAGCGCCAGTGCCAAGGCTCAAATTGGTAGTAACTATTATTGGGCGGGTATGAGAGTGTGAAGCCATAACGATAGGCATTATCAGTCAGCCAGTCGTAGGCTGGGGTACTGGCAAAGCCTGCCAGCGCGCCGCCAATCTCTGGTGTAGTTAGATCAACTGTTGTCCCTAATTGATGTTCCGAGTAGCCCTGCTCGGCCGAGAACTGGTTGGCCGTACCGGCGCCGTAGGTAAAGTTGTAGCTCGCCTTGAGACCCGCCTGGGTACCAAACGAGCGATAGGCCGAGACCACCTGCAGAGTGATACCCTCCCGCGCCGCGGCATCCAGCATCCGCTTGAGCTCGGGCCAGACCTCAGCATGCAATTGCAGAGAGCGGCTTGGATCGCTGAGATACTTGCTGGCAATGGTCACTAGATTAGTGGGCACATAATGCTCGTTTAAAAAGTAAACTTTAGAATACTTCTGGAGCAGTTCTTTATCTGTTTTGCTCAGCTTCTCCAGCGTGCCCACGGCGTCCGAGACATCTTCAAAGTCCTCCTCCAGCTCCCGCCGGCGATCCTCAGCCTGCTGGAGTGCCAAGTTGAGACCGTCATTCTGCCCTCGCAAGATCTCCAACGCCTCTTCCAGCTTGCTCACTCGTTCATCATAAGAGGCACTAGTGGAGGCCATCTCCCCCACCGTAGCATTGAGGTGATATGCATTATAAGCGCCATAGACCGCCACACCCAATGCAAGTAACGCCAAGCAGACTAACAACGCCGGATCCAAAGTTGACTTCTTGATCAACGCGTGGAGCTTTTCTCTCATAAAATTAGAATAGAAATGATTATAACACACTAGGCAACTAACCAAAGTAAGCTAACTAGATCTTCCGGCTATCGTAGGCCCAGTGGAGCAGTGCCTGCCTCTGTGCCGGGCGGCACATCAAGTCGCGCGCCCGGCAATTCTGTTTAACTTGCGCCAAGTGTCGGCTCATCGCCTTCCAACGCTTGATCTGACGCTCATCTTCTCCAGGCAATCTCCTGCCCAGGTAATAGCGGCAATACCACTGGAACCAGCCGCGCGGGTCGTGTTCCTCGTTGATCCACCCCTTCTCTCGCCAGATCTTGAGCGGCTGACTGGCATGTTGCTGAAAATAATTCAAGCTGTCATCATGATGCTCCGGCGAGAGCTTGGCGCGCGTGAACCAGCTCTTGGGGAACTCCCGCCGGCAATCGGTCATGTATTTGCCGCCGAAGACGCCCAGGGCGAGCATTTCCCTCGGCGTTAGGTCCGGCTTAAAGTCGGGATGGAAATTCCGCCCCGCTGGCTCGGTGAGGCGATACACATAAGCCTTCTGCATCCGGTCACTGACCCGCACTAATTTGTTTCGCATTGTTCTACCAATAAATATGCAGTAAGACTCCCGTCCACAAAAAAGCGACAATTATGTTGAACAGATGCACAACCCAGTAGTAAGAATTTGTGACACCATCTTCACCAAATACCCATTTCCAAAATTTATAAATTATATGTCCCCACACTCCGAACATAAAAGTCAGCAATCCGTAATAGATATAATATTCATTATAGATCAGACCAAACACAGCAAAAGCTCCACCCATCAGAGCGACATTGAGTTGCCAGGTGAAGTTGTTTAAATTCACTATACTAAACTTATCCATTCTGCTCCATACCCTGAACGAAATCCGAACGCATTTCCGGCAAACCCCCGACGAATGAAGCCGCCCCGCCGCCGCTTGCTAACGCTCGCCGGCCAGCAAAAAAGTTTTCTCTGCTTTTCTTTTGCGCGCGCCGGATTTTTTCTTCTAAAAGGAAAAGAAAACTTTTTTGCTGGCTTCTGCCTCTAACGACGCAGGCGGCGGGGCTGGCCTCTATTTTTTGCAAGAACACGGCGGAATTCCCCCCACACCCCCCTTCCGCCGTGTTCTTGCGGGGACGGACGGAATTTTTAGCGGCGGCATT